>JBDHZS010000005.1:0-47681 GCA_039812025.1 Nocardioides sp. | reverse complement strand
ACCCACCCGCCACCGGCTGCAGCGTCTGGGCCCTGGCTACCTCAACCCGTCGTACCCACACACTAACACACCCAACCGACAGAATCGAACGAAGTTCGACTCACGTCCTCGGCGTGTCGCACCCCGACCCAGGACCGCCGAGTCGGCACGTGCGACCACGCCAGGACGCCATGGATATCGGAGAGTGCGGCTTGGCTGAGCCGAGCCGCAGTCGCCCTCGACCGTGACCGCCCCTTCGGCGGTCGCCGACTCGTCGAGCGTGCTTCACTGAGTGAAGTACACGAGAACGGAGCTAGTCATGGAACTCATGGTCGACTACATCGCCTCACTCGACGGCTACGGGGCTGCCGAGGGCTGGCCCGGCTGGTGGGGGCTGGAGGGTCCCGAGTACCTGGCATGGCTGGGCGAGGACTCGAAGAACCAGAGCACTCTGCTCATGGGAGCGAACACCTACAGGCTGATGCACAGCTTCGCCCCACCAGCCGAGGCCGACGACATGCTCGGCGGGATGCCGAAGATCGTCTTCTCGAACACGATCGAGGAGCCGCTCGAATGGGCGAACTCCCGACTCGTTCGCGGTGATGCCGTTGAAGCGGTGCGCGAGTTGAAGAAGACCAGCGAACAGCCGCTGTCGACCATCGGCAGCCTCGCGCTCTCGCGCTCGCTGCTCGCCGCGGGGCTGGTCGACAGGTTCCGCGTCGTCGTGTTCCCGGTGATCACCGGCCAGACCGGCCGCGAGCGCATCTACGACGGTTACCCCGACGTCGTCCTCGACCTCATCGAGAGCCGCACCTTCGACGGCGGCATCCAACTGCTCGACTACCGGCCACGCCTCCTCGACGCCCCGCTCCCTCCGGGTCCGGGCAGCGCGTGAGCGCGCCGGATCATCCATCCACGCAGGGAGAGTCATCATGACCGCCACCTATACCTGGGACATTTTCAGCACCCTCGACGGCTACGGGTCCTACAACGAACCTGGCGATTGGGGCGGATACTGGGGCAAGCAGGGGCCCGAGTTTCTCGACCACCGGCTCGCTCAGTACAGCGAGGAACTCCGGCTTGTACTCGGAGCCCACACCTACCGCGCCTTCGCGCAGATGCTGGCTACGGAACCGATCGACTCCGACGTGCACGATCCCTGGGTCACGCGAATGCGACACCTGCCGACGACCGTGGTGTCGAACACGCTCACCGCGCCGCTCGACTGGCCCGACGCCACGCTTGTCGCCGGCGACGTCACCGAGACGGTCACGCGCCTCAGGGCCGAGTCCAACATCCCGCTGCGCTCGCACGGCAGCATCGCTGTGAACCAGGCACTCATGGCTGCGGGCCTCGTCGACCGCATCCAGGTGACGATCTTCCCCGTGATCAGCGGACTCACCGGCGCCGAGCCGATCCTCGCCGGAGCCGCCGACTTCGACCTCGAACTGCTGGAAAGCCACACCCTCGACGGTCGCATCCAGGAACTCACCTACCGTCCCACCCTGCACGGGTGAGGACGTCTCACTCATGACTGCGCCCGAGACCCGCGGAGAACGCAGGTGAGGCACGGGCCACTCACGATCCGCTTCCGTACCCATGTTGCCGCGCCCGCACGACGGCCTCGCCGCGGCTCGACGCGTGCAGCTTGCCGATGACGATCGACACGTGGTTGCGCACGGTCTTCGGCGCGAGGAGCAGCCGCTCGGCGATCGCCTGGTTGCCCCACCCCGCGGCCATCAGGTCGAGCACCTCGCGTTCTCGCGCCGTGAGGGTCGCGAACTCGTCGGTGGCCCCAGAGTTCCCGGACGCCCCCACCACCGACGCGGCGCTCGGCGCCGCCTGCGCCCCCAGCCTCTCGAAATGCCCTTGCATGCGCCGTGCGACGCCTGGCCCCAGGAACAGCGCCTCGCCGCCCGCGACCACCTTGATCGCGCGGAGGAGTTCTTCGCGCGGCGCGCCCTTCACAAGATACCCGAGAGCACCCGCGCGCAGCGCCGCGAACACCGACTCCTCGTCCTCCGACATCGTGAACGCAAGCACCGCGGCGCCCGGGCACGCGTCGAGGATCGCCCGTGTCGCATCGATGCCCGACTCACCAGGCAGCCCGAGATCCATGAGCACGACGTCGGGGCTCGTCAGCACGGCTTCGCGCACCGCCTCGGCGACGGTTCCGGCCTCGCCCACGACCTCGATGCCCGCTCCGTCGACGGCCGCGCACACTCCGGCCCGCAGCATCGGGTGGTCGTCGACGACCAGCAGTCGGATCACGGCGCCGCCTCCGGCAGCGTCGCGAACCGCTCACGGGAGCGGGCACGGTCAGCTGGCGAGCACGCGGGCAGCTCCGCTCGCACCCGCGTTCCACGGGGGCCGGTCGAGACGAGGAACCTGCCGCCGACCTCTTCGGCCCGCGCGCGCGCCGTCAGCTCTGCTGCGCGGGAAGGATCGGATGCCGCGACCGCCGCCGCGGCCTCGGCCTGGAGCGCGAGCCCCACGAGCGCGGGTCCGAGCCCGTCGTGCAGGTCGCGGCGCAGCCGCAGCCGCTCGGCCTCGCGGGCACCGACGATCTGCTCGCGCGAACGCCGCACGAGCGCAGCCGCACGGACGGCGTGCGCCACCAGCGCGACCTGCGGCGCGATGCGCTCGATCAGCGCGACTTCTTCGCGACGCAGCGCGTCTCCGGCGGCCGTCGTCACGATGAGCCGCCCCTCCCTCGCCCCGAGTGCGCGAAGCTCCAGCTCTATCGGAGCGCTCTCGCGGGGAGGTGAATCATTTCCCGCCTGCCACGAGGCGAGGATCGGTGGGTCGGACTCGACGACAACTGCGACAGAGCCGAGTCGCAGGCCGGTGCCGAGAGCGGATGCCGCGGCTACGAGGGGCCCCGACACATCCGTCGCATCCGTCGCGTCCGTCCCGGTCCCGACGCGGGTCTCGAGCAGCGACAGCGCCTCGGCCGGACGCCGCCGGCTGCCGTAGAGCCAGCTCTCCACCAGGCGGGCGAGCGCGTCGCGCAGTGGCGAGAGGGCGAAGGCGACGGCGACGCTCGCGACGAGGCTCCCGACGACAGGAGCCGACTGCCCCGCGACGAGCGATGCCGCCCCGATCGCGAGCGCGTAGGTGCCGGCGATCAGTGCCAGCAGCACGGCATAGACCAGCGATCGCCGGAAGACGACGTCGATGTCGAAGAGCCGCGCGTCGAGGATCGCCCCGATCATCGCCACGGGCACGGCTGCGATCTGCAGCGCCTCGATCGTCGCGCCGACCATGTCGGGCAGGTCGTCCGTGATCGTGCCCGCGGTCCACACTGCGACCACGAGCGTCGCGACGGCGATGCCCGCGACCCCGAGCCACGCGAGCTGCCGGCGCTCGCGCCCGTCGGCACGCCGCCACCGGAGCGCAAGAAGCAGCGCCGCGCCGATCGTAACGACGGCCGAGGCCAGCAGCGCGAGGTCGAGTACCTGTCGTGCGGCATCGGCCCAGCCCGTCACGGCGAGCGGCGACGCCGGAGCCCCGTCGTCAGGCTGCGCGCCGATCGCGGCCGCGAGCGCCACGACGGCCGCCAGCACCGCCGCAGCTACGGTGCCGACGCGCGCCCCGCGACCGCGCGGGTGCCCGTCCGGGAAGAGGAGGAGGGGCAGCGTCGTCACGGCGATCCAGCCCACGCCGTACAGCTCCAGCGACCCGAGGCTCAGCCAGGCGCCTGTCCTGCCCCCTGCAGCAAGCGCGATGCCGCCGAGGAAGGCGGCGAGCAGCGTCCCCGCCCCACCGAGAAGGAACACCCAGCCGATGGCGTGCGCGGGCCGGAAGCCGAGGATCGTGCAGCCTGCGAGCGCCATCACAAGGAATCCCGACATGTAAACGACCCCGTCCGGCGGGATGGGCCCGCCACCCACGGCGGCGATGCCGACGAGCGCGGCGACGACGAGGAGCGTCGCGGCGAGGCATCCGGCGAACACCCCGCCATGGAGCTGTCTCATGCGGCCTCCTCTGCGGGGCGGCGGCGCACGGGGCGGCGGCGGGGCCACCGGCCGATCCGGCGATCGATGTGGCCATTCTACGGCGCCCGTGCCGCCGGGGTCACGGGTCGAATGTCCCGGGACACAGCAGCCGACGCGGGACACTGCCCGCCGTTCTCGGGACGCGTGCCCGTGGCCTCGGGACGCCGGCCGCAGCGAGGATCGAGGCATCCACCTTCCGAGCGGAGCTGCCATGACCACCGAATCCGAGGCCCACATCGGAGCACCCGCCCGCCACCGCGTGCGATTCGACGTCCTCGCGCTCAGCGGCGCCGTCACCACGGCGCTGGCGTTCGCCGCGTCCGCCCCGGAATCGCCGGACGATCCGTCGGCGGCGGGGCTCCGCGAGCATCTCGCCGAGGCGGCCGGAGCCTGGCAGGCGTACGCGCTGCTCATGGCGTGCGCCGCAGCCGTGCTCGTCGTGTTCCTCGCGCATCTGCGAGGCGCGCTCGTCGCAGCATCCCGATCGAGCGGCCGCGGCGGCGTCGCGGTCGACGCGGGGTTCGGCGCGGGGCTCCTCGTCGCCGCGTGGTTGCTCGTGTCGGCCGGATGCACGGCAGTCGTCGCGTTCGGCGACACGGCGGCGTACGACGACGTCTCGCTCGTGTCGCTGTGGGGCCTCGGCGAAGCGGCCGACATGATCGGCGTCGCCGCGTTCACCGTGAAGGGTCTTGCAATGGCCTCTGTCGGAGTCGCCGTGCTGCGCACGTGTGTGCTCGGCGCGTGGCTGGGCTGGCTCAGCATCGCCCTCGGCCTCATCACGTGGGTCGCGCTGTTCGTGCCCGCGATGTTCTACGCGGGTATCTTCGCCTTCCCGCTGTGGCCGCTCGCGGTGTCGATCGCGCTCGTCGTGCGTGGGTTCGGCAAGCGGAGCGTGCCTGATAGCGCGATCTGACCACAGCGAACGGCGGGATGGAGCTAGGCGTCGAGTGTCGGGACGGATTGGGACGACTCGTCATCAGGTATACTTAGGTGTAAGCGTTTCATGCCAGCGGGATGTGGTGACATGTCGACACTGAGGCCGGGCGCGGCTCAGCAGGCCGGCCTGTCGCGCAGCGCCTTGTACCGCGCAGCGCGCGAGGGGCGGCTGGAGCGGATCGCACGGGGCATCTACCTGCCGTCCGATGCTCCGGCGGCGGACTGGGACTGGATCGAGTCGGCGACCCGGCGGCCGGATGCGACGATCTGCTTGGCGTCGGCGCTCGCCCATCATGATCTGACCGATGTGATCCCAACTGTGTTGGATGTCGCGATCCCACGTGGATCGCGCACACCGGTGAGCACGGGTGCGATCGCATGGCATCAGTTCGATCGGGCCTCGTTCAACATCGGGCGCGAGGAGATCCCGATCCCGGGCGCGGATCAGACGATCGGGATCTACTCCCCCGAGCGGTCGATCGTGGACGCGTTCCGGCTACGCGGCGAGGTCGGGTACGAGTTGTCGAGGGAGGCGCTGAAGGAGTGGCTGCGCCGCGGGGGGAAACCTGCTCGGTTGATGGAGATCGCCTCCCGTCTCCCTCGGGCGAAGTCCCCGGTCCTGCACGCGCTGGAGATGCTGGCGTGAGCGTGGGAGACGAGGTATTCCGCCGCATCCAGTCCGCAGCACGGGCCACAGCAGCGAAGTCCGGCGCGGGCGCGCCGACGCAGGAGTATCTGATCAGGCACACACTGGAGTCGTTCCTGGATCGCCTCACCCGCACGACCAATACCGACGACTTCGTGCTCAAGGGCGGGATCCTGCTGGCCGCCTACGGCGTACGCCGCCCGACCAAGGACGCCGATGCAAACGCCATCGGAGCGGACGTGTCCGCCGATCATCTCGTCGCGGTCGTTCACGACGTCGCCGCCGTCAAGACCGATGACGGCGTGATGTTCGAGCTCGACTCGATCAGCGTGCAGGAGATTCGAGAGCGCGCCGACTACCCTGGATTCCGGGTGCGGATCGGCGTCTCGATCGGGCCATGGAAGGGCTTCGCCACGTGGGATGTCTCCACCGGAGATCCGATCGTGCCCGCGCCCCGCAGCGTGCGCCTCGACCGCATCCTGGGCGAACCGATCGTGCTGCTCGGCTACGCACCAGAGACCACCATCGCCGAGAAGGGCGTCACCATCTTGGAGCGTGGCATCACCAGCACCCGGTGGCGCGACTACGTCGACATCGTCCAACTCGCCCGGCAGGGCATCGACTCCGACGAACTGCTCCGCTCAGCGCGGGCCGTGGCCCGCTACCGCGGTGTGCCCCTCGAACCCATCGCACCACACGTGGTCGGCTACGGGCAGATCGGTCAGGCTAAGTGGGCCGCCTGGCGACGCAAGGAACGGCTGGAAGCGGCCTGCGAAGCAGACCACGACCAGCAGATGGCGCAGGTAGCCTCCTACCTGGATCCTGTGTTCAGCCGAGGTGACAACCCTCAGCACGACACGTAGCACCCAGGCCAGCTTGGGCAGGAGAGGCCCGAACTTCGGCCAACGTCTCCGTTGGCAAGGGGTTCGAGCCTCGTGCGCACGGTGGGCCTGAGGGGCCGAACGATCCGTCGTCAGAGCACCGGGCCGAAGCGCTCACTCATGGCGGCGGTCCCGCTGCTCAGCGGTAGAGGGCGCGTTCGACGGTGAGGACGAGTGCGATGGGACGACCTGCTCACCCTGACCGGCTCGGAAGTGCTGAGAACCACCCCGAATCTGGATCCGAACCGGCGTCGGTTCTCAGCAGTTCCGGAGTTGGTCTCTTCTCGCGACGAGTGCGACACTGCCGCGATGACGCGTCGAACGCCGAGGAAAATCGGCGCCGCGAAAGTCGGCGCTGTGCCGCTTGCCGCGCTGCTTGCTGGGGTGCTTGCCGCGGTGCAACTGAGCGTGGGACTGGGTTCACCTGCTGAGGCCATCGCTGCTGAAGCCGAGCCGACCGGATCCGTCTCTACCTCCAACGGTGTGCTGTTCGTCTCGTGCGTCCACCATCGGGTGAAATACTCGGTCGATGTCGGTGACGCGATCGACTGGTCGTTGGTGATCTCCTCCCGGAGCAAAGCGGACGTCGGCCCGTCGGTCACCGTGTCCAAGGCCATGGGCCACGCCGCCTCCGGCCGCGCCACCCTCGATTTCTGCGATGGAGCCGGAGGGCCTGGGAGCGAGAGGCCCGGGCGATACACCCTCTCCGGCGAACTGATGTGGACCGATTCGTCGTTCCAGCCCCACACGAAATTTCTTACGCCGAAACCGTTCAGGATGGCGCCTGCGCCGACGCGGACGAAGCTGGTCTCCAGCGACCGAACGCCGCGGGCGGGCCAGCCGTTCCGGCTCCGGACGAAGGTTCAGATGAAGCGAGCCAACGGCTCCTGGTCGCGAGCGTCCCACGTACTGCTCGGTCCGGTGTGGGTGAGGTTGCAGGCACGGGTGCCTGGACGATCGTGGAAGTATCCGGAGGGCTCGAAGACGATCCTGGTCAACGGCAAGGCCTCGTGGAAGTACCGCTGGACGGGCAAGGGCAAGCGCCTCGACTTCCGGGTGAAGACCTTGCGCAGCGACCGCCTGGGAGCATCGACGTCTCCGGCACTCCGCATCCGCACCGCAAAGTAGCACCGGTCCTGAGAGTCGCCGCCCTCGTACCCGAACCAACATCTTCCGATGTCAGCGTTCCCGTACGTCCGATTAGGTGAACCTGCGCAGTGAGCTTGGAAGCCCCTGCTCCGCCCTGAGCAGGTCGACGAGTTGGTGGCTCGGTACCGCGACGCCGACACCCATCGAGCTGGCCGTGCGGTTCGACGTTCACCGCCGGGCGGTCGATGCCCACTTGACCCGACGGGAGGTCCCGATCCAGATAGGGCGGAACATGACCCCGCAGCGATACTGGACGTGTGGAGTATGTGTCCAGAGGGCCGCAGTCGCCGCTGGACGGGCTGATCGACCTCTACTACCTGGAGGGTACGCCGCCGTACCCCCGACTGTTGTTGCCGGCGGCGCCGGCGCCGTTGCTCATCGTCAACCTCGGAGCACCGTTCCTCATCCGCTCCGGCACCGCTGTCGACGCGGCGGAATACGTTGACGGCTGCGTGGTCACCACGCCCACCCGCGCGTGGGAGTTCGGCTACCCACACCGGACCCGTTCCGTCGGCGTGCACTTCAAGCCGTGGGGGCTCGCCCCGTTCCTGCCGATGCCCGCGACCGAGCTATGTGACCGGCCGGCGACGGTCGAGGAGATTTGGGGCCAGGTGGCGACTGCTGAGCTGCGAGACCGGCTGACCACGGCGGACACACCGCACGAGATGCTCACGCTGCTCGAAGATGAGTTGACGCGACGGCTGCGCGAGATCGACGGTCTAGACCTCGTACGCCAAATGAGTAGCGCCATCGCCGCGACCGGCGGAGTTGTGCCGATCAGCGACCTCGGCGTGGCAGAGCGCGCCAGCAGCACCTATGTGGCGAGGCGGTTCAAGGCGATTGTCGGTGTCACGCCGAAGCGGCTGGCTCGCAGCTACCGCTTCACCTCCACCGTGTTGGCGATCGACGTCGCTGTACCGATCGACTGGGCCGACGTTGCCGCCCGCGCGGGCTACTACGACCAGGCCCACTTCGTCCACGAGTTCCGGGAGTTCACCGGACTCACGCCGACTCGGTACGTCAAAGCCCGGCAACGCTTCCTGCGCGATCATCCAGACCACGCGCTAGAGGGATGGCCGCTGCCTGCCGATTGATTTCTTACAAGAGCGACCGTTCACTACGCGCAAGACTTGGGACTCCAACCAGAGGAGGAGCCAATGGGAAGAGTTGTCATGAATGCGTCGGTCTCAGTGGATGGTTTCATTGCCGCTGAGAACGACGATCCCGGCCCACTGTTCGAGTGGTTGGTCAGCGGTGATGTGCCCTTGGACGACAGCGGCGTCCTGAAAGTGTCGCAGGTGTCCTACGACCACATCCGGCCATACTGGGACCAGATCGGGGTCACGATCACCGGCCGCCACGTCTTCGACATCACGGACGGCTGGGACGGGACGCCGCCGGGCGGGGTCGACCACGTCATCGTGGTGACGCACCGGCCAGCGCCCGAGGGCTGGGACCCTGAGGCGCCGTTCCACTTTGTCGACAGCGTCGAGGCAACCATGGCCAAGGCACAGGAGCTTGCAGGTGACCGCATCATCGAGTTCGCCGCCGGCGACGTCGGCGGCCAGGCTCTTGCGGCAGGCCTGATCGATGAGGTGCGCATGGACGTCGCACCCGTCGTGTTCGGGTCCGGCAAGCGCTACTTCGGGTCGGTCGACGCGCAGCACCTCTTGGAGAACCCTGACGTGGTGCTTCAGGGCAACCGGGTGCTTCACCTGCGCTATCAGGTTCGCCGTTGACCGAACTGAGCGGGTGTGCGAAGGAGGCTGCTGCGCACGCCACCACCGCAACCGAGGCCAGGGACGGCAAGGAGCCAACGGGAACACTCCACATCGACCGATGCCAGGTGTTCTAGTACGTCTTCAATTGTGGAGCTGAGGGGACTCGAACCCCTGACCCTCTGCATGCCATGCAGATGCGCTACCAGCTGCGCCACAGCCCCAGGTAAACCGCCACCGCCGCAGCGGCAACTCGCGGAACACTATCCGATGGCCGGTTCGGCCGCGAAATCGGGGGCGCGGTCGCCGGGACGGGCCGTCTGGTTGAGCGAAACGAGCCGCAGGATGCCGCCGCAGCCGGCCTCCTCGAGCACGACCCAGCCGCAGTTGTCGATGCCCCGGACGACGGGCGCGACGCTCACGGGAAGCCGCAACATGGCCAGCAGGCCGGCCTTGAGACAGCCGCCGTGGAGCACAGCGAGGCCGGTCTCGCCGGCGCCGAGTGCGGCCAGCAGGTCCCGCAGCGCGGGCACCACCCGGCCGACCACATCGTCGTCGGTCTCGGCCCCGGGCACGGCGGCGCCGCCGTCGCGCTGCCAGGCGGCGAACAGCTCCGGCTCCTGTACGGCGAACTCGGCCAGCGTCAGCCCGGCGCGCTCCCCCACGTCGTACTCGCGCAGCCGCGCGTCCAGCGAGACGGGCAGCCCGGTCGCGGCGGCGAAGTAGTCCGCGGTCTCGACGGCCCGGCGCAGGTCGGAGCTCCACAGCACGACGGGCCGGTACGACGCGAGCACAGGCGCCGCGACCCGCGCCTGGACGTGCCCGACCGGGTCGAGCCCGACGTCGGTGTGCCCCTGGGCGCGACCCTCGACGTTCCAGGCGGTCTGGCCGTGGCGGACCAGCACCAGCCGCCGTCCCGGGTCAGCCATGCGGCCCGGCGGAGGCCACGACGTCCGCGGGGAGCGGGATGGCCGGGCAGTCGCGCCACAGCCGCTCGAGTGCGTAGTACTCCCGCTCCTCGACGTGCTGGACGTGGACGACGATGTCGCCGTAGTCGAGCAGCACCCACCGCCCCTCGCGGTGACCCTCGCGCCGCAGCGGCTTCTCCCCCACCTCGCGCAGGGCGTCCTCGATCTCCTCGACGATCGCCTTGACCTGCCGGTCGTTGGCGCCGGAGGCGAGCAGGAACGCGTCGGTGATCGCGAGCTGCTCGCTGACGTCGAAGGCGACGAGGTCGCGGGCCAGCTTCTCCGAGGCGGCGCGGGCGGCGGTGTGGACGAGGGAGATGGCGTGGTCGGTTGCGGTCACGTGGTGGCTCCTGGGCCGGGGTAGAGATGGTGTTTGGCGATGTATTGGACGACGCCGTCCGGCACCAGGTACCAGACCGGCTCGCCCCTGCGCTTGCGCTGGCGGCAGTCGGTGGAGGAGATCGCCAGCGCGGGGATCTCGACCATCGTGACCCGGTCGGACGGGATCGCCGCGAGCGCGGCCTCGTCCATCGCGTAGCCGGGACGGGTGCAGCCGACGAACCGCGCGAACTCGAACAGCTCCTCGGCGTCGCGCCAGGTGAAGATCTCCGTCAGCGCGTCCGCGCCGGTGATGAAGAACAGCTCCGATCCGGGATAGAGCCGGCTCAGGTCGCGCAGCGTGTCGACCGTGTACGTCGGCCCGTCGCGGTCAATGTCGACCCGCGAGACGGTGAAGCGCGGGTTCGCGGCGGTCGCGATCACCGTCATCAGGTAGCGGTGCTCGGCCGGCGACACGACGCGGTCGGCCTTCTGCCACGGGTCACCGGTGGGCACGAAGACGACCTCGTCGAGGTCGAACCACGACTGCACCTCGGAGGCGGCGACCAAGTGACCGTGGTGGATCGGGTCGAAGGTGCCGCCCATGACGCCGACGCGCCGGGGCTGCGGGATTGCGGTGGTGCTCAGCTGTGCTCGCGTCCCCCGCCGAACCACACGACGGCCACCAGCAGCGCCAGCAGGATGAAGAGCACCCCGGCGCCGATGACGTACGGGTGGATCGCCGGCTCTGCGTGCTCGGCGGCCTGCTGCAGGATCACACTCACCATGCCGAGCATCCTAGCGGGTGTGACCGTCGCCGGTGACGACATACTTCGTCGTGGTCATCTCGGGCAGGCCCATCGGGCCGCGCGCGTGCAGCTTCTGGGTCGAGATCCCGATCTCCGCGCCGAAGCCGAACTCGCCGCCGTCGGTGAAGCGCGTCGACGCGTTGACCAGCACCGCGGCCGAGTCGACGGCCGCCGCGAAGACCCGCGCCGCGGCGAGATCCTCGGTCACGATGGCGTCGGAGTGCTGGCTGGAGTAGCGCCGGATGTGCGCCAGCGCCCCCTCGAGATCCGGTACGACGCGCGCGGAGATGTCGAGGGAGAGGTACTCCCGCGCGTAGTCGTCCTCGCTCGCCTCGAGCACGCCGTCGTACGCCGCGAACGCGTCGTCGCCGTGCACGGTGACCCCGGCCTCCCCGAGCGCGGCCACCACCCGAGGCACGAACGCCTCGGCGACGTCGGCGTGCACCAGCAGCGACTCGGCGGCGTTGCAGACGCTGGGGCGGTGGGTCTTGGCGTTGAGGACGATGGCCAGCGCCCTGTCGAGGTCGGCCGCGCGGTCGACGTAGACGTGGCAGTTGCCGACGCCGGTCTCGATCACCGGGACGGTCGACTCGTTGACCACCGAGGCGATCAGGCCGGCGCCGCCGCGCGGGATCAGCACGTCGACGAGGCCTCGGGCGCGCATCAGCTCCTTGACCGTCTCCCGCGAGTCGGCGGGCACGAGCTGGACGGCGTCCGCCGGCAGCCCGGCCGCCTCGATCGCCTCCCGCAACGCGACGACGATCGCCGCGTTGCTCGAGCTCGCCGACGAGCTCCCCCGCAGCAGGACAGCGTTGCCGGACTTCAGGCAGATGCCGGCCGCGTCCGCGGTCACGTTGGGCCGCGCCTCGTAGATCATGCCGACGACCCCGAAGGGCACCCTGAGCTGCCGCAACTCCAGCCCGTTGGCGAGCGTGGCGCCGCGGACGACCTCGCCCACCGGGTCGGCCAGCCCGGCGACCTCGCGCAGCCCGGCGGCCATACCCTCGAGCCGCTCGGTGGTCAGCCGGAGCCGGTCGATGATGTGGGCCGGCGTGCCCCCCGCCTCCGCACGCTCGACGTCCTCGGCGTTGGCGGCCAGGATCTCCTCGGCGCGGCCCAGCAGCGCCTCCGCCATCGCGATCAGCGCCGCGTCCTTGGCCGCCCGGGTCGCCAGCGCCAACGGGAGGCTCGCCGCCCTGGCGCGGCCCGCGAGTTCCACAACGATTGCCATGGGTTCAAGATTACGGGCAGCGAGCCCCTTGGCTCGCCGCCGTCTCGGTGCAACCATTCACCCGTGGCGTGCGTCACACTCTAGGGGCGGCTATCTGCCGCCGCGGAACAACGGGGAATCAACGGGGAAGGGAATTCGCATGCGTCGAATCATGGCGGCTCTGTCCGTCGCGGCACTGGCCGCAGCACTCACCGGGGGGCCGGCCCAGGCCGAACCGGACGATCCGGGAGCGGCGGCCACCGAGCCCGTGCTGGAGCTCACCGCACCCAAGAAGGCCGACGGCTACGCCGTCGAGAACTTCCTCTGGGTGATCGTCAACGCCAACATCATCTCGCCCGGCGCGCCGTTCGAGGTGTGGGCCAACCGGCCGTCGTACGACGACCCGATCACCGCCGTGTGGAAGGCGCCCGGCGGCGACGTGGCGCTCCCCGACGGCATGGTCGGCTGGTCGGGCTTCACCGACTTCATGCGCCAGAAGCTCGTCCGGGTCAAGGACGGCAAGGTGGTCTACAAGCAGCTCGCCGACTGGTGCCCCAACTCCTACTCCTCGCAGCGCGTCAAGCCCGACGCCCAGCCCCGCAACCCGTACCCGACGGGTTGCCCGTACAACCCCTACACGCTGGGCTCGGTCATGGGCATCCCGGCGGACTGGGCGGCCGGTGTCTCCGAATACCTCGAGCTGGCCAACAAGAAGGGCTTCAAGCCCGGCAAGTACGAGCTGACGATCCAGATCACCAAGAAGTACCAGACCTTCTTCGGCATCGACCCCGCGGACGCCTCCAAGACCATCAAGGTGAAGGTCCAGCGCTACACGGAGGAAGACGCGCACGGCATCGAGCAGCTCGAGGGGCTCGCGCAGGCGAACGACACCGGATCTGACGACGCGAACGTCTTCCCGGTGACTCCCGCCGGCGGCGACCCGGTGATCCCGGAGCAGCCGGGCGCCGAGCCCGACAAGGATTCGGCCGGCGCCGCCAACGGGGACTTCCTGCCGGACCTGCGGTCACTCCCGGCGTTCGGGATCAGCCTCAACAAGAAGGGCACCCAGCTGCGGTTCGCCGCCACGGTCTGGAACGGCGGACACGGCCCGATGGTCGTCGACGGCTTCCGCGACAGCGTGGAGGAGGAGCACATGGACGCCTACCAGTACTACTTCGACGCCGACGGCAACCAGACCGGCTACGACAAGATCGAGGGCGGCGGCTTCCACTGGCACACCGGCAACCACAACCACTGGCACTTCGACGACTTCGCGCGCTACCGGCTGTTGAACGCCGACCAGACGCAGGCGGTGAAGTCGGGCAAGCGGTCCTTCTGCCTGGCCAACACCGACGCGGTGGACTACACGGTGCCCAACGCCGACTGGCGCCCGGAGAACACCGACCTGGAGATGGACTGCGGTCAGCAGGGCTCGCTGTCGTTGCGCCAGATGCTCTCCAACGGCTCCGGCGACACGTACGCCCAGTACCGCTCCGGCCAGGCGTTCGGGATCAAGAACCTGCCCAACGGCGTCTACTACATCGCCGTCGAGGCCAACCCGCGCGGGCTCCTCAACGAGGTGGACAAGTCCAACAACGTCTCGCTGCGCAAGATCAAGCTGAGCGGCAAGGGAGAGAACCGCAAGGTCAAGGTCTCCCAGGTCGGCATCGTCGACGAGTACCTCTGCTACTCCGAGGAGTGCTGAGGCACCGATCGCGGCGGCTCCGACGCTGAGCACCACGATGAAGGCCCCGACCGGATCCGGTCGGGGCCTTCTGCTGTGTTCGTTCTCGGGGGGCGGTTCAGCCCTTGCGGGCGTTGATCTTCTCGGTGGTGGCGGGGAGCACGGTGTGGAGGTCGCCGACGACGCCGAAGTCGGCGAGCTCGAAGATGGGGGCTTCCTCGTCCTTGTTGATCGCGACGATGGTCTTGGAGGTCTGCATCCCGGCCCGGTGCTGGATGGCGCCGGAGATCCCGGCGGCGACGTAGAGCTGAGGGGAGACGGTCTTGCCGGTCTGGCCGACCTGGTAGGTGTGCGGGATCCAGCCGGAGTCGACCGCGGCCCGGGAGGCGCCCACGGCGGCGCCGAGCGCGTCGGCCAGCCCCTCGATCGGGGCGAAGTCGCCGCCGGTCCCCCGCCCGCCCGACACCACGATGGCGGCCTCGCCCAGCTCCGGGCGGCCCGAGGCCTGGCGTGGCTGGGCGGCCACGATCTGGGCGCCCTTGGCGGCCTCGGAGACCGACGCAGCGACCTGCTCGATCACGCCCGCGCCCGCCGCCTGCACCGGCGCCGCGGAGTTGGCCTTGACCGTGATGATCGGCGTCCCCCGAGTCACCTTCGCGGCCACCGTGTAGGAGCCGGCGAACACCGACTGCGCGGTCACCGGCCCCCCGTCCTCACCGGCGGTCACGTCGACCGCGTCGGTGATCAGACCAGACGACAACTTGATCGCCAACCGGCCCGCGACCTCCTTGCCGTCCGCGCTCGAGGCGATCAGGATCGCCGCCGGGGAGCCGACCTGGGCCGCCACCTGCGCCAGGATCTCCGCGGTCGGCGCGACCAGATAGGAACGCGCCACGGTGCCGTCCACGACGTACACCTTCTCCGCGCCGTACGACGCGAGCTGCTGCGCCGCCGCCTGCGCCCCACCCAGCGGCCCGATGTAGACCGCCGACGGGGACCCGAGCCGCTGCGCAAGCGCCAGCAGCTCCAACGTGGACTTGCGCACCACACCCTCGGCGTGGTCGACCAGCACGAGTACTTCAGACATGAAACAGGTCCCCTTCTCAGATGAACTTCTTGGCGGCCAGGAAACCGGCCAGCGCCTCGGCCCCCGAACCGGCATCGTCGACCACGACCTCACCAGCCTGCCGCGGCGGCCGCGCGGTCGCGTCCTCGACCACCGTCCACGCCGCACCCAGACCCACCTGACCGGCGTCGACCCCGAGATCGGCCAGCGAATAGGTCTCCAACGGCTTGCGCTTGGCCGCCATGATCCCCTTGAACGACGGGTAACGCGCCTCCCCGGTCTGATCGGTCACCGACAGCACGAACGGCATCCGCGCCCCGATCACCTCCGTCGCAGTGTCGCCATCCCGCTTGATCCGCACCTGATCACCCTGGGTCTCCACCAACGACGCATACGTCACCTGAGGCACCCCCAACCGCTCAGCCAACATCGCCGGCACCACACCCATCCCCGCATCCGTCGACGCCATCCCACACACCACCAGATCCGGCACCGTCCCGCCATTCACCTTCTTCACCGCCTCCGCCAACACCAACGACGTCGCCGGAGCATCCGAGCCCTCGATCGCCTCATCACTCACATGAGCACCCGCGTCCGCACCCATCTGCAACGCCTTCCGCACCGCGTCCACCCCAGAAGCCGGCCCCACACACAACGCGGTCACCGTGACCTCCTCATCAGGACGCTTCTCCTTCAACTGCAGCGCCTGCTCCACCGCATACTCATCCAACTCCGACAACATCCCATCGACCGCAACCCGGTCGACCGTGTAGTCCGACTCGAACCCCCGATCCCCAGACGAATCCGGGACATACTTCACACACACGACGATGTTCATGGGGCGGAGGGTACTAGACCGAGGGGCCGCGCTCGGCGCGGCTATAGTGTCGCAGCCCCGCACATCCGGCACCGATCCCTGAGAAGGCGGCTCCCATGGACATGACCGACCAGCTCGCAGCGGGCCGTGCGGCCCGCAAGACGACGCCGCGTTCGGCGCACGCGACCTACCAACCGCCGGCCGACCGCGATCCGCTCGGCATCATCGAGGACCAGAACAAGGGCCGCCTCGAGGACCTCGTGCCGATGCGCATGTCTCGGATGTCCCACGACGCCTTCGCGTTCTACCGCGGTACGGCGGCGCTGCAGGCCGCCGATCTCGCCGAGTCGGTGGACTCCGGCCACTACGTGATCGCCTCCGGGGACGCCCACCTGTCGAACTTCGGCCTCTTCGCGGCGCCTGATCGGCGGGTGATCTTCGACCTCAACGACTTCGACGAGGCGGCGCCTGCGCCCTGGGAGTGGGACGTCAAGCGGCTGGTCACCAGTATGCTGATCGCCGCACGCTCCAACGGGATCGACACCGAGAAGGGCCACGCCATCGCCCAGGAGTGCGCCCGCGCCTACCGCCAGGGCATCCTCCGGATCGCCACGATGTCCGCGGTCGAGCGCTTCTACCTGCGCATCGAGGCCGTCGCCGGACCCGACCTGCACAGCAGCTCTCGCAAGGCGGTCAAGCACACCCTCAAGGCAGCGCAAAAGCGCACCTCCGAGCGGGTGGCGACCAAGCTCATGGAGCAGGGGCCTGACGGCACGCACAAGATCCGAGAAGACCCGCCCAAGATGACGCACATCTCCCCCGAGCTGGCCTCACAGGCCGCGTGGGTGCTCGACAGCTACCGCGGGGTGACCTCACCGGACGTGAACGTCTTGCTGTCGCAGTATTCGCTCACCGATGTCGCGCGGCGCGTGGTCGGGGTCGGCAGCGTCGGCACGCGCTGCTACATCGCCGTGCTCACGGGGCCGAGCGACGAGCCGCTGATCCTGCAGATGAAGGAGGCCGGGCGGTCGGTGCTGGACCAGTATGGCGGGCTCGACGGACGCACCGACCGGCCGACGAGCCTCATCGAGACCTCGGGCCGGGGCGGGCAACGGGTGATCACGTTCCAGCGCATCCTGCAGGCCGCGTCCGACCCGTTCCTGGGCTACGTCCACGGCCCCGAGCGGGGCTTCTACCTGCGCCAGTTCCGCGACTTCAACGCCTCCTTCTCGATCGAGGACCTCACCGCGAAGGCTCTCGCCGACTACGGCCGGGTCTGCGGGCTGGTGCTCGCGCGGGCGCACGGCCAGAGCCCGGGCGTCGGCTTCCTGGCCGGCTACCTCGGGAGCTCGGAGTCGTTCGACAGGGCGGTGACCAGTTGGTCGATCGCCTACGAGAAGCAGTCCCGCGCCGACTACGACGCGTTCGTGGCGGCGATCGCCGACGGCCGGTTCCCGACAGAGGACGACTCGTAGTCGGCGGTTAGGAGTTGTTCGCCTCTTGGACCTTCTGGATGCCCGCCTTGACCAGGAGGAACGGGATGGCGAGCGTCGCCACCGCCGTCACCAGCCACACGACCACGGTCGCGGCGACCCAGCTCCCGATGCCGGAGATGCTCAGCGAGTCGCGCACCGTCGAGGCGATCAATAGCGCGACGAAGGTCGAGATCAATCCGACGCCGCCGAGGAACGCGTTGGCGTGGCGGTTGACCATCTTCAGGATAAAGGGCCCGAGGATCGACTGCGCCGCGGCGAAGATGAGCACCGTGACGATGAACCCGGAGGCCGTGATCTCCATGCCGTCGACGAGCATGGACGCGACGATCAGACCGACGGCGGCCGACGCGATAAAGACGGCTGCGCTAATCAGGAAACGGACCATGCCTCAAGAATAGCCCCACGCGACGGCAGCGGTACGGCGCCGCACCCGGGCACCCCGGAGACTACGGGGCCGGTTCCTGCTCCTCGGCCAACTCCAGGAGCGGCTCGCGCAGCGACTCGGACCGTTCGGCCGTCCAGTCCTCGGTGCGGAGCACCTGCGCCCACCCGTCCACGTGCTCGGCGGAGAAGTTGTGGCCGTGGCCGGGACCGGGCACGTTGCCCAGCGCCATGTCCACGGTGAGCTGCCAGAACGTGACCACGGGGAACCACCGCAGCTGCTGTGGCACGTCCGCGCCGCGCGGCTCCTCCAGCCAGTCCGGCCGGCGCAGGATCAGGTCGCTGCTCCACCACGTGATCGGGTCCGAGGGGTGCTGCATGTAGAGGACCCGGGTGCCCTCCCACGGCTTGCCGACCGGCTCCGCGGGCTCCCGCGCGTTGGTGGTGAAGCGGATGATGCGACCCTCGTTGTAGACGGGTTCGATCTCGGTCGAGCCCTCGTCGCGGTGGTCGACGAAGTACCTATAGCCCTGGTTGAAGCTGGGAGGTCCGGTGAAGAGGGCGCCGCTGAGTCGGTTCGCAACGTCGAATTCTCCGGAGAACGCCGCCTCGCCGCCGTAGGAACCAAGACTCTCGCCGTAGGCATAAAGCCGCGGCCGGTCCTCGGCGGGAAGTTTGCGCCACCGGTCGTAGACGGTGTCGAACAGCGTCCGGCCCGCATCCCGGGCCGTCTCCTTGTCCGCGAAGAACGACAGGGGCGAGGGGAGGAAGGAGTACTGCATCGACACGATCGCGGAGTCGCCGCCGCTCAGGTACTCGAACGCGGCCGCGGACGTCGGCTCCACCCAGCCGGTGCCGGTCGTGGTCACGACGAGCAGGTTGGCCCGCTCGAAGCCGCCCGCCCGCTCCAGGTCGTCGACCGCCAGCTTCGCGCGCGACTCGATGTCCGGGGCCGAGTCCAGGCCGGCATAGGCGCGCACCGGCTCCAGCGCGGGCTCCCCGGACCACGCCTCGATGTCCGCCTCGTCGGGGCCCCAGTACGCGAAGGCGCGACCCTGATAGCCGAGCGTGTCCCACTCGACCAGCGACTCCGGGCTCCCCGGCCGCAGCGGGCTCGTCGGCGGCTCCGCGCCCTCGGGCGTGGTGCTGTTGTTGAAGGAATGTGCGGAGTTGGCGGTCTGCCGTGCCCAGTCGAACAGGATCCCGTCGAGCATCAAGAACGCGAGCACCGCGACCAGCACGCCGGCCGTGATCCGCGCCGCGCCGGGCCCGACGAGGCGCTTCAGCAGGCCGGAGACGCCGCGGTGGGCCAGGCGCAGCAGCCGGCCCACCGCGATGATGATCACAAAAAGCACGATGGCGATCGGCAGGACGGCGAGCGCGAGCACCGGGTTCTCCGGCTCGATCCCCACCAGCTCGGCGCCGACGCGATGCCAGTACACGCCCAGTCCGAGGAAGACGAGCAGCAGCACGACCGCGGTGATCCGGAAGATTCGCCGGCTCCTGGGGCTGCCGGGGCGCGCCTCACGCGCTCGGGCGAACTCGCGCCAGATCCACGCGAGCAGGACGCCCAGGCCGTAGCCGATGGCCGCGGTCAGGCCCGTGAGAGCCCCCTGGAAGACCGAGGGCCGCGGGATCAGCGACGGCAGGAAGGAGAAGCAGGCGAAGAGCAGCGCGACCCACAGACCCGGAAGGGTGTAGTGGAAGGCCCTCGCGAGCCAGCCGGGCTTGCCGGGCTCGTCGTCCCGGGTCCTCTCGCTGCCGTCGGCGAATGCTGAAGGCTCGCCGGCCCCTTTGGCCGCGGTCTCACCGGCCACGGAACTGCGCCTTCCCCGGGCCGTTCTCGATGAAGGATCCCATCCCGATCGAGCGGTCCTCGGTGGCGAAGAGCGACGCGAACTGCTGGCGCTCGATCGCCAGCCCGGTCTCGAGATCGACCTCCAGCCCGCGGTCGATGCACTCCTTGGCCGCGCGGAGCGCCAGCGGCGCGGCCCCGGTGAACCGGCCCGCCCACGCCCGGGCGGTCTCCTGGAGTTGGTCGGCGGGGACCACCTGGTCGACGAGCCCGATCGCGAGCGCCTCGTCGGCCTTGACAAAGCGGCCGGTGAAGACCAGATCCTTCGTCTTGCTGGGCCCGATCAGCCGGGCCAGCCGCTGGGTGCCACCGGCGCCGGGGATGACCCCCAGCAGCACCTCGGGCTGCCCGAAGACGGCGGTGTCGGCGGCGATCCGCACGTCCGCGCACAGCGCCAGCTCGCAGCCGCCGCCGAGCGCGTAGCCGGCGACCGCGGCGACCACCGGCTTGCCGATCGCGGCGACCGCCCCGAAGCAGCCCTGCATGACGCCGGCGCGGCCGACCATGTCGACGTACGACATCTCGGCCATCTCCTTGATGTCCACGCCCGCCGCGAACACCCGGTCGCCGCCGGTGAGTACGACGGCGCGGACGTCCGCGCGCGCGTCGGCCTCCCGGGCGCACTCCGCCAGCTCGGTCTGGGTCTGCGCGTCGATCGCGTTGACCTTCGGCCGGTCTAGCCTGATGGTCGCGACGCCGTCGGCGACCTCGAGGCGGACGAACTCACCCATGGCTACTCCCTGCCTGCCGATGATCTCACCCGACGACCTGTCCGACGAGTCGCGGATCTGTGCGGATCCTATTCCGGCTTCTGACACGATTGCCGGGTGACCCTCACCTCCTGGACGTGGCACCACCGCGACGAGACGGCCCCGGTGTGGCCCGGGTTCCATCAGCAGCTCGGCGCGACCTGGTCGCCGGAGTCGACCAACTTCGCGGTGTGGTCCCCCCAGGCGACCGGGATGTGGGTGTGCCTCTTCGGGGAGGACGGCACTGAGACACGCCATCGGCTCACCGAGCACACGCTCGGGGTGTGGCACGGCGCGATCCCCGGGATCGAGGTGGGGCAGCTCTACGGCTACCGCGCCGACGGCCCCTGGGACCCCACGCACGGGCGGCGGTTCAACCCACGCAAGCTGCTGCTCGACCCGCGCGCCCGGGCCATCAGCGGCCGGCTCGTGCCCGGCCCGGCGACGCTGCCCTACGACGTGGCCGACCCGACACTGCCCAGCACCCTGGACTCGGCGGCGTCGATGCCGAGGTCGGTGGTCGTCCACGACGAGTTCGACTGGTCGGGGGACCGCAAGCTGCGCACCCGGTGGCGCGACACCGTGATCTACGAGCTCCACGTCAAGGGCTTCACCGAGCTGCACGATCAGATCCCCGAGCACCTGCGCGGCACCTACGCCGGCCTGGGCAGCCCGGCGGTCACGCGCTACCTGACCGACCTCGGGGTCACCGCGGTCGAGTTGCTGCCGGTGCATCACTTCTTCACCGAGCCCGGGGTCGCCGCGAACGGCCTGGTCAACTACTGGGGCTACAACTCGATCGGCTTCTTCGCCCCGCACGCGGCGTACTCCTCCTCCGGGGACCGGGGCCAGCAAGTCGCCGAGTTCAAGCGGATGGTCAGGAGCTTCCACGACGCCGGCATCGAGGTGATCCTCGACGTCGTCTACAACCACACCGCCGAGGGCGGCGATCAGGGGCCGTCGTACTCCTTCCGCGGGCTGGACGACCTCGGCGCCTACAAGCGCTCGGGCGGCTTCGGCTCGCCGTACTGGGACGTCACCGGCTGCGGCAACACCGTCGACACCACCAACGTCGGCATGCTGCGGACGATCCTCGACTCGCTGCGCTACTGGGCGAGCGAGATGCACGTGGACGGCTTCCGGTTCGACCTGGCCTCGGCGCTGGCGCGCACCGGCCACGACGTCGACATGGCGAGCGCGTTCCTGACCACGATCGGGCAGGACCCGGTGTTGCGGCACGTGAAGCTGATCGCCGAGCCGTGGGACGCGTCGATGGACGGCTATCAGGTCGGGTCCTTTCCGCCGCCGTGGACTGAGTGGAACGACACCTACCGCGACACGATCCGCGACTTCTGGCGCGGCGCCGGCAGCGTCCGGGAGCTCGCGAGCCGGATGGCGGGCTCCTCGGACCTGTACGCCGACGACGGCCGGTCGCCGTACGCCTCGATCAACTTCGTGACCGCCCACGACGGCTTCACGGTGCGCGACCTGGTCAGCTACGACCGCAAGCACAACGAGGCGAACGGCGAGGACAACCGCGACGGGACCGACAACAACCGGTCCGCCAACTACGGCGTCGAGGGCGAGACCGACGATCCCGAGATCCGCGCGTTGCGCCGGCGCCAGGCGGCCAATCTGATGGTCACGCTGGCGCTGTCGAGCGGAGCGCCGATGATCACCGCCGGGGACGAGCGCGGCCGCACCCAGGGCGGCAACAACAACGCCTACTGTCAGGACAACGAGACCTCCTGGGTGGACTGGCGCGCGGACGACGCCTGGCTCGACGTCTACGAGCTGGTCAAGGCCGCGCTGCGGCTGCGGCGCGAGCACCCGTCGCTGCGGCAGCGGCACCACTTCGTCGGCAGCCCCACCATCGAGGGCGGGCCGAAGGATCTGCTGTGGCTACACCCAGCCGGACGCGAGATGACCGAGCGCGACTGGCACGACGACGCCCTCGACGGGCTCGGGATGTTCGTCTCCGGCAACCCGCTGCGCTCCCCCGGCCCGCGCGGCGAGCAGCAGTGGGACGCGTCGTTCCTGATCTGGCTCAACCGCGGCGCGGAGCCGCTCAAGGTCGACTTGCCCCCGAACGAGTGGGTCCAGCGCGGCGTCGTCGTGCTCTCCACCGACCCCGGCAACGCGGTCGGCGAGGAGTACACCGTCGGCGACGTCCTGCCGCTCCAGGGCCGCAGCGTCGTCGTCCTCGAACTCTCCTGAGGCCCTGCCACCCCGAGCTCGGGCGGACGGACCGTCAGTCGGCGGGAAGGGCGACCAGGCCCAGCTCGGCGACGGAGGAGAGCGAGGTGTTCCGGGGTACGACGCGCACGGTGTAGCCGAACGGGCCGGACCGCTCGAGCGGCACGGAGGCGTCGTAGCGGAACCGGCCGCCCTCATACCCCTCGGCGAGGGCCATCGAGCACACCTCGGTGTCGGTGAGCAGGTCGTCCAGGCCGGGCCGGCCGGAGACCACCTGCACGTCGACGTCCTCCGGGGACAGGTCGCCCAGCGCGACGAACGCGCGGACGTCGACGGCGTAGCCGACCTCGGCCGACTCGTTGACGCCCGAGGACTCGACGTGCTCGACGCGGACGGAGCCCCAGCCCTCGCGCAGCCGGCCCTTCCACTCCGCGAGCACGATCGCGCCCTTGTAGTCGGCGTTGAGCGTGCGGGCGGTCACCGCAGCCGGGGCGTAGAGCTCGCGGACGTAGTCGCGGACCTGCCGGCTGGCCAGCACCTTCGGGCCGAGCGACTTCAGGGTGTGGCGCACCATCTCCAGCCAGCGGGCCGGGACACCGTCCTCGTCGCGGTCGTAGAACCGCGGGGCGACCTCGTTTTCGATCAGGTCGTAGAGGGCCGCCGCCTCGAGGTCGTCACGCCGGTCGGTGTCGGTGATGCCGTCCGCGGTCGGGATCGCCCAGCCGTTGTTGCCGTCGTACCACTCGTCCCACCAGCCGTCGAGGATCGAGAGGTTCAGGCCGCCGTTGAGGGCGGCCTTCATGCCCGAGGTGCCGCACGCCTCGTAGGGGCGCAGCGGGTTGTTGAGCCACACGTCGCAGCCCGGGTAGAGCGGCTGAGCCATCGCGATGTCGTAGTTGGGCAGGAACGCGATCCGGTGCCGGATCTCCGGGTCGTCGGCGAAGCGCACCATCTCCTGGATCAGCCGTTTGCCGGTCTCGTCAGCGGGGTGCGCCTTGCCCGCGATCACCAGCTGCACCGGGCGCTCGGGATCGAGCAGCAGGCGCTTGAGGCGCTCGGGGTCGCGCAACATCAGGGTGAGCCGCTTGTACGTCGGGACGCGGCGCGCGAAGCCGATCGTGAGCACGTCGGGGTCGAGCGCCTCCTCGGTCCAGCCGATCTCCGCGCGGGAGAAGCCGCGCTTGAGCGAGGACTTGGCGATCCGGGCGCGGGCGTCGGCGACGAGCCGGGCGCGCAGGGTGCGCTTGAGGGCCCAGATCTCGGGGTTGGACACCTCGTCGACCAGCGGCCAGACCGCGTCGACGTCGTCGGCGTCCAGGTCGACGCCGCGGCTGGCGACGAGCTCGAGGATCTCCCGGGCGACCCAGGTCGGGCCGTGCACGCCGTTGGTGATCGACCCGATCGGCACCTCGGCCTCGTCGAAGGCCGGCCACAGGCCGTTGAACATGCCGCGGGAGACGTGGCCGTGGAGCAGCGAGACGCCGTTGGCGCGCTGCGCGAGCCGGAAGCCCATCACCGCCATGTTGAAGACGCCGGGGTCGCCGCCCTCGTAGTCCTCCGCCCCCAGCGCGAGCACCCGCTCGACGGGGACGCCGGGGGTCGGCGACGAGCCGTCGCCGAAGTACTGCTGGATCAGCTCGCGCGGGAACCGGTCGATGCCAGCCGGGACCGGCGTGTGCGTGGTGAAGACGGTGCCGGCGCGGGTGACCTCGAGCGCGGTCGCGAAGTCCAGCTCGGGACCGCTGGGGTCCGCGGTCAACTCCCGGATCCGCTCGATGCCGAGGAAGCCGGCGTGGCCCTCGTTGGTGTGGAACACCTCAGGCGCGGGAGCGCCGGTGAGCCGCGACCAGACCCGGAGCGCCTTGACGCCGCCGACGCCGAGCAGCAGCTCCTGGCGCAGCCGGTGCTCGGTAGTGCCGCCGTAGAGCCGGTCGGTGACGTCGCGGTAGTGCTGCGGGTTGACCTCGACGTCGGAGTCGAGCAGCAGCAGCGGCACGCGGCCGACCTTCGCGACGTAGATCCGCGCCACCAGCTCCGGCCCGTCGGGCATCGGGATCGAGACGGTCGCCCGAGTGCCGTCGGCCTCGCGCAGCACCGTCAGCGGCAGCTCGTCGGGGTCGAGCAGCGGGTAGGTCTCCTGCTGCCAGCCCTCGCGCGAGAGCGACTGCTTGAAGTAGCCGTGGCGGTAGAGCAGCCCGACGCCGGTCAGCGGGATGCCCAGGTCGGAGGCCGCCTTGAGGTGGTCGCCGGCGAGGATGCCCAGGCCTCCGGAGTACTGCGGCAGCACCGCGGTGACGCCGTACTCGGGCGAGAAGTAGGCGATCGAGGTCGGCGCGTCGGCGCCGCCCTTGCGCTGGTACCACCGCTCGCCGGTCAGGTACGACGTGAGGTCGGCGTGCGCGGCGTCCAGCCGGGCCCGGAACTCCTCGTCGTCGACCAGCTCGGCGAGGCGCTTCTTGCCGACGGCGCCGAGCAGCCGGACGGGGTCGTGCTTGACCGCCTCCCACTGCTCGGGGTCGATGGCGGCGAAGACATCCTGGGTCGGCGGATGCCACGACCAGCGCAGGTTGCCGGCGAGCTCCTCCAGCGAGGTCAGCTCGGGCGGCAGGACGGGGCGGACGGTGAATCGACGAATGGCGCGCACGCGCAACACCGTAGTGCAGGAGTTGGATCGTTCCAACCGGAACCGCCCAATCGGGCCCACCGCGTTGCGTCGAGGCGAGGGAATCGGCAAGGCTGGCGTCATGGTCGGACGCATCCCTGTCATGAACATCTCGCCCGTCATCGAGCTCGGTCGGCTGCCCGCCAAGGCGACGATCGACGAACCCTTCCCCGTCCGCGCGAACGTCTTCCGCGAGGGCCACGACCATCTGGCGGCCGAGGTGGTGCTGATCGACCCCTCGGGCACGCGGCGCGATCCGGTGAGGATGACCAAGCGCGGCGACGCCCCGGACTTCTACGAGGCGTGGGTCACCCCGGACCGCACCGGCGCCTGGAAGTTCGAGATCCAGGCCTGGTCCGACCCGATCGCCACCTGGCAGCACAACGCCGGGGTCAAGGTGCCCGCCGGCGTCGACGTGGAGCTGATGTTCACCGAGGCCACCCTACTGATCGACCGCATCCTGGTCGAGTACGACGGCGACCTGACCTCCAAGGAGCGCGCGCTCCTCGACACCGCCCTGGAGGCGGCCGGCGACACGGGCGGCCGGGGGCGACCCGACGCGGCGCGGCTGGCGGTGCTGCAGGACCCCCACCTGGACCGGGTGCTGGCCGACCATCCGCTGCGGGAGCTGACGACGACGTACGGCCCCTTCCCGGTCTTCGCCGACCGCGAGCGGGCCCTCTTCGGCAGCTGGTACGAGTTCTTCCCCCGCTCCGAGGGCGCCTACGTCGACCCGAAGACCCGCAAGCTGATCAGCGGCAACTTCCGCACCGCCGCCGACCGCCTCAACGGCGTGGCCGCGATGGGCTTCGACGTCGTCTACCTGCCGCCGATCCACCCGATCGGCGAGGTCAACCGCAAGGGCCCCAACAACACGCTCACCCCCGGCCCGGACGACACCGGCTCGCCGTGGGCGATCGGCAACAAGGACGGCGGTCACGACGCGATCCACCCCGACCTGGGCACGTTCGAGGACTTCGATGCCTTCGTGGCCCGCGCCGCCGAGCTCGACCTGGAGATCGCGCTCGACCTGGCGCTCCAGGCGGCGCCGGACCACCCGTGGGTCACCTCGCATCCGGAGTGGTTCACCACCCGCGCCGACGGCACGATCGCCTACGCGGAGAACCCGCCGAAGAAGTACCAGGACATCTACCCGATCAACTTCGACAACGACCCGACCGGGCTGTGCCGCGAGGTGCTGCGGATCGTCAAGCTGTGGATGTCGCACGGGGTGCGGATCTTCCGCGTGGACAACCCCCACACCAAGCCGCTGGCCTTCTGGGAGTGGCTGCTGGGCGAGGTCCGGCGCACCGATCCGGATGTGATCTTCCTCTCGGAGGCGTTCACGCGGCCGCCGATGATGCACGGCCTCGGCTCGGTCGGCTACCACCAGAGCTACACCTACTTCACCTGGCGCACCGAGAAGACCGAGATCGAGGACTACCTGCGGGAGCTGTCCTCGACCTCCGACCATCTCCTCCGGCCGAACTTCTTCGTCAACACCCCCGACATCCTCCACGCGTTCCTGCAGTACGGCGGCCGACCGGCCTTCAAGATCCGCGCGGTGCTGGCCGCGACGGGGTCGCCGTCGTGGGGCGTCTACGCCGGCTACGAGCTCTTCGAGCACGTCGCGGTCAAGCCGGGCAGCGAGGAGTATCTGGACTCGGAGAAGTACCAGATCCGGATCCGCGACTGGGAGGCCGCGGAGCGCGACGGAGCCAGCCTGGCGCCGTACCTGACGATGCTCAACGACGTGCGGCGCCGCCACCCGGCCCTGCACCTGCTGCGCAACCTGACCGTGCACCGCACCGAGGACGACCACATCGTCTGCTTCTCCAAGCGATCTGAAAGCGGGTCCGACGCTGATGTCGTCATCGTCGTACTCAATCTCGACCCGCACGGCACCCGCGAGACCCTGGTCCACCTGGACATGCCGGCGCTCGGCCTGGAGTGGAGCGACGCCTTCGAGGTCCACGACGAGGTCACCGGGGCCCGCTGGACCTGGGGCGAGCGCAACTACGTGCGCCTGGATCCTCACGACGAGCCGGCGCACATCCTGACGGTGGTGCCGCGGTGACGACCACGCCGGAGTGGTTCAAGACCGCGGTCTTCTACGAGGTCCTGGTCCGCTCGTTCCGCGACGCTGACGGCAACGGCACGGGCGACTTCGTCGGCCTGACCGAGAAGCTGGACTACCTCGCGTGGCTGGGCGTGGACTGCCTGTGGGTGCCGCCGTTCTTCACCTCGCCGCTGCGCGACGGCGGGTACGACGTCGCCGACTTCACCAACATCCTCCCGGAGATCGGCACCGTCGAGGACTTCCGCGCGTTCGTCGCGGCCGCGCACGAGCGCGGGATCCGGGTGATCATCGACTTCGTCATGAACCACACCTCGGACGCCCACCCGTGGTTCCAGGCCTCCCGCAGCGACCCGGACGGGCCCTACGGCGACTTCTACGTGTGGTCGGACACCGACGACCTCTACGCCGACGCGCGGATCATCTTCGTCGACACCGAGCCCTCCAACTGGACCTGGGACCCGGTGCGCGGGCAGTACTTCTGGCACAGGTTCTTCTCCCACCAGCCGGACCTCAACTTCGACAACCCCGACGTCCACGCCGCGATGCTCCAGGCCATGGACTTCTGGCTCGACATGGGGCTGGACGGCTTCCGGCTCGACGCGGTCCCCTACCTCTACGAGCGCCCGGGGACCAACGGCGAGAACCTCCCCGAGACGCACGCCTTCCTCAAGATGTGCCGCGCCCACCTCGACGAGCACTACCCCGGCACGGTGATGCTGTGCGAGGCCAACCAGTGGCCCGCGGACGTGGTGGAGTACTTCGGGGATCCCGACGTCGGCGGCGACGAGTGCCACATGGCCTTCCACTTCCCGGTGATGCCCCGCATCTTCATGGCGGTACGACGCGAGTCGCGCTACCCGATCTCGGAGATCCTGGAGCAGACCCCGGACATCCCGGCGGGCTGCCAGTGGGGCATCTTCCTGCGCAACCACGACGAGTTGACCCTGGAGATGGTCACCGACGAGGACCGCGACTACATGTGGTACGAATACGCCAAGGACCCCCGCATGAAGGCCAACATCGGGATCCGGCGGCGACTGGCGCCGCTGCTGGACGACGACACCAACCAGATCGAGCTCTTCACCGCGCTGCTGCTCTCGCTGCCGGGCTCGCCGGTGCTCTACTACGGCGACGAGATCGGGATGGGCGACAACATCTGGCTGGGCGACCGCGACGGCGTGCGCACCCCGATGCAGTGGACGCCCGACCGCAACGCGGGCTTCTCCGCGGCCAATCCCGGCCGGCTGCACCTGCCGCTGATCCAGGACCCGGTCTACGGCTACCAGGCGGTCAACGTCGAGGCGCAGCTGGAGAGCCCCTCCTCGCTGCTCAACTGGACCCGCCGGATGATCCACGCCCGCAAGCAGCACGCGGCCTTCGGGCTGGGCGGCTTCTCCGACCTGGGGGGCAGCAACGGCGCCGTGCTCTCCTACGTCCGCGAGCACGAGGACGACGTGATCCTGTGCGTCAACAACCTCTCGCGGTTCCCCCAGCCCGTCGAGCTGGACCTGCGGCGCTGGGAGGGCCGGGTGCCGCTGGAGTTGCTCGGCGGCGTACCGTTCCCGGCGATCGGCGAACTGCCCTACCTGCTGACCCTCGGCGGCCACGGCTTCTACTGGTTCCGACTGATCGAGGACCCCTCATGATCGACGACATCGCCGCTTTCATCGGCGGCTCGCGCTGGTTCGGCGGCAAGGGCCGGACCTTCTCGGTGGCGCGCGTCGAGCGGGTCGCGACGCTCCCCGGCTCCTCGCCGCGGGTCGTCGTCGACCTGGTCACGCTGACCTACGACGACGGCGAGCGCGCCACCTACCAGCTGCCCCTCGCGCTGTATCCCGAGCCCGTCGGCCGGCTGCAGCACGCGCTGGTGGGGGTGTGGGACGACACCGGCGATCCTGAGGGCGGTCCTGACGGCGGCTCGGGCGAGGCCCACGCGGAGGTGCATGCCTACGACGCGGTCCACGACCGCGCCGCGATGGCCCGCTTCCTGCAGCTCTTCGACGAGGCCGCCGGCGCACCGGACCCCGTGATCGTCGACGACCTGGCCTTCCACCGGCTGCCCGGCTACGACCTGGACCTGAGCGTGCACTCCACCGCCTTCTCCGGGGAGCAGTCCAACTCCTCGGTGATGTTCGGCGAGGACTCGCTGCTCAAGCTCTTCCGCAAGGTCACGCCCGGCCGCAACCCCGACATCGCCGTCCACGACGTGCTGACCCGGGCGGGCAGCGAGCACGTGCCGGCGCTCTACGGCTGGCTGTCGGCCGGGGACTACGACCTCGGGATGCTCCAGCAGTTCCTGCGCACCGCCGCCGACGGCTGGGAGCTGGCGCTGGCCAGCGTCCGCAACCTCTACCAGGAGGCGGACCTGCACCCCGACGAGGTCGGCGGCGACTTCGCGGCCGAGTCGGGGCGCCTCGGGGCCGCGCTGGCCGACGTACACCGCACGCTGGCCGAGCACTTCCCGACCCGGCGCCGCTCGCACAAGCAGATGCGGGCGCTCGCCGCCGGCATGAACGCCCGCCTCGACCAGGCAATCGAGATCGTGCCGCAGCTCGCCGAGCATGAGGCGGCGCTGCGCGCGTCGTACGACGATCTGGCCCACCACCCCGGCGACGTCGCCCAACAGGTCCACGGCGACCTCCACCTCGGGCAGACGCTGCGCACGGTGCTGGGCTGGAAGATCGTCGACTTCGAGGGCGAGCCCGCCAAGCCGCTGGTCGAGCGGCAGGAGCCCGACTCGGTGTGGCGCGACGTCGCCGGGATGCTGCGCTCCTTCGACTACGCGCAGGCCGTCGTCGCGCGGACCGCGGTCGAGACCGACGCCGACGGCCGCGGGCAACGCGCCTTCCGCGGCCTCGAATGGTGCGCCCGCAACCGCAAGGCGTTCCTGAAGGCGTATGCCGGGCGCAAGCTCACCGATGCCGAACGTGCTCTACTAGCGGCATACCTGGCCGACAAGGCCGTCTACGAGGCGGTCTACGAAATCCGCAATCGGCCGGCGTGGGTGACGATCCCGCTGTCGGCCATCGCCCGAGGAGGCGCCGCATGAGCAAGAAGAAGCGCTCGAAGACCGCAGTCGCGGCCGGTCCGCTGCCCGTGTCGCACGCCGAGCTCGACCAGCTGGTGCGGGGCGAGCACGGGCATCCTCACGGGATCCTCGGCGCGCACGTCCACGGCGGCAAGGTGACGGTGCGGGTGCTCAAGCCGCTGGCCTCGTCGGTGGCGATCCGCCACGACGGTGCCGAGACGCCGCTGACCCACGAGCACGCCGGGGTCTGGGTGGGCGAGCTCGACGTGGCCGAGGTGCCGGACTATCGGGTCGCGGTGGCCTACGACGGCCCGGAGACGGTGCTGGACGACCCCTATCGCTTCCTGCCCACGCTCGGCGACACCGACCTGCACCTGATCAACGAGGGCCGGCACGAGCTGCTGTGGCACGTGCTCGGCGCGCGCGTGCAGCACTACGCGGGCGTCTCCGGGACGTCGTTCGCGGTCTGGGCGCCGTCCGCGCGCGGGGTGCGGCTCAAGGGCGACTTCAACAACTGGGACGGCCGCGAGCACCCGATGCGGCAGCTCGGCCAGTCCGGCGTGTGGGAGCTCTTCGTGCCCGACATCGGGTCTGGGATCCGCTACAAGTTCGCGATCCTCGGTGCGGACGGCGAGTGGCGGGAGAAGGCGGACCCGATGGCGTTCGCCACCGAGGAGCCGCCGCTGACGTCCTCGGTGGTCTACGAGTCGCGCTACGAGTGGGGCGACGGCGAGTGGATGGCGGCGCGCCCCGGCGCGACCCCGCGCAGCGCCCCGATGTCGGTCTACGAGATGCACCTCGGGTCGTGGCGCAAGCACTACGACGGCCGCAGCTACAACTACGGCGAGCTGGCCGATGCGCTGGTGCCCTACCTGACCGACCTGGGCTTCACGCACGTGGAGTTCCTGCCGGTGATGGAGCACCCGTTCGGCGGCTCGTGGGGCTACCAGGTGACGTCGTACTTCGCCCCCACCGCACGCTTCGGCGACCCCGACGGCTTCCGCTACCTGGTCGACCGGCTGCACCAGGCCGGCATCGGCGTGATCGTCGACTGGGTGCCGGCACACTTCCCGAAGGACGCGTTCGCGCTGGCGCGGTTCGACGGCACGCCGCTGTATGAGGACCCCAACCCGACGCGCGGCGAGCACCCCGACTGGGGCACCTACGTCTTCAACTTCGGGCGGCGCGAGGTGCGGAACTTCCTGGTCGCCAACGCGCTGTACTGGCTCGAGGAGTTCCACATCGACGGGCTCCGGGTCGACGCCGTCGCGTCGATGCTCTACCTGGACTACTCCCGCAACGAGGGCGAGTGGACGCCCAACGTGCACGGCGGCAGGGAGAACCTCGAGGCCGTGCAGTTCCTGCAGGAGATGAACGGCACCGTCGCGAAGCGGGTCCCCGGCGCGATCACGATCGCCGAGGAGTCGACCTCGTGGGCCGGCGTCACCCGCCCGACCGACCAGGGCGGGCTCGGCTTCGGCTTCAAGTGGAACATGGGCTGGATGCACGATTCGCTCGGCTACATGGAGCGCGACCCCGTGCACCGGGGCTACCACCACAGCCAGATGACGTTCTCGATCGTCTACGCCTGGTCGGAGAACTACGTGCTCCCGATCAGCCACGACGAGGTCGTGCACGGCAAGGGCTCCCTGCTGCGCAAGATGCCCGGGGACCGGTGGCGCCAGCTCGCCAACCAGCGCGCCTTCCTGGCCTACATGTGGGCGCACCCGGGCAAGCAGCTGCTCTTCATGGGCTCGGAGTTCGGCCAGGAGGCCGAGTGGGCCGAGGCGCGGCAGCTCGACTGGTGGCTGCTGGACCACCCCGAGCACCACGGGGTGCAGTCGCTGATCCGCGACCTCAACCGCGTGTACGGCGAGACGCCCGCGCTGTGGGCGAGCGACCCCACCCCGTCCGGCTTCACCTGGCTCGACGCCGACGACTCCGGCCGCAACGTCTTCGCCTTCATCCGGCGCGACCCGTCCGGCCCCGACCTGGTGTGCGTCGCCAACTTCGCCGCGATCCCCCACGTCGACTGCCGGATCGGGCTCCCCCACGCCGGGCGCTGGGAGGAGATCGTCAACACCGACGCGACCGGGTACGCCGGCTCCGGGGTCGGCAACCTCGGCGTCGTCGAGGCGGTCGCCGGTGGGCATCACGGGCAGCCCGCCCATGCCACCGTCGTCCTGCCTCCCCTCGCCACCCTCTGGCTGCGTGCCACGGCCTCTCCTTCCTGACCCTCTGCCCCACCCGCCCCAGCTATCCCACTGGCCCCAGCGGTCCCCACCCCTCCCATTAGCCCCACGTGCCCCGGCCACCCCACCCCTCCCGGCCGCCACTCCTTCATCAAGTTATGCAGCCCGGGCCGCACTCACCTCGGCGTACCCACCCCGATAAGTGCGAGCTCACCCAGATACCTAGACGAAGCGACAGCAGACCCAGACCCGACACCGGGCCGCTTCACGCTCACAGGGGCCTCAAGCCACCCGGGTTATCCACAGGCTGCCGTCATCACGCCGTACGACGTCGCCCCCGCGCGGTCGAATGGACGCATGGAACCTCTGCCTCCACGCCTCCAAGACGCCCCGTTCTTCACGACCCGGATGGCCCGGGACGCCGGGCTCGACCACCGCGATATCGCGACGGCGATCCGGGCCGGCGATCTCGTGCGCTTCCGCCGCGGGTACTACTGCCCGACGCCCACGTGGCAGTCCGCCGACGACGTCGGCCGGCACCTCATCCGCGCCCAGGCAGTGGTCGACTCGCTGGGGGCGGACCGGGTCGCGCTGAGCCACGTCTCGGCGGTCGCCGTCCACGGCCTGCCGATCTGGGACCAGCCGCTCGACCGGGTGCACGTCAACCGGACGGACGGCTCCTCGGGTCGGATCGAGGGCGACGTCGTTCACCATCTCGCCCAGATCCCGGCCGAGGACGTGGTCGACGTCGGCGGGCTGCCCGTGACCGTCCCCGACCGAGCGATCCTCGAAGCGGCCACCCGCGCCCGTCCGGAGGTCGCGCTGACGCTGTTCGACGCGCTGCTCCACGCCGGTCTCTGCGACCAGGACCAGCTGATGGCCCGGTTCCGCGAGTTCGAGCGATGGCCAGGCATGCGGCACCTGCACATCCCGATCCGCATGGCCGACGACGGCTCGGAGAGCGTCGGGGAGTCGCGGGGCCGATGGTTCTGTTGGTCGCACGGACTCCCCGTGCCGTCCACGCAGTTCGAGGTGTACGACGAGCACGGCCAACTCGTGGCGACCTGCGACTGGGGCTGGCCGGAGCACGGCGCCTTGGGCGAGTTCGACGGGAGGGTCAAGTACGGGCGGCTGGTCCGGCCTGGCCAGGAGCCCGGCGACGCGGTGTTCGCGGAGAAGCGCCGCGAGGACCGCATCCGCGAGCTCACCTCGATGACCGTCGTCCGGCTCACCTGGGACGACTTCAACTCTCCGCGCACGACTGCCCAGCGGATCGCGCGGCAGCTCCAGCTCGCGGGCTGAGCGCCGCGCACAGGCCGGTCGCCCGAACCTGCCCTGGTCTGGTCCGGCCGCGGGATCGCGCCGCGTTGCGTGGGTTCGGCCCGCGCTGCATGGACGGTGTCTCGCGCGGGGTCCGGCCCGCGCTTCATCTAGTTACCTAGACCGAGTCGCACTCCCCTCGGCGTACACACCCCGACAACTGCCACTCCACCTACATAACTTGATGAAGCAGCGACGCAAGGGACGAGCGAGGCCACCGGGACCAACGAGGCCGCTGTGACACGGGCCCCCGCCACTTCATCTAGTTACCTAGACCGAGTCGCACTCCCCTCGGCGTACACACCCCGACAACTGCCACTCCACCTACATAACTTGATGAAGCAGCAGCGCAAGGGACGAGCAAGCCCGCAACGAAGAGCCGCACCGGAGAGCCGGACCAAGCACCATCTAGGCTGGTCCCGTGGCAGACCCGCGATTCCGCACGGTGGCGTCCGGGGTGGCGCGAGTCTCGTGGGACCCGGACATCGCGGACAGCGGGCTGGCGGGCGCGGTCACGGCGATCGAGGCGGTGATCGCGGCGGCGTTCGAGTCCCACCATCGGGTGGAGGTGCTCGTCGCCACCGACGACGTCCTGGGGCACCGGATCGCGACCTGGTCGGGCCTGCGCCGGGAGGGGGTACGACGCGGCTCGGAGACCGAGGACGGCCGGGCGCCGCACGACCAGTACGTCTTCGCGCGCCTCGACTCCGACGAGCCGGCCAGTGATCCGGAGGGGTTCCGGATGCTGCTCAACTCGTTCCTGCCGCGCAAGCGGGCGATCGCGCAGATGCTGATCCGGGACCCCGACGACCGGGTGCTCTTCTGCCACCTCACCTACAAGCGCGACTGGGACCTGCCGGGCGGCGTGGTCGAGGTCGGCGAGTCCCCGCGGCTGGCGGTCGCCCGCGAGGTCGAGGAGGAGCTCGGCCTCGACATCGCGGCCGGGCAGCTGCTGCTGACCGACTGGATGCCGCCTTGGAGCGGCTGGGACGACGCCGTGTGCCTGGTCTTCGACGGCGGGGTCCACGACCCGAGGATCGCCCGCAGCATCGTGCGCGAGGAGCGCGAGATCAAGGGCGCGAAGTTCCTGAGTCTCGACGAGGCGACCCAGAGCGCCGCCGACTTCACGGTACGACGTCTCCGAGCCGCCCTCGACGCCACGAGGTCCGGCGTGGCGTCGTACACCGAATCGGGACGCAGCCCGAAGTGACCGACGAGTAACCCCTACTGACGCGCGGTGCCCGGATAGGGCAGGATGCCAGAATGGGAACCTACGTCTACGACTTCGCGCAAGGCGACAAAGACCAAAAGGACCTGCTGGGCGGCAAGGGCGCCAACCTGGCGGAGATGACCAATCTCGGGCTGCCGGTGCCCCCGGGGTTCACGATCACCACCGAGGCCTGCCGCGCCTATCTTGCGGCCGGCAGCGAGCCCGAGGGCTTGGCCGATGAGATCACCGAGCACCTGGCCGGGGTCGAGGAGGCGATGGGCCGCAAGCTCGGCGACCCGGACGACCCGCTGCTGGTCTCGGTCCGCTCGGGCGCGAAGTTCTCGATGCCCGGGATGATGGAGACCGTCCTCAACGTCGGCCTCAACGACGCCTCGGTTGAGGGGCTCGCCACCCAGGCGGGCGACCGGCGGTTCGCGCTGGACTCCTACCGCCGGCTGCTGCAGATGTTCGGCGGCACGGTGCTCCACATCGACTCCGAACTCTTCTCCGACGCCCTGGACGAGCTCAAGCAACGCGTCGGCGCCGCCCAGGACGTCGACCTCGACCCCACCCAGCTCGACGAACTGGTGGCGACGTTCAAGCAGATCATCGCCGACAACGCCGGCCGCGACTTCCCGCAGGACCCGCGCGAGCAGCTCGATCTCGCGATGCGGGCGGTCTTCAACTCCTGGAACACCGACCGCGCCGTCCTCTACCGCCGCCGCGAGCGGATCCCGGAGGACCTCGGCACGGCGGTCAACATCCAGTCGATGGTCTTCGGCAACCGGGGCGAGACCTCCGGCTCGGGCGTCTGCTTCACCCGCGACCCCGCCAGCGGCGAGAGCGGCGTCTACGGCGACTACCTGCAGAACGCCCAGGGCGAGGACGTGGTGGCGGGCATCCGCAACACGGTCGGCCTGGCGGACCTGGAGGACATCGACAAGGCGTCGTACGACGAGCTGCTGGCCACGATGGCAACCCTGGAGCGGCACTTCCGCGACATGTGCGACATCGAGTTCACGATCCAGGACGCCAAGCTGTGGATGCTGCAGACCCGGGTGGGCAAGCGCACCCCGGAGGCGGCGTTCCGGATCGCGGTCGACATGGTCGACGAGGGTCTGATCGACCTCGACGAGGCGCTGCGGCGGGTGACCGGCGACCAGCTGGCGACCCTGATGTTCCCCCGCTTCGACGACCACTCCGAGCGGACGCTGCTCGCCAAGGGCATGAACGCCTCGCCCGGCGCCGCGGTCGGCAAGGCGGTCTTTGACTGGGCGACCGCGGTCGAGTGGGCCGAGCGCGGCGAGGACGTGATCCTGGTCCGCAAGGAGACCAGCCCGGCCGACCTGCACGGGATGGTGGTCGCCAAGGGCATCCTCACCAGCCGGGGCGGCAAGACCTCCCACGCCGCCGTCGTCGCCCGCGGCATGGGCCGCACCTGCGTTTGCGGCGCCGAGGCGCTCGAGGTGCACGCGCGGCACGGCGAGTTCACGGTGCGCGGCGGGAAGACGATCCGCGAGGGCGACGTGATCTCGATCGACGGCTCGACCGGCGAGGTCTTCGACGGCGCGGTCCCGGTGACCGCCTCCCACGTGGTGCGCTACTTCGAGGGCGAGGAGTTCGACGAGCCGCTGGTCGACGCCGTACGACGCCTCATCGAGCACGCGGACGCCACCCGTCGGCTCAAGGTGCGCACCAACGCCGACAACCCCGAGGACTCCGGGCGAGCGCGGCGGTTCGGCGCCCAGGGCATCGGGCTGTGCCGTACCGAGCACATGTTCCTCGGCGACCGCCGCGCGCTGGTCGAAGCGCTCATCATCGCCGAGGACGACGCCGGCCAGGAGGCGGCGCTCGCCGACCTGCTCCCGCTGCAGCGCGAGGACTTCACGGGGATCCTCGAGGCGATGGACGGGCTGCCGGTGACGATCCGGCTGATCGACCCGCCGCTGCACGAGTTCCTGCCCGACATCACGGAGCTGTCGGTGCAGATGGCGATGGCCGACGTGCTGGGGCACCGCAAGAAGCGCGAACGGATGCTGCTGTCCGCCGTACGACGCCTCCACGAGCAGAACCCGATGCTCGGGCTGCGTGGCGTCCGGCTCGGCATCGTGATCCCCGGCCTGTTCACGATGCAGGCGCGGGCGATCCTCGAGGCTGCGGCGGCACGGCTCAAGGCCGGCGGCGACCCCAGGCCGGAGATCATGATCCCGCTGGTCGCGACCGTCCGCGAGCTGGACCTGATCCGGGCCAAGATCGCCGCGGTCGCCGAGGAGGTCCAGGCCGCCGAGGGCGTCGAGATCGACTACCTGGTGGGCACGATGATCGAGCTGCCCCGGGCCGCGCTGGTCGCCGACCAGATCGCGGAGTCGGCGGAGTTCTTCTCCTTCGGCACCAACGACCTGACGCAGATGACCTGGGGATTCTCCCGAGACGACGTCGAGGCGTCGTTCTTCTCCACCTATCTGGACCAGGGCGTCTTCGGGATCTCGCCGTTCGAGTCGCTGGACGTCCCCGGCGTCGGAGAGCTGGTACGACGCGCAGCGATCGCCGGCCGCGAGGCCCGGCCCGACATCCACCTCGGCGTCTGCGGCGAGCATGGCGGCGACCCGGCCTCGGTGCACTTCTTCGACGAGATCGGGCTGGACTACGTCTCCTGCTCGCCCTTCCGTGTCCCGGTCGCCCGGCTCGAGGCCGGCCGCGCCGCGGTCGGCGGCTGACCCAGCCCACCCCCTCCTGCCCCCCTTGCCGAGTGCGGGATTTGTGTCGTTCTGAGCCGTCTTACCGACACAAATCCCGCACTCGGCAGGTGGATCGCGGGCCCAGGGGTCGGGCCGGGGTCATCCCGGATTCGGCACTGGTTGCGGCCCGGGGGACAAGACGTCGTGGCCTGCCGGTGCAAACATCACGATGATGAGACGCCAGCGCGCAACCATCGGGAGGCCAGATGATCGAGCTGGAGCGAGTCAGGGTGGAGTACCCGGATGCGACGCCGCTGGACGGCGTGAGCATGGTGATCGAGCCGGGTACGACGGCGGTGATGGGTCCGAGCGGGAGCGGAAAGAGCACGCTGCTCCGTCTGATCGCCGGGTTGCAGCCGCCGACCACCGGCGCGGTGAGGATTGAAGGCGAGCCGGTGAACGTCGCCACCTGGCGCACGGCTGGTGACTCGCGGGTGTCGCTGATCCATCAGGACTACCGGCTGGTGCCGTTCCTCACCGTCAGGGAGAACCTCCTGCTCGCGGCCGAGCTCCGCGGCGCCGCCACCGACGGGGCCGATGTCGAGGACGCGCTCGCCAGGGTCGGCCTGGATCCCGCGATGGCCGACCGACTCCCGGCGACGATGTCCGGCGGCGAGCAGCAGCGGGTCGCGATCGCACGCACCCTGATCGCAGGCGCCTCGGTCGTGCTCGCCGACGAGCCCACCGGAGCGCTCGACGTAGAGAACACACGCCGGGTGGTGGAGATCCTGGTCGGCCTGGGGCGGACCGACGGGCTGACGATCGTCGTCGCCACCCACGACCCCGAGGTCGCGGCAATCCTCGACCGCCGCATGGTCCTCAGCGGCGGCGAACTGGCGGCGGCGTGAGGACGGGCGGCACGGTCCGGCTGGGGTGGGCGTTCGCGCGGCGTCGATTGGCCTCGACGTTCGCTCTGGTTCTTCTCGGTGCGCTGCTCGCGGGCACGGTCATCGGTCTCGCGACCGTCCGCGACAGCGCGGCGAGGGCGATCGAGGACTCGCTCCGCGCGGACCTGGGCGGCCGGACGCACGTCCTGGAGACCTCGGACCCCAAGCTCATCGAGCTGTTGCGGAAGGCCGATGGCGTCAGCCCGGTGGTCGACGATCTCGGGAACCTCACGACCGACGACGGCCTGGCCGCCACGGTCATGCTGCGCACCACCACCGATCCGGCACTTGAGCTCGGCGTACTGACCGAAGGCGCGCGCCCCGCCAACCCCGGCGAACTACTGCTCTCCGAGTCGGTGGCCCGCTCGCTCGGGATCCAGATCGGCGAGTCGATCACGATGGAGTCCGCAGAGGGGCAGAAGTCCGTCAAGGTCACCGGGTACGTCGTGGACACGGCGGATGTCGGCAACCGCACCGCCATCGGTGTGGTCAACGACTCGCCGGCGTTCATCTCCCACCGCTGGCTGAGCAACACGAGCTTCTTCGACATGCCGGACCTGGCCCCCCTCATCGACAGCGCGGAGTCTCACTACGCGAGCACTCGCTCCCTGCTCGAGTCAGCCGAGTCGCAGAGCCCCCCGTTCCTCAGCGCATTGCGCTTCGTCCCGGCCGGCGCGGGCATCCTGGCCGTCATCGTGCTTGCCGCCGTACTCACGGCCATGGGCCGCGGCTGGCGGCGGGACGCCGACGCGCTGGTGGCCGCCGGGATGTCGCCGCGGACCGCGTGGCGCCGACTGGCGGGCACGATCCTCGTGCTCGTCTTGATCGGGGAGTTGCTCGGCACGGTCGCGGTGCTCGCCGTGATGCACGGCGGACGGAGCGTCATCTCGGGGTGGCTCGCGCAGCACTGGGTGCGGCTCGATGTGCCGTGGTCCACCTTCGGGCTGGTGCTCGCGGCCACTGCCGTGGTGGATCTCGCCGCCGTACCGGCCCTGCGTCGCGTCCCCGTCCTCGCCTCCTGGGCAGGTCGCCGGGCGGCGCCACGTCGGCGGTCCGCCTATGCCGCAGTGGCCGTCGGGACCCTCGGTGCCATGTCGTGGGTCTTCGGCATGTGGGCGGTGGACCGAAATGGCGGCGAGGTGTTCGGCGTCCTCGTCATCCCCGGGGTGGCGATGGTGACCGGCGCGATCGCGTTCCTGATCGCACACGCCGCCGCGGCCGGCCTACGACCCGCCGGCACCTCGCTGCTGCGCGGTCTTGTGGCAGCCCTGCGGCCCGTCGCCGCGGCGGCCGCGGTCATCGCGGTGCTCAGCAGCTCGTGGGCCGCGGCGACCGTGCATCAGGCCAACCAGAGCGAAGCCTTGGACAGCCCCGAGCAGCCCGCGGGCTCGTTCGTCGTCAGCGAGATGGCCGACGAGGGGCTCGCCTCGTTCCGGGAGCTCTACGCCGAACGCGGCGGCACCGAGGTCCTCAGCTTTCGCCTGCCCCTCGAGGCCGAGCGATTGCTCCGCGTGACGACCACCGACATGGTCACCTGCATGGCCGACGAGGCCACCAAAGACCCTTCGGGATGCTTCGAGCGAACGCTTGCAGACGACGGCATCGCGGCATTGGGACCGCCGGGCTCGCCCGTTCGGGCCGCACCGGAGATGCTCACGGGCGGCAAGGCGGGCCTCCTGCTCTACCCGCGGGGCAGTGGTACGACGTCCCGGACCGCGACGGTGGCTGCCGAGCCCGACCCGCCTCTCGGCGGCTACCTGCCAGGACTCGTCCTACCCGCGGACGGTCCGCTCGCGCGCGAGTTCGGCCTGTTCCCCACGGACCGGCACGTGGTGGCACTCCTCGACTTCCACACGCTGCGGCCAGAGGATCAGTTCTTCATCCGCTCCGCCGCACTAAGGCTGGCCCCCGCCGCTGCCCTCGCCGACGGCACCGACCCGTCGGCCTACGACCGGCAGCGCACGATCGCCAACGCAGCGAGCATGCTCGGCGCCGCGGCCGCGCTGATCCTGCTCCTGATCGGCGGTACGGCGCTTCTCATCGCCCACCGGCTCCCCCGCCGGATCGTCGTCGACATCGGCGCCAGCAGCAGGGCGCGCTGGGGACTGGCCGCCCGCTGGGCCGCCGTACCCGCCCTCAGCCTCGCGGTCACCCTCCCACTCGCGATCGCGACCGCGTCGTACGGCGGCCGCGCGACCGACGGCGGCTACGGCGCGCTCTGGATCCTCCCCGGCACGCTCGGCGCTCTGGCCGCCATCGCCCTCGGACTCGCCTTTCTCCGAGTGCCACCCCACACCCGCGACTGACCGCCCCGCCGAGTGCGGGATTTGTGTCGTTCTGAGCCGTCTTACCGACACAAATCCCGCACTCGGCAAGGTCTAGAACAGGGTTAGAAGAGGGCCGAGGCGAGGTTCTGCCGGGCGCGGAGGACCCTGGCGTCGGCGTCGCCGACGGCGGCGAAGAGCCCGATCAGGTGGGTGCGAGCCCGGTCCCGGTCGTCCCCGGCCGTGCGTCGTACGACGTCCACCAGGCGCGCGAACGCGTCGTCCACGTGGCCGCCGAGCAGGTCCAAGTCGGCGACCATGATCTGGGCGTCGAGGTCGTTCGGGTCGGCCGCGGCGGCGGCGCGAGCCGCGTTGAGGTCCACCCCCTGGGTGCGCTGCAGCACCTTGGCCATCGCGAGCCCGGCCGCCGCCTCGGAGTCGGCGGGGTTGGCGTCCACGAGCTTCTGGTACTCGGCGACGGCCTTGTCGATGTCGCCCTCGCCGAGCGCGTCCTGCGCGGCGGCGTACCGCGGGTCGAACGCCGGCTCCTCGCCCTCCTCGACTGGCTCGCCCGCCTGCTGCAGCGGCTGGTGGCGCCCGGTGATCCCCTGCGCGGTGAGCTGCTGGAGCACCTGGGTGAGCGCCGTGCGCAGCTCCTCGAGAGGGATCGCCTCGGACAGCAGCGGCGCGGGCCGGCCGTCCATCACCGCGATCAGGAGCGGGACGGAGGGGATCTGCATGGCCTGGGCGATCGCCGGCACCGCGTCGATGTCGACCAGCCCCGCCAGGAAGCGCCCCTCGAACTCCCCCGACACCGTCGCCAGGTCGTCGGCCAGCTGGCCGGACTCGGGCGCGCGGGTCCGCGAGTAGAAGACCAGGATCACCGGCGCGGTCATCGAGGACTCGATGAGCGACTGGAAGTTCTGCTCGGTGACGCTCACGGCGTACGAACCCAGGCCGCCCGCGCCGGAAGCCCCGGCAGATCCCGTGGGAGCGCCGCCCCCGAGCGTCCCCGAAGGTGCGGGCGGCGGGCTCTGGGCGAATCCGGACAGGTCGACGGCCCCTGGGCGGCTGAACGGCTGCTGCGTCATGCGCCCAATCCTAGTGACAGCGTAGGGTCCACCCGTGACCGAGCCGTCCGGCTTCCGCAGGCGCGTACGCCGCAACGGCCGCCTCTTCTGGCGCTTCGGCCTGGTCGGGGCGAGCGGCGTGGTGGTCAACCTGGCCACGCTGGTGGTGCTGCGCCGGCTCGGGCCCGACTTCGATGGCGCGGTCCTCGCGCTCGGGTTCGGCGGCTTCCACGTCCGCTGGTACCACGTCTACTCCACGATCGCGTTCCTCGTCGCGAGCCTGTGGAACTTCCAGCTCAACCGCTCCTGGGCGTTCCGTTCCCGCGGCGCCGCGCCGTGGTGGCGCGAGTACGTGCCCTTCCTGATCGTGGCCTCGGTCTCGCAGGCGGTCGGGCTGGTGCTGCTGACGCTGCTGATGCACCCGCACTCGCCGATCGCGCTCCCCCACGACGTACTCGACTCCTCCACGGGCTTCCGCACGCGGCTCTACTGGGCGCAGCTGATCGTGATCCTCGCCGTCACCCCGCTCTCCTACGCCCTGCACCGGGTCTGGACCTTCCGCGCCGTCCGCAGCGGCCCGCCGGGGCTGCCGAACGCGCAGTAGCGTCCGTTCTCAGGCTGAGAGCGGACATAGGTGCGCGGTCGGCAGGGGGTAGGTTGCGGAGCACCCGACGTACCCAGCGCTGATCAGGAGCGAAACCCACCATGACCTACCAGCCCGAGACCCTCGCGGTCCACGCCGGCCAGGAGGAGGCCGACCCGGCCACCAACTCGCGGGCGGTGCCGATCTACCAGACCACCTCCTACGTCTTCGACGACACCGAGCACGCGGCCGACCTCTTCGCGCTGCGCACGCCGGGCAACATCTACACCCGGATCATGAACCCGACCCAGAGCACGTTCGAGGCTCGGATGACGGCACTCGAGGGCGGCGTCGGGGCGCTCGCGGTGGCGTCGGGCTCCTCTGCGGTGACCTACTCGGTCCTCAACCTCACCTACGCCGGCGACAACATCGTCGCCCTGTCCACGCTGTACGGCGGGACGTACGCGCTCTTCGCCCACACCCTGCCCCAGTTCGGGATCGAGGTCCGGTTCGTCGATCCGGGCAAGCCCGAGGAGCTCGGCAAGTACGTCGACGACAAGACCAAGCTCGTCTTCGGCGAGACGATCGGCAACCCCAAGATCAACGTGATCGACCTCGACGCCTGGTCGGAGGCCGCGCACGGCCACGGGCTGCCGTTCATCGTCGACAACACCGCCCCCACGCCGTACCTGTGCCAGGTCTTCGACCACGGCGTCGACGTCTCGGTGCACGCGGCGACCAAGTACATCGGCGGTCACGGTACGTCGATCGGCGGCGTCATCGTCGACTCGGGCAACTTCGACTGGGCGGCGCACTCCGAGCGGTTCCCCGGGCTGACCCAGCCCGACGGCGCCTACCACGGCGTGGTGTGGACCGAGGCGGTCGGCAACCTCGCCTACATCATCCGCGCCCGCACCGTGCTGCTGCGCAACACCGGCGCCGCGGTCGCGCCGCTCAACTCCTGGCTCTTCCTGCAGGGCCTTGAGACGCTCCACCTGCGGATGGATCGGCACAGCGAGAACGCCAAGGCGGTCGCCGAGCACCTCGCCGGTCACGACCAGGTCGCCTGGGTCAACTACCCCGGCCTCGCCGACTCGCCGGACAAGGCGGTCGCCGACCGCGTGCTGACCGGCAAGGGGTACGGCGGCCTGGTGAGCTTCGGGATCAAGTCCGGCCGCGAGGGCGGGCAGAAGTTCGTGGAGGCGCTCGGCCTCTTCAGCCACCTGGCCAACATCGGCGACGCCAAGTCGCTGGCGATCCACAACGCCACGACCACCCACAGCCAGCTCACGCCCGACGAGCTCGAGGCCGCAGGCGTGCCCGAGGACATGATCCGGCTCTCGATCGGCATCGAGGCGATCGCGGACATCATCGCCGACATCGACCAGGCGCTGGCGGTCGCGGCCTCCTGACCTGGGCATTGACATGACCGACGGGCCCGACCCGAGGCAGCGGGTCGTCCTCTTCACCGAGGACGACCCGCTCCGCACGGCCGGCGGCGAGACTCTGCGCCACGTCGAGGTGGCCTACGAGACCTGGGGAACCCTCGCCCCGGACGGCGGCAACGCGGTCTTCATCGCGCACGCGCTCACCGGCGACTCGCACGCCTCGGGCACCCCGGAGCACCGCGGCTGGTGGGACACCATGGTCGGTCCGGGCCGGCCGGTGGACACCGACCGCTACTTCGTCATCTGCCCGAACCTCCTCGGTGGCTGCCGCGGCACCACCGGCCCGCGGTCGATCAACCCGGCCACCGGCGAGCCCTACGGCCTGGACTTCCCGATCGTCGAGATCGCCGACATGGTCGCGGTGCACCGGCGGCTGATGCGCCACCTCGGCGTCACCCGGCTGCTCGCGGGCGTCGGCGGCTCCCAAGGCGGGATGCAGGTGCTGCAGTGGGCACTGGACGCGCACGAGGAGATCGCGCACGCGGTGATGGTGGCCGCCAGCTCGCGGCTCTCCGCGCAGAACATCGCGTTCTCCGCCGTCGCCCGCTCCGCGATCATGCGCGATCCGGGCTTCGCCGGTGGCCGGTACGACGAGGGCGCCGGCCCCAGGACCGGACTCGCCGTGGCCCGGATGATGGCCCACATCACCTACCTGTCCGAGGACGGCATGTGGGACAAGTTCGGCCGCCGCTTCCAGTCCGGCGAGGAGGCGGGTCGCCGGCTGGGCGTCGACTTCGCGGTCGAGTCCTACCTCAAGCACCAGGGCGAGGTCTTCCTGGACCGGTTCGACGCGCTCTCCTACCTCTACCTGACGCGTTCGCTCGACTACTTCGACCCGTTCGCGGACCCGCACGCGCTCGAGCGGCTGGCCGCGGCGCCGACCGAGACGGTGACCCGCTTCCTGGCGATCTCCTTCGACTCCGACTGGCGCTTCAACACCCAGCACTCGCGGCGCCTGGTCCGCCACCTGGAGCGCGCCGGGCTGCCGGTGTCGTTCCGGGAGATCTCCGCCCCGCACGGCCACGACTCGTTCCTGCTCGACGTCCCGGACTACCTGGCCACGGTGCGGGCGTTCCTGGACCGCGCCTGGGAGACGTACGACGGAAGGCCGGCCGATGCGACCTGACCTCGAGATCGTGGCCGGCCTCGTCGCCCCCGGCTCGCGGGTTCTCGATCTGGACTGTGGCGACGGCCAGCTGCTGGCCCACCTGATCGCCGAGCGCGGCTGCCGCGGCACCGGCGTCGACTCCGACCCGGCGGCGCTGATCTCCGCGATCCGCCGCGGCGTACCGGTCATCGACCTGGACCTCGACACCCAGCTGGGCGAGTTCGCGGACGCGTCGTACGACCTGGTCGTGGTCTCCCAGACCCTGCAGGCGACGCAGCATCCGGCCCTGGTGCTCGGCGAGATCGCCCGGATCGCGGGCCGCGGCGTGGTCTCGGTCCCAAACTTCGGCCTGTGGAAGCACCGGGTGCAGCTCCTCGCCCGCGGCCGGATGCCGGTCTCGGCGGAGCTGCCCCGACCCTGGTACGACACCCCCAACATCCACCTGGCCACCCTGCGCGACCTGGAGGACCTCTTCGAGACGTGCGGCTTCGCGGTCACCGAGCGGGTGCTGCTGGACGCCCACGGCCGCGCCTCGGCCGGCCTGCGCTCTCGCGGCCCCGCCAACCTGCTGGCCTCCGGCGCGGTCTACCTGGTCCAGGCGGGCTGACCCCCTCGCTACGGAGTCATTCACGACCGGTATGCGGTCGCGAATCACTCCGTTGAGCGCGAGCGCAGCCGACTAGTTGATGACGCGCGGCCCGCGGAGGCCGGAGCGCTGGACGACCCGTTGGATGGCGAGGTCACGCTCGCCGGGGCGGCCGACGAAGCGGATGTCGCGCAGCCCCTGCTCCTGGGCGGCGGACTCGAAGACGAAGTGGCCGTAGTTCAGGATCCGGCCGGTGAAGGGCCGGGCGACGGTGATGTCGAGGATCCGGCTCAGCGGCATCGTGGCCAGGGTGGTCGCGAAGACGCCATGCACCCGGAAGACCCGCATGTTGGTGATCACGAACCGGTCCATCCGCGCGCCGAGCGCCAGCCAGGCGGCATGGAGCAGCACCCCGAAGCCGAGCAGCAGCGGGATGAAGCCGAAGTCGGGATGGATGAACGGGACCGTCGACAGCAGGACCACCCCGACGAAGCCCTCCAGCGCCGGACGCGCGTACGCCGCCCAGTGCTTGTGCACCTCGTCGACGATGACCTCGCCCTCCTCGCGCAGCAGGTGCTGGGCGATGTGGGGGTCCGTCAGCGTCCTGAGCAGCCCGAACATGGTCAGGTCAGGGCGCTGACGAAGTCGATCACCGAGCTGAAGAGGCTCGTCGCCAGCTCCCACACCTGCCCGCCGGCGCCGCGCGCGGCCGAGGCGAGGCCCTGCGGGTCGGTGAACAGCCAGAAGCCGACGAAGACGAACACGACGACGATCAGCAACTTCTTGAGTGACATGGCGGGGGAAGCTCCTTTGACTCAGATGCCAGTGTGCTGCCGTTCGCACCCCGGATGCCAGCAGGCGCGCCCGGCCAGGGGCAGACAGTCACCGACTGTGACCGACGACATGCCTGCCGTGCTCGTCGATCGCCGAGGCGAGCTTGCCGATCCCCTTGCCCGTCGCGGCCACGGTGAGCAGCACCGGCGGCCGCCATGCACCGTCAACGCCGCCGTCCACGGCACCGTCAACCGGTACGGCGAGCGCGAGCATCGACCGCAGCTCGCGCCGCAGCGTGTTGGCGCCGTCGCGGTCGGCCTTGTTGACGACGTACACGTCCCCGATCTCGAGGATGCCTGCTTTGGCCGCCTGGATGCCGTCGCCCATGCCGGGGGCGAGCAGGACGACGGTGGTGTCGGCCAGCCCGGCGACCTCGACCTCGCTCTGCCCGACCCCGACGGTCTCGAGCAGGATCACCTCGAAGCCGGCCGCGTCGAGCACACGGATCGCCTGCGCGGTCGAGGCGGCCAGGCCGCCGAGGTGGCCGCGGGAGGCCATCGACCGGATGAAGACGCCGGGATCCAGCGCGTGGTCGGCCATCCGCACCCGGTCGCCCAGCAGCGCGCCGCCGGTGACCGGGGAGGACGGGTCGACGGCGAGCACCGCGACGCGGCGGCCGGTACGGCGCAGCTCGCCGACCAGCGCGTTCGTCGCGGTCGACTTGCCGACGCCCGGGGCGCCGGTGAGGCCGACGGCGTGCGCCCGCGCGGCGGGATCCCCGAAGTCGGCCGGGTCCGCCAGCCCGTCCTCGGCCAGTGAGAGCAGCCGGGCGACGGCCCGCGCGCTGCCGGCCCGGGCCTGCGCGAGGAGCTCGA
>JBDHZS010000004.1:0-47755 GCA_039812025.1 Nocardioides sp. | reverse complement strand
TCTGCGCGCACCGTCCGGTGCTGCCCGCGATCTTCGACGTCCTGCGCATGGAGCCCGTCGAGCTCGAGCCCGGCAAGATGGTCGTCCTGCACCGGCGCAAGGGCCGGATCCTCGCGGTCGAGTACCACTGAGTTCACCCGCCCCTGATCGCGAGTCGGCTCGAAAGTGCACTCAAATCCCGCCGAGTCGGCGCATCCGTGCACGAGAAACACGCCGAGTCGGCGCATCCGTGCAGCTGAATCACGCCGAGTCGGCGCTAACGTGCACGGCTGTCCACAGCTCGGCGGCCCTCGGTTGTGGATGACCGCGTACTTAAGCGCCGACTCGGCGTCGTACGCGTGCACAGATGCGCCGACTCGGCGTGTTTCTCGTGCACTTTTGAGCCGACTCGCCGTGCGTCGCCAACCGTCCGCCCGCCGTTCACCTGGGGTTCACCCGGCACCGGGCCGTCTGGTCATCTGAGTTCCCCACACTCTGCGAGTGTCAGCATCGATTGAGCACTCAGGAGATACGGAGTGAAGATCACTTCCCCCCGGGCAGCCCTGCCCGGAATCGCAGCTCTCGCCCTTGCCCTGTCCGCGTGCGGTGGCGGTGACGCCGGTCAGGCCGCCGACTCCGAGGGCGGGGAGATCTCCGGCAAGGTCGCGGTCGACGGTTCCTCGACCGTCTACCCGATGAGCAACACCGCCGCCGAGATGATCCTCGAGACCCACCCGGGCATTCAGGTGTCGGTGGGCTTCTCGGGCACCGGCGGCGGCTTCGAGAAGTTCTGCGGCGCCCAGACCGACATCTCCGACGCCTCGCGGCCCATCAAGGAGGAGGAGTCCGCGGCGTGTGAGAAGGAGGGCATCGAGTACACCGAGCTGCACGTCGCCACCGACGCGCTGACCATCGTCGTACACCCCGACCTGGCGGTCGACTGCCTGACCACCGAGCAGGTGATCTCGCTCTTCGGGCCGAACGACCGCCCGACCAACTGGAACGAGCTCGACCCGAGCTTCCCCGACCAGGAGATCGCCGGCTTCATCCCGGGCACTGACTCGGGCACCTACGACTACATGGCCGCCGACGTCGTCGGCGACGAGTCGGAGCTGCTGCGCGACGACTTCGAGGTCTCCGAGGACGACAACATCCTGGTCTCCGGCATCGCGGGCACGAAGGGCGCGGTCGGATTCTTCGGCTACACCTACTACGAGGAGAACGTCGACCGGGTCAAGGCGCTCGAGATCGACAACGGCGACGGCTGCGTCGCGCCGTCGGCCGAGACCGCCCAGGCGGGCGACTACGCGCCGCTGGCCCGGCCCCTGTTCATCTACGTCAACAACGACAGCTACCGGGACAAGCCGGCGGTCGCGACGTACGTCGACTTCTACATCGAGAACCTCACCACCATCGCCGAGGCCGCGCAGTTCATCCCCCTGAACGACGAGGAGTACGCGGCCACGACCGACGCCCTCGCAGGCATCGCGGGCTGACCCGACCATGTCCGCCCTCGACCTCCAGCCCGGCTCGCCGGGGGTGCCGCCGCCCAGCCTGGCCCCGCGCCGGCGGCTCGGTGAGTCGGTCGTCAAGGTCCTGCTGGCCGGCTCCGCGCTGGTCTCGGTGCTGATCACGTTCGGGATCCTCATCGCGATCGTGGAGCCCGCGATCGAGTTCTTCCGCCACGTGCCGCTGAGCCAGTTCTTCGCCACCGCCGACCCCGCCACCCGGGAGGTCCGGCCCGCGGTGCTGCCGCTGCTCATGGGCACCTTCCTCACCACCGCGATCGCGCTGGCGCTGGCGGTGCCGCTCGGGCTCGGCGCGGCGATGTACCTCTCCGAGTACGCCTCGCGGCGCGCCCGGAAGTGGCTCAAGCCGATCGTCGAGCTGCTGGCGGGCGTGCCGTCCGTCGTCTACGGGTTCTTCGCGCTCTACTTCGTCACCCCGCAGCTGCTGCAGGGCTGGCTGGGGCTCGAGGTCAACTTCACCAACTCGCTCGCGGCGGGCCTGGTGCTCGGCGTGATGATCATCCCCACCATCGCCTCGCTCGCCGAGGACGCGATGAGCGCCGTACCGCAGGCGCTGCGTCACGGCTCGCTGGCGCTCGGCGCCAACCGGATGCAGACCACGCTGCGGGTCGTCTTCCCCGCGGCGCTCTCCGGGATCGCCGCGGCGATCGTGCTCGGGCTCTCCCGGGCGGTCGGCGAGACGATGATCGTCACCATGGCCGGCGGCGCGGTCAAGAACATGTCGTTGAGCGCGTTCGACCCGCACATGACGATGACGGCGTTCATCGCGATCACCGCCTCCGGCGAGGCCGCGGCCGGCTCCCCGGCGTACAACAACCTCTTCGCGGTCGCCCTGCTGCTCTTCGTCATCACCTTCATCATCAACGCGATCAGCGTCGCGATCGTCCGGCGCTTCCGGCAGGAGTACTGATGAGCACCGTGACCAAGGCCGCCGAGTCGGCGCGTACGGCGGTGGAGCTGTCCCTCGACGGCCGGAGCCGGGACCGGACCCCGAAGTCGCTGGTCTTCCTGGCCGCGCTGTGGTTCTCCCTCTTCTTCGGCGTGATCGTGCTGGTCGCGCTGATCATCGACACCATGATCAGCGGCGCCCCGCGCTTCGACCTCGCGCTCTTCACCAACTACGAGTCGGTGGTCGACAAGGCCAACACCGGCTTCCGGGCGGGCATCCTCGGCTCGATCTGGCTGATGGTCATCACGGCCCTGCTGGCGATCCCGCTCGGGATCGCGGCCGCGCTCTACCTGGAGGAGTTCGCGAACCCGAAGTCGCTCTACAACCGGATCATCGAGATCAACCTCCAGAACCTCGCGGCCGTGCCGTCGATCATCTACGGCATGCTCGCCGCCCTGATCATGGCGCTGCTCGGATACGCCAACAAGGGCATCGTGCTGGGCGGCGCCTTCGCGCTCGCGCTCCTGATCCTCCCGGTGGTGATCATCACCACCCGGGAGGCGGTGCGGGCGGTGCCGTCGGAGATCCGCCACGGGTCGCTGGCGCTCGGCGCCACCGTGTGGCAGACGACCTGGCGCAACACGCTCCCCTCCGCCGTCCCCGGCATCGCCACCGGCACGATCCTCGGGCTCTCCCGCGCCGTCGGCGAGGCCGCGCCACTGCTTCTCCTCGGGCTCGCGACCGTCCGGTTCGACCCCACCGGCGTCGAGAGTCCCCTCACGGCGCTGCCGATCCAGATCTTCAGTCTCTCCAGTGCCCCGCAGCAGGAGTACCAGACCGCGGCGTCCGCGGCGGTCGTCGTACTGCTCGTGCTGATCCTCGGAATGAACGCGCTGGCGATCTTCATCCGCAACCGATTCCAGAAGTCTTGGTAAGGACCCGACATGTCAACGATCCCCAGCACCGCACCCGAGCACCACGACCCGCTTGCGATGGCCGGTCCCGTCCCGGACACGATCCCGAGCTCGGTGGCGAGCTCCATCCCCGACGCGCGCCAGTCCGTCGAGCGGGTGCTGCCGGAGCTGCCGCCGGACCCGGTGATGCAGAGCATCGGCCTCAACGTGTTCTACGCCGACTTCCACGCCGTGCACGACGTGTCGCTGCAGTTCGGCCGCAACGAGATCACGGCGCTCATCGGCCCGTCCGGGTGCGGCAAGTCGACGGTGCTGCGCTGCCTGAACCGGATGAACGACCTCGTGCCCGGCGCCCGCGTGCAGGGCCAGGTGACCTACCACGGCCAGGACGTCTACGCGAAGGGCGTCGACCCGATCCAGGTGCGCACCCACATCGGGATGGTCTTCCAGAAGCCGAACCCCTTCCCCAAGTCGATCTACGACAACATCGCCTACGGCCCCCGCGTCACCGGCATGAAGGTCGCCAGCATGGACGACCTCGTCGAGCAGGCGCTGCGCGGCGCGGCGCTGTGGGACGAGGTGAAGGACAAGCTCAAGCAGTCGGCGTACGGGCTCTCCGGCGGTCAGCAGCAGCGGCTGTGCATCGCGCGCACGATCGCCACCCGGCCGGACGTGATCCTCATGGACGAGCCCTGCTCGGCGCTCGACCCGATCGCCACCTCGCGCGTGGAGGAGCTGATGCTCTCGCTGCGCGAGGACTACACGATCATCATCGTCACCCACAACATGCAGCAGGCGGCGCGGGTCTCGGACCGTACGGCGTTCTTCACCGCCCGCCCCGACGAGACCACCGGCAACCGGACGGGCCTGCTGGTCGAGTTCGACCAGACGACGAAGATCTTCGCCAACCCCAGCGACCAGCGCACCGAGGACTACATCTCCGGCCGCTTCGGCTGAGCCGCGCCGGGCTGCCCACCGCCAGCGAGCCCCTCGCCGGGGTAGTCCCCAACGTTTCGCAGGGGTTACTCGTCCGTAACCCCTGCAGAACGTTGGGGACTACCGCGCCGGGGCGATGGGCGCGGGTACGACGCGGGTGGCGGGTGCCGGGCCGCGGCGGGCCGTTAGGGCAGGATCGGCGCGGTGATCCAGTAGGTCCCCGCGGCGACGATGCCCGCCATCGGGAAGGTCAGCACCCAGGCGGTGGCGATCGAGCGGGCGACACCCCAGCGCACGGCCGACAGCCGCTTGGTCGCGCCGACGCCCATGATGGCGCTGGTGATCGTGTGGGTGGTCGAGATCGGCGCGGAGAAGACGTACGCCGTGGTGTAGAGCACCGACGCACCGACCGACTCCGCGGCGAATCCGCGCGGCGGGTCCAGGTGGATGATCCGCCGGCCGAGGGTCCGCATGATCCGCCAGCCGCCGGACCAGGTGCCCAGCGAGATCGCGGCCGCGGCGGAGAAGACCACCCACAGCGGCAGCGGGTCGTCCTGGCTGACGAAGCCGCCGCTGAGCAGCGCCAGGAAGATCACGCCCATCGTCTTCTGGGCGTCCTGCAGGCCGTGCCCGAGCGCCAACGCGGCGGCGGAGACGGTCTGCATCATCCGGAAGCCCCGGTTGGTCGGGCCCGGCGCCTGGTTGCGGAAGATCCACATGATCGCCGTCATCACCCCGAAGCCGGCCGCGAAGGCGAAGAGCGGCGAGATCACCATCGGGATGGCGACCTTCCAGAGCACGGTGTGCCAGTTCACCCAGGCGCTCGCCGCCAGCGCCGCGCCGACCAGGCCGCCGATCAGCGCGTGGGAGGAGGACGAGGGAAGACCGAAATACCACGTAATGATGTTCCACGCGATCGCGCCGGCCACGCCGGCGAGCACGATCGAGAGCGCGTGGGTGCCGGTGCCGGGATCGATTGTCTCGCTCACCGTCATCGCGACCTTCTGGCCGAGGAACGCCCCGACGAAGTTCATGACGGCGGCCATACCGAGGGCGACCCGGGGGGTCAGTGCCCTCGTCGAGACCGAAGTGGCGACCGCGTTGGCCGCATCGTGGAAACCGTTGGTGTAGTCGAAGACGAGGGCGACGACGACCACCGCGATGACGATCGCGAGTTCCATGGCGGAGTCAGGACTCCTTGACGACGATCTGCTCGACGGTGGTCGCGACGCGCTCGAACGCGTCGATCGCCGCCTCCATCGAGCTGATGATGTCCTTCAGCTTGACGACCTCGAGCGGGTCGTAGCGGCCGTCGAAGAGCTTCGCGAGGATGCGCCGGTATTGCTTGTCGCCGGCGCTCTCCAACCGGGAGATCTCCTCCCAGTACTCGTGGAGGTCCTTGCGGCCGCGCAGCCGCGGCATCGCCTCGGCGGTGAGCTCGGAGCAGCGCTGCAGGACGGTGACCTGCTTGGCGAACTCCTTCGGCAGCTCCTCGACCTCGTAGAGCCAGATCAGGTCGCACGCGGAGTCCATGTGGTCCATGACCTCGTCCAACTCGTGCGCGAGCGCGTAGAGATCCTCGCGGTCGATCGGGGTCACGAACGTGCGGTTCACCTTGCTGACGAACTGGTGGACGAGCTCGTCGGCGCTGGTCTCGGCCTCGGCGAGATGCTCCGCGATCGCTTCCCGGTCGGCGCCGTCGTCGAGCACCTCCGCGAGCAGATCTGCGCCCTCCTGGAGCTTGACGGCCATCTGGGTCAGCAGCTCGAAGAAGCTGCCGTCCACGGGTCGGAAAGAAATTGCCACAGTGAACTCCTGCGAGGCTGGACCGGACGGGCCCATGCTAGGGCGCAATCATGTTGCCTAGTCAATCCGGGCCACGCGACGGCGAGTCGGCGCGCCCTTTCCGCCCGCGGCCCGAGGCGGCGTCGTACCCAATAGCGGGCGAACGGCAGTCAAACCGCGACCGGACGGGGGCCGTCGCCGGATCAGCATCCAGGTGAACGGAAGGTGAACGAACAGTGAACGCAGTTGATGGTTCCCGCGAGAGACCCCATCCTCGCGCCGTAAATCGTTCAGACAACTGCCAGGAATGTGGCCCTCGGCGACTATCCCCTCATGCGCGCCGGCGTCGTCCCTGACGTCCGATGAGGGACTCCTGGAGGTCGGCGCTGCCGCGGTTCTGGGTCCAAGATCCGTCGCTGTGAAGTATCCAGGATGTGGTCTGCGGGTCGAAGGCGAGGTCGAGAAGGGCGCCGATGTTGCCCACGCTGCTCTCCGGAAGCCGGATCAGGACCTCCACCCGCCGGTCCAGGTTGCGGTGCATCAGGTCGGCCGAGCCGATCCAGGCGGCCGGATCGCCGCCGTTCTCGAACCAATACGCGCGCGAGTGCTCCAGGAAGCGGCCGAGCACGGAGCGGACGGTGATCGTCTCCGACAGCCCCGGTACGCCGGGGCGCAGCGCGCAGATCCCGCGGATCAGGAGCTCGACCTCGACACCCGCCTGCGAGGCGAGGTAGAGGGCGTCGATCAGCGCCTCGTCCACGATGGAGTTGGCCTTGATCCTGATCCTGGCCGGCCGCCCGGCGAGGTGATGCCTGATCTCGGCGTGGATCTGGTCGATCAGCCCGGCGCGCACCCAGCTGGGCGCCACGAGCAGGCTCTCGTACGACGGCTTGCGCGAGATGCCGCTCAGGTTGTTGAAGAGATGGGCGACGTTCTCGCCGATCGCCTCGTCCGAGGTCAGCAGCCCGAGGTCCTCATACAGACGCGCGGTCTTGGGGTTGTAGTTGCCGGTGCCGATGTGGGTGTAGCGGCGGATCCCGTCCGGCTCGTCGCGCACCACCATCGCCAGCTTGCAGTGGGTCTTGAGGCCGACCTGGCCGTAGACGACGTGGCAGCCCGCGTGCTCCAGTTTGCGCGCCCACCGGATGTTGTTGTGCTCGTCGAAGCGGGCCTTGATCTCGACGATCACCAGCACCTGCTTGCCGGCCTCGGCCGCGTCGACGAGGGCGTCGATGATCGGGGAGTCGCCCGAGGTGCGGTAGAGCGTCTGCTTGATCGCCAGGACGTGCGGGTCGGCGGCGGCCTGCTCCAGGAACCGCTGCACGCTCGTGGCGAAGGAGTCGTAGGGGTGGTGCAGCAGTACGTCGTGGCGTCGTACCGAATCGAAGACGTCGACCGGCGACGCGCTCTCGACCTCGGCGAGCAGGGGATGGGTGCTCGGCACGAAGGCGGGGTATTTGAGATCCTCGCGACCCAGGTCGGCCAGGCCGTGCAGGCCCGTCAGGTCAAGGGGGCCGGGCAGGCGCACGACCTCGTCGGCGGCGACCCCCAGCTCGGAGATCAGGAGCGTGAGCACCCGCTCGTCGATCGACTCCTCGACCTCCAGGCGCACCGGTGACCCGAAGCGGCGGCGCAGCAGCTCCTTCTCCAGCGCCTTGAGGAGATTCTCCGCGTCGTCCTCCTCGACCTCGAGGTCCTCGTTGCGGGTGACCCGGAAGGTGTGCGAGCCCAGCACCTCCATGCCCGGGAAGAGCCTGCCGAGGTGCTCGGCGATGACCTCCTCGAGCGGCACGAACCGCTGGTTGCCGAGCGGGACGAAGCGGTTGAAGATGGGCGGCACCTTCACCCGCGCGAAGTGCTCCGTGCCGCTGCTCGGATGGCGCAGCAGCACCGCCAGGTTGAGCGAGAGGCCGGAGATGTAGGGGAACGGGTGGGCGGGGTCGACCGCCAGCGGCGTCAGCACCGGGAAGACCCGGTCCTTGAAGATCCGCTTGGCGTAGCGCTGCTCCTCGCGGTCCAGGTCCTCCCAGCCGACGACCTCGATGCCCTCCTTGGCGAGCTCGGGCGTGATCTCGTCGGCGAAGACCCGCGCGTGGCGCTCCATCAGCTCCCGGGTGCGCGCCCAGATCTGCTCGACGACCTCGCGCGGGAGGAGCCCCGAAGCGGCGCGTACGGCGACCCCGGCCGTGATCCGCCGCTTGAGGCCGGCCACCCGGACCATGAAGAACTCGTCGAGGTTGCCGGCGAAGATCGCCAGGAAGCGGGTGCGCTCCAACAGCGGCAGCTCGGCGTCCTCGGCGAGCTCGAGCACCCGCTGGTTGAACCCGAGCCACGACAGCTCACGGTCGACGAAGCGGTGCTCGAACTCCTCGACCGCCGCGACCGCAGCCTCGTCCGGGACGTACGGCGGCTCGATGTCGAACGTCTCCGGCGGGTGCGCGAAGGGGTCCTGACCGTTCGGTCCGTCCTCCAGCCGTGTCGTGGTGTGGGACGGCAACTGGTTGGTGTCCTGCGCCATATGCGGATTCTCCCACGCCGAGTCGGCGCAAAGGTGCACGCAGAACCCGCCGAGTCGGCTCGGCGGTACGGGGTCAGCGGCGGGGGCGGAAGTGGAGGCCGACGTCAGGGTCGACGATGACCTCCTGGGCGGCAGGCATGCCGGCGACGGTGAGCGCCGCGTCGACGGGCACGTTCCGCTTGAGCAGCGCCAGCGCGATCGGGCCGAGCTCGAAGTGGCGCGCCGACGAGCCGGCGAACCCGACCGCGCGGTCGCCGTACAGGACCTCGGCGCCGAGGGGAGGCAGGGTGTTCTCCGACCCGTCCAGGTGCAGCATCGTCAGCCGCCGGGGCGGCCGCCCGAGGTTGTGCACCCGCGCGACCGTCTCCTGGCCCCGGTAGCAGCCCTTGTCCAGGTGCACGGCCGAGCCGATCCACCCGACCTCGTTGGGGATCGTGCGGTGGTCGGTGTCCAGCCCGAGCCGGGGCTCGCCGCGCGCGATCCGCAGCGCCTCGTGCGCCCAGAGCCCGCACGCGGGGCCGGCTGCCTCGGCATACGCCTCCAGCCGCTCCCGGGGCACGAACTCGTAGCCGACCGCCGGCCGCCAGGCGACCGCGACGTCGCCGGTCACCGCAGCGACCTCGACGCGGCTCATGAAGATCATCCGGCCGAGGAAGTCGATCAGCGCGGGCGCCGCCCCCGGCTCGGTGTGCGTGGTGAACGATTCGCCGTCGTCGACGCCGGCGAACGCGTGCTCGACGTGCCCCTGCGGGCTGAGGATGAGCGCCTGGGTCGGCTGCTTCGGCGACAGCGTCTCGAACGCCTGCGTCGTCAGCGCGTGCAGCCATGTCAGCCGGTCGGGTCCGGTGATGCGTACGACGTCGCGGTGGGACAGGTCGACGAAACCGTCGCCCCCCGCGAGCGTGCGCTGCTCGGTGTAGAAGGAGCTGTAGTGCGCGGCCACGCCCGCGTCGACCCCGCCGGCCTCGACCGCACCCGGCAGCCCCAGCAGCGGGCTGGTCATGACGGCCCCGCGGCGGTGCATCCGGCGCAGGTGCCGAAGACGGTGAGGTCCGAGACCTCGGTGGTGAAGCCCGACTCCTCGTGGAGCCGCGCCACGAACTCCTGCGCGGACGGCCCGGCGAGCCCGACCTGCGAGCCGCATTCGCGGCAGACCAGGTGGCCGTGAGCGGGTCCCGAGGTCGAGTGGAAGGTCGGCGTCCGCCCGCCGAGGTGGGCCTGGCGCACCAGGCCGAGCTCGCCGAGCAGCTCGAGCGTGCGGTAGACCGTCGAGGCGTTGATCGCGCTGGTCCGCCCCTGGACCCGCTCCAGGATCTCCTCCGGGGTGGCGTGGCCGAGATCCTCGACCGCCTGCAGGATCAGCTCGCGCTGCGGGGTGAGCCGGTAGCCCCGGCCGCGCAGCCTGCTCGCGAGGTCGTCGGTGGCCTTCTGTACGGCGTTCACGCGCGCACCAAACGGGCCCACAGGTGCGGCTGCAGCGGCTGTCCGACCGCCTCCATGTCGTAGGCGTAGAGCAGATCGGAGTCGACCTGGCCGTAGAGGCGCGCCCCGCGGGTCACTTCCTTGGCGGTCTCGGTGAAGGAGACCCCCGTGGTGTGCAGCTCGATCTTGCCGCCCTCCGCCGCGCCGTACCAGATCTCGCTGACGCCCGAGGAGTGCGCGAGCAGCAGCTCGAGCTTGCCCGGCTCGGGGCAGCGCAGGAAGCCCGTCTCGAGGGCGCCGTCGCGCACCTCGTTGCCTTCCTCGTCGGTCAGCCAGGCGCGCGCCATGTAGTGGAAGAACGGGCGGCCATCGTGGGCGAAGATCAGCTCCTGGCCGAACTGGAACGGTTCGATCGTCGGGTAGTCGCCGTGCCCGTTGCCGCGCCAGGTCCCGAGCAGCCAGGCCACCGGCAGGCAGTTGGGGTGCAGGTCGGCCGGGATCTCGAACGCCATGGGCTAAGTCTAAGGTGCCCACTATGGGCACGAGTCTGGTCATCAAGGTGATCTGCGGCAACGACGACCCCGAGCGGGCCAACCAGGGCGCCACCGTCGCGGCGACAGCCGCCAGCTCCGGGGTGCCGGTCTCGCTGTGGCTCGCCGGCGAGGGCGTGTGGCTGGCCACGCCGGACGGCGGCTTCACGCTGCCGCATGGCAGTCCGCTGGAGGAGTTGATCGACGTCGTACTCCAGGCGGGGTCGGTCACCGTGTGCACCCAGTGCGCGGCCCGGCGCGACCTCACCGCGGACGACCTGCTGCCGGGCGCACGGATCGCCGGCGCCGCGGCGTTCGTCGAGGAGACGCTGAGCCCCGACGCCAAGGTGCTCGTCTACTGAGTCCCTGGACGGTGGGACGGGCGCGGGGCGCCGGTACCGTTCTCCGACGCCCCGCCTCGCGACCTGTCGGTCGACCCAGGATCCGGTCAGCCCAGCATGACCCGCGTCATCGGGCCGACGTTCTTGGGCGGCTTGGGTCGCTTGGGTGAGGAGTAGACGTCCGCCGGGTCGGACTTCTTCCGCACCTCCCTGCCGTCCTTGATGCCGCCCCGGTAGGTGTCGCAGTTGACCGGGCTGGTCTTGTGCTTGGCCCACCGCTTGTTGGCCGAACCCGTGCGCTCCTGCTTGTCGGTGAGGCCGTCGGAGTCGGTGTCCTTCTTGGTCGGGTTCGTCCGCACCGTGCCGACGTTGTAGTAGCCCGGCTTGCCGGTCTTCTTCCGGATGCGGATCTTCTGGTCGATGGTGTAGCCGCCGACCTCGACCCCGTCCTTGATCCCGTCCCCATCGGTGTCCTTCTTCAACGGGTTCGTCCGCACGGTGCCGATCCGGGAGGTCTTCTTGAAGCAGGTCACCTTCTGCTTCATCTTGATGCCGTTGACCTCGGGGCCGTCCTGCAAGCCGTCATCGTCGGTGTCCGGGTCGTCGGGGTCGGTGCCCAGCCCGATCTCGCGGTCGTCGGGAAGGCCGTCGCCGTCGCGGTCGGTGACGACAGTGAACGTCGTGCGGTCTTCGCTGGTGGGTGTGGTGGCGACGACGGTGACTTCGCCTGCTGGGAAGGGCGTCGTCGGGGTGTAGGACCAGTTGCCGTCTTCGTCGGCGGTGGTTTCGCCGATGGGGTCTCCTGATCCGGTGGTGAGGGTGACGGTCTGGCCGGGTTCGGCGGTGCCGGTGATGGTGGGGGTGGTGTCGTTGACCGTCGAGCCGTCGGCGGGTGAAGTGATCACCACGGGTGCGGCCGGCTCGCAGTCGACGCCGCCTTCCGGAGCCGTGGCGCTCGCGGCCATCCGTCCCACGCTGAGCTCGACGTCGGCCACGTCGGTGAGGATCAAGTCGACGTCCAGGTCGACCGAGAGGATGGCGTCCAACGTGGCCGAGGCCGACTCGCCGACGACGCTCTCGTCGGGTGAGAACGCGGTGACCTTCAGGTCGGCTTCCAGGGGCGGAAGAAGGCTGACGGGAACGGACACCGCCGTACCGTTCGGCTCGATCTCGATCGGCGGGCTGCCCACGACCGTCACGGTGACCGTGGGGGCGTTGTAGTTCGTGGCCCCCGTCGTGCCGTCGGACTCGGCGCGCAGGACCGCGGGGCCCTCCAGCTCGACCAAGACCGCGCCGCCCAGGAGGCTGATCGTCCCGACCTCGGTGGTGGTCTCGGAGACCACCTTCGAGCCGGTTCCGGGCTGGTTGACGAGCTTGGTGACGCTGGAGGTCGTGGAGGCGGCGACGTTGGCCGTGCTCGCGAGCGGTGGTACGCCGAGAACGGTGAGCCCGGCGAGCTGCGTGTCCGAGGTACCCAGCACGCGCTCGCCGCCGACCGCGTCGACGCACGATTCGGTGTCGGTGAAGCTGGCCGACACGTCGCCGGTGATCGCCTGCACGCTCGCCACGGGTGCCAGATCGACCGGAAGGAGGGACGCGCTGGGCGGATCGACCGAGGGTGGCGCTTCGGCCCGCTGCTCGCTCACCGTGATCGGGAACCCGGCAACGGCGGCCTCGACGTTCTGGCTCACGGCCGTCGCCGCCGGCGTGGCCGTGCTGTCGACGTCGACATCGGATGTCGACACGACGAGGCCGGCCAGGTCGCCACCGAGCAGCTTGGCATCGAGCTCGACGATGTCGCCGTCCGCGGTGCCCGTGTAGTCGCCGGTCGCCGAGGCGGGGACGGCCGCGGCCTGCGGCGAGAACGCCGTTAATGAGATGGCAACAGCCATTGACAATGCCGCCGAGGCGACAGCGGTTCATCTGGTGCGCATGGCACTCCTATGGACCGAGATGAATCCGAGATCAGCACGGACGAGACTCGAAAGAGGGGGCACAAAGTCCGATGCTGGATCGGAGCGTTTCACGGAGATCGCGGCTCGACAACCGGAGGACTAGACCGGCGTCCCTCAATGCGAGACGGACCGCGGGATGTCGCGGCGTCCGGGTGCTTGTCAGCCGCCGCGGGTGTATTGCACGTGGGTGTCGGCGGGGGCGTGGGAGAAGCCGAGGCCGGTGTAGACCGCGATGGCGGGGGCGTTGTCGGATTCGACGTACAGCTCGATCTCCGCCACCCCCCGGCCGAGGAGATGATGGAGGCCCGCGAGCGTGAGGAGCCGCCCGACGCCGCGGCCCTGGGCGCCGGGGGAGACGCCGACGACGTACACCTCGCCCACGGCCGGCTCGGCGATCTTGGTCCAGTGGAAGCCGAGCAGCCCGCCCTCGGGATCCTCGGCGACCAGCAGCCCGTCCGGGTCGAACCACGGCTCGGCCATCCGCACCGCCAGGTCGTCGGCGCTCATCGCGCCCTGCTCCGGGTGGCCGGCGAAGGCGGCCGCGTTGACGGCCAGCAGCGACTCGGCATCGTCGGGGCCGAAGCCTCGCACCTGGAGGTCGGAGCGGGGCAGGTCCGGCAGGGGTACGGCGGCAGGGCGCCGCATCACCCACAGGTCGCGGGTCCGTGCGAACCCGCATCGTTCGGCCAGCGCAGCCGCGCCGGGGTGGCCGCCGTGTGACCACGCCGTGAGCGGGCCCGGTACGGCGGCGGCTGTGGTCAGCAGCTCGAACCCGAGGCCCCGGCGCCGGGCGGCCGGTGCGACTGCCAGCTCCAGCGCGCCGTCGTGGCGCCACGCGAAGCCGGCCGCCTCGGAGCCGGTGTGCCCGGGCTGGGTGTCCTGGGGCTGGGCGTCCTCGGTCACCTTGTGCTGGACGACCCAGGCCTCGCCGACCGGCCCGGAGTCGCGGAGCAGCAGGAGCGCCGCCTCGTCCAGGGGCGCGGGCTCGCCGGCGGCGCGGCAGGCGTCGTACACGGCGAGGATCGCGGCGGCGGTCTCCTCGGCGGAGGCGGGCTTCATCAGGCGTCCTGTTCGGCGCGCTCGCGCTCCTCTGACCGCGTCGGCACGACGAAGCGGTAGCCGACGTTGCGCACCGTCCCGATCAGCTGCTCGTTCTCCGCGCCGAGCTTCGCGCGCAGCCGGCGCACGTGCACGTCGACCGTGCGCGTCCCGCCGAAGTAGTCATATCCCCAGACCTCCGACAGCAGTTGCGCGCGGCTGAAGACCCGCCCCGGATGCTGGGCGAGGAACTTGAGCAGCTCGAACTCCTTGAACGTCAGGTCGAGAGCTGTGCCGCCGACCTTCGCCGTGTACGACGCGTCGTCGATCACCACGCCGCCCGTGCGGATCACGTGCGCGTCGGGGTCGGCATCCTCGTGCCCCGCCCGGAACCGGCCGATGGCCAGCCGGAGCCGTGCGTCGAGCTCCGCGGGACCGCTCGTGGTCAGCACGATGTCGTCGGCGCCCCAGTCGTGGGCGACGACGCTCAGTCCGCCCTCGGTGAGGATGAGGACGAGGGGCGCGTCGACCCCGGTCGTGCGGATCAGCCGGCACAGGTCCCTCGAGTGGGCCAGATCCTGCCGTCCGTCGACCAGGAGCACATCGCAGTCGGGGGCGTCGACCAGCGTGGTGACCTCCGCGGGCATGACGCGCACGTCGTGGTTGAGCAACGCCAGCCCCGGGAGCACCTCCGCGCTCGACTGGAAGGCGCTGGTCAGCAGTAACAGAAAGCTCATCTCGCCTCCCTGCCTCCCTTGGGGCCACCCCCTGGGCCGCCCATTGGTAGGCAAGGATATCCCGCATGGACCCTCAGACCGCATCGACCGAGGCTGGCCTCGGCGCCGGCGAGGCCGTGCTCGTCCGCTATTGGGCCGCGGCGCGGGCCGCGGTGGGGCTGGTCGAGGAGCGCATTCCGACCGCGGGACCGGTCTCCGCGGCGGGGTTGCGCGGGCTCGTCGGCGACCGCCATCCGGAGGCGGCGCGCGTCCTGGCGATCTGTTCACTGCTGGTCGACGACCAACCGCTGGGCGTCGCGGACGCGTCTGCGTTCCTCATCGAGCCTGGCCAGACGGTGGAGTTCCTGCCCCCGTCTGCGGGTGGCTGAGCGGGCCGCGGCGTCAGCGGCGTGCACTTTAGCGCCGACTCGGCGTGATCTGCGTGCATCTTTGAGCCGACTCGGCGTCGTACGCGTGCACTTTTGAGCCGACTCGGGCGTCAGGGGGTGTCCAGGATCATCGTGATCGGGCCGTCGTTGACGGCCGCGACCTGCATGTCCGCCCCGAAGACGCCGCGCGAGACGGCAACGCCCAGGCCCGAGAGCTCGGCGCAGAACGCGTCGTACAACGGCTCCGAGACCGAGCCCGGAGCCGCCGCCTGCCAGGTGGGCCGCCGCCCCTTGCGCGCGTCGCCGTACAGCGTGAACTGGCTGACCACCAGGATCGGCGCGCCGACGTCGGAGGCCGACAGCTCTTCGCGCAGGATCCGCAGTCCGTGGATCTTCCGCGCCAGCCACGCCACCTCGGCGGGCCCGTCGGTGTGCGAGACACCGAGGTAGACCAGCAACCCGGGGCCGGGCAGCGAGCCGACGACCGCGCCGTCGACCGTGACGGACGCGGACGTCACCCTCTGAACAACGGCACGCACAACAGCGCCTCCCGGTAGCGCCCCCGGATCCCGGAGCGGATCAGCCGGCCGAGTTGATCATCCCGGCGCCGACAGTGACCCCGGTGGCCTCGTCGATCAGGATGAACGAGCCGGTGACGCGGTTCTTCGCATACGGGTCGCACAGCAGCGGCACCGTGGTGCGCAGCTGCACCCGCCCGATCTCGTTGAGCCCGAGCGTGTTGGCCTCGAGGTCGCGGTGGAGGGTGTTGACGTCGAGGCGGTACTGGATGTCCTTGACCAGCGTCCGGCCCATCCGGGTCGTGTGCTTGATCGCGAGCTTCTGGCGCGGCCGCAGCGGCGTGTTGGTCATCCAGCAGATCATCGCGTCGATGTCCTGGCTGGGCTTCGGGTAGTTGTTGACCCGCGCGATCATGTCGCCGCGGCTCACGTCCACGTCGTCGGCCAGCCGCACGGTCACCGACATCGGCGGGTAGGCCTCACCGACCTCCTTGTCGAAGAGGTCGATCCCCTCGATGGTGGAGGTCATGCCGCTGGGCAGCACGACGACCTCGTCGCCCGGCTTGAGGATCCCGCCGGCGACCTGCCCGGCGTACCCGCGATAGTCGTGGTACTTGTCGGACTTCGGGCGCACGACGAACTGCACCGGGAAGCGGGTGTCGACCAGGTCGCGGTCGGAGGCCACGTGGACGTGCTCGAGGTGGTGCATCAGCGTGGGGCCGTGGTACCACGGCATGTTCTCGCTGCGGTGGACCACGTTGTCGCCCTGGAGCGCCGAGATCGGGATCACCTCGAGGTCGGGGATGTTGAGCTTCGTCGCGAACTGCGTGAACTCGGCGTGGATCGCCTCGTAGGTCGCCTCGTCGAAGTCGACCAGGTCCATCTTGTTGACCGCGAGCACCAGGTGGGGCACCCGCAGCAGCGAGAGGAGTACGGCGTGGCGCCGGGACTGCTCGGTCAGGCCCTGCCGCGCGTCGACCAGCACCAGCCCGAGGTCGGCGGTCGAGGCGCCGGTGACCATGTTGCGGGTGTACTGGATGTGGCCCGGCGTGTCCGCGATGATGAACTTGCGGGTCGGCGTCGCGAAGTAGCGGTAGGCCACGTCGATGGTGATGCCCTGCTCGCGCTCGGAGCGCAGGCCGTCGGTGAGCAGCGCCAGGTCGGTGTAGTCGTAGCCCTTCTGGTGGCTGGTCGACTCGACCGCCTCGAGCTGGTCCTCGAAGATCGACTTGGAGTCGAGCAGCAGCCGCCCGATCAGGGTCGACTTGCCGTCGTCCACGGAGCCAGCGGTCGCGAACCGCAGCATGTCCATGGGGGCGCGACCGTCGTGGGCCTCTGCCACGGGAGAGATCTCGGGCATCAGAAGTAGCCTTCCTTCTTGCGGTCTTCCATGGCCGCCTCGGAGAACTTGTCGTCGCCGCGGGTCGCGCCGCGCTCGGTGACCCGGGCGACCGAGATCTCGTCGATGATCTTGGCGATGGTGTCCGCCTCGGACTCCACGCAGCCGGTCAGGGTGAGGTCGCCGACGGTGCGGAAGCGCACGGTGCGCTCCTCGACGCTCTCGCCGGAGCGCAGCGGGTTGTAGCCGGACTCCGAGAGCCACATGCCGTCGCGGTTGAAGACGCGGCGCTGGTGGGAGAAGTAGATCGAGGGGATGTCGATCTGCTCGCGGCCGATGTAGTGCCAGATGTCCAGCTCGGTCCAGTTCGAGAGCGGGAAGATCCGCATGTGCTCGCCCTCGTGGAGCCGGCCGTTGTAGAGGCTCCACAGCTCGGGGCGCTGCATCTTGGGGTCCCACTGCCCGAACTCGTCGCGGTGGGAGTAGACGCGCTCCTTGGCGCGGGCCTTCTCCTCGTCGCGCCGGCCGCCGCCGAAGGCCGCGGTGTAGCCGCCCTCCTCCAGCGCGTTGAGCAGCGTCCCGATCTGGAGCCGGTTGCGCGAGGTCTTGCCGTCGTCGATCACGATGCCGTCGGTGATCGCCTGCTCGACGCTGGCGACCACGAGCTTGGCGCCGAGCCGGTCGACCCAGCGGTCGCGGCAGTCGAGCACCTCGGGGAAGTCGTAGCCGGTGTCCACCTGCAGCAGCGGGAACGGCAGCTTCGCCGGGTGGAAGGCCTTCTCCGCGAGGCGGAGCATCACGATCGAGTCCTTGCCGCCGGAGAACATCAGGATCGGCTTCTCGAACTCGGCGGCGACCTCACGGAAGATGTGGATCGACTCTGCTTCGAGCTGGTCTAGCTGACTGAGCTGGTAGTCGGCGTGAGTCGGGGGTGCGCTCATCGGGTGGTCTCGGCTCCTCGTTGTCCTACAGGCGGCTTCACTCTAGCCGCGCTGTTCCGGGGTGGATGAATCGTGCCCAGGTGGGCGGGTGTCGTCATGGTCGCTCGCCTCCGCGGGTCCGCCGCCGGGCTCCTTGCCGCGTGGGTCGGTCGGCCTCTCGGGTGCCAGGGTTGCCGCGACGTACGACTGGCTGTCGAGCTGGGTGATCGTGGGCGCGCCGAACATCGGCAGGCCGACCGTCCGTCGGATCAGGCCCCAGACGATGGGCAGCACGACGAGCATCGTCAGGCCGATCGCGCCGATGAACATCGGGTGGGTCTCGTCCTCGCCTGTGCCCAGCGGGGCCCAGCCGGCCTTGTCGAGCAGCGCGATCCCCGACATCGTGAGCACGATCACGATGCCGCGGCGCAGCACGGACTGCGGCACGCGCGGCGCGAGCTTGCTCCCGATCATCGTGCCCGGCACCGAGCCGATGATCAGGGGGATCAGGATCGACCAGTCGATGCCGTGCAGCGCGATGTTGGAGACCGCGGCCGCCAGCACGAGCGGCACCGCCTGCACCAGGTCGGTCCCGACCAGGCGCACCGCGGACAGCCCCGGGTAGAGCATCAGCAGCGAGATCATGATCACCGAACCGGAACCGACGCTGGTGATGCCGACCAGCAGGCCGCCGAGCGCGCCGACCAGGAGGGTCGGGATCGGTCGTACGACGGGGTTGTCGTCGGCCTCGTGGGTGCCCTGCTGGACCCGGATCAGGTTGATGTAGAGCCGGGCGGCGTAGGTCGCGGCGGCGAAGAGCAGCGCGAAGCCGATCCACATCTTCAGCATCTTGTCGAGGCTCTCCGCGTCGCCCGCTATCCAGTTGACCAGGTAGGGCCCCGCGAGCGCCGTCGGGATCGACCCGATCATCAGCCACATCGCCAGCTTCATGTGCGGTGAGCCCTCGCGCTTGTGCACGATGGCGCCGCCGGTCTTGTAGACCGCGGCCGCGGTCAGGTCGGCGGTGACGACCGTGGCCGTCTCGCCGACCCCGAGGAAGATCAGGGCGGGCGTCATCAGCGCGCCGCCGCCCATGCCTGTGAGGCCGACGACGACACCGACGATGAAGCCCGCGACCAGGATGGACGCCGCGGTCAGCGTGATCAGGTCAGCCATGGGCGCTCAGGTCCAGGTAGCCGCTCGCGCGCAGCGCGCCGAGCACGTCCTCGAGGGCGTCGGGGATCGTGCGCCCGGTGGTGTCGACGCGGACGGCGGCGTCGGCGGGCTCCTCGTACGGCGAGGAGATGCCCGTGAAGTCGGGGATCTCGCCGCGGCGCGCCTTGGCGTAGAGGCCCTTGCGGTCGCGCCGTTCGCACTCCTCCAGCGGCGTCGCGACGTGGACGAGGAAGAACGCGCCGCCGGCGTCGGTCACCAGCTCGCGGACCTGCTGGCGGGTGGCATCGAAGGGGGCGATGGGGGAGCAGACCGCGACGCCGCCGTGGCGCGCGATCTCGGCCGCGACCCAGCCGATCCGGAGGATGTTGGTCTCCCGGTCGGCGCGCGAGAAGGTAAGGCCCGCGGAGAGGTGGCGTCGTACGACGTCCCCGTCCAGGCTCGTCACCGTGCGGCGTCCCGACTCCAGCAGCAGGTCGATCAGGGCCTGCGCCAGCGTCGACTTGCCGCTGCCGGACAGCCCTGTGAAGAAGATCACCAGGCCCTGGTGGGCCGGCGCGGGCCGGTCGAAGGCGACGATCGCGGCGATCCGGTCGGGGTAGCCGGCGTCGGGCTCGGGCTGATCGAGCGCGATCACGGCGTCGTCGGCCGCGTAGTTGCCGACGACCCGCGCCCTCAGGTCCGCGTCGGCCTGGGCGTCGTCGTGGGCGGCCAGCGGGACGGCCACCACGGCCGCGTCCTGGGGCAGCAGCTCAGCCGCCGCGAGGCTCGCCCGCAGCAGCCCGACCGCGCTGAGGGTGGTCTGGCCGGGGCCGACGAGCGCGAGCAGGACGACCGGGCCGGCCTGCGATGCCGCGGCCACCTGGTCGGTGGTCAGCGGGTCGGTGAGCGGGATCCAGGTGCGTCCGGCGTACCGCTCCCGCGCCTCGACCGGGCCCAGGTGGAGCGCCCGGAACGGGCCGTGCGAGGGCCCCGAGAGCGCGGTGATCTCGCCGTCTTCGCCCAGCACCGCCAGCGGCAGGCCCTCGGGGTCGACCAGCTCGAGGTCCCCGCTGGTCGCCAGTCTGTCCGGCACCTGGATCGTCACCGGGCTGTCCGGCTCGTTGAAGCGCCGGGTCGGCGCCAGCGCGCCGCTCAGCAGCAGCTCGAGATCGGCGAGTTCGCGTGGCGACGGATGGTGCTGGGGCCGGTTCGTCGGTTCTGGGGCGGACACGGGCGCCATCCTCCCAGATCTATGGCGTTTCGCGTGGTTACTCGCCCAAGTTAGTGGCACTACTACGATCAGGGGGTGTCCGATGCTGCCGCCTCCTCAGTCGTCGTCTCCGTCGCTGGGTCCGCTGCCGGGCCTGCTCCGGGGCCTGCTCCGGGGCCTGCTCCCGTGGTCGCCGAGATCGTCCGTTCCGGGTTCGTCGAGGGGCACCACTACGGGTCGCTGGTCGCCCTCGCGCCCGCTGCCGATGCGCGGGCCGCCGACGTGGACTGGTCGGTCGGCGACGTCGAGCGGCCGATCCTCCCGCGGTCGTGCAACAAGCCGGTCCAGGCGCTCGGGATGGTGCGGGCCGGCCTCGACCTGCCGCCCGAGCTGCTCGCGCTGGCGTGCGCGTCGCACTCGGGCGAGCCGATCCACGTCGAGGGGGTACGGCGGATCCTGGCGACCCACGGGCTGGCTGAGGAGCGGCTGCTGACGCCTCCGGACTGGCCGATCGACGAGGCCGCGCGGGACGCCGTGATCCGCGCCGGCGGGGAGAAGGCGCCGATCCTGATGAACTGCTCGGGCAAGCACGCGGCCATGCTCGCCACCTGCGTCGTCAACGGCTGGGATCTCGCGTCGTACCTCGATCCCGGGCACCCGCTGCAGCGCGCGATCGGGGAGACGTACTTCGAGCTGACCGGGACCGTGTACGACGTCCGGCCAGTGGACGGCTGCGGGGCTCCGATCTTCCCGGCGACGCTGGTCGGGCTCGCGCGGGCCTTCGGGCTGCTGGTGCGCGGGCTGGACGGATCGGGGGAGCCCGATCCGGCCGCGCGGCGTGTGGCCGACGCGATCGTCGCGCATCCCGAGTACGTCTCCGGCACCCGCCGCGACGAGCGCGACCTGCTCGCCGCGATCCCCGGCGCGATCGGCAAGGCCGGCGCCGAGTCGTGCTACGCGGTGGCCCTCCCCGACGGGCGGGCCTTCGCGCTCAAGACCGACGACGGCGCGCCCCGCGTCCGGCCGGTGCTGATGGCCGCGGCCCTGGTGCGCAGCGGGGTGGACCGCGAGCCCGGCGTCGCGGGGGATGTTGTCCGTCGTACCGGCGTGCTCCCGCTCCTCGGCGGCGGCCGTCCTGTCGGCGAGATCCGGGCCACCTTCTAGCGCCGACTCGGCTCAAACGTGCGTGTGAGCCGAGTCACGCATGCCGAGTTTGCATTTTGCTAGCTGTTGTTAGCACAATGGGGTCATGACGAAGGGCAAGGTCGGCAAGACGGTCGGATCGCTGGGCGACTACCTCAGGGAGCAGCGCACCAGCGCGCGGCTGTCGTTGCGGCAGCTCGCGGAACAGGCGGGGGTGTCCAACCCCTACCTCAGCCAGATCGAGCGCGGCCTGCGGCGGCCCTCGGCCGAGGTGCTCCAGCAGATCGCCAAGGCCCTGCGGATCTCCGCCGAGCAGCTCTACATCCGGGCGGGCATCGTGAGCCCGGACGAGGGCGCCGTGAGTTCGGTCGAGCTCGCCATCCTCGGCGACGCCGGCCTGAGCGGGCGGCAGAAGCAGTCGCTGCTCGACGTCTACCAGTCCTTCCTGGCGCTGAACGCGGACGACAAGCCCGCCGACTCGGGCGAGACGTCCGGGGATGCCGTCGAGTAGCGATCCACCAACCACACAGGTCCGTCGTACGGCGGACCGCTAACTGACAACCCCAAAGAAGGAGCAGATCATGCCTGCCACCAAGATCGACCAGACCACCTTCGACCTGGGCGCGCTCCAGGCCGAGTTCACCCGTGGCCTCTACGCCTCCGCGGGCGTCGCCGACCTCGCGGTCTCGACGATTCGCGAGTACGTCGCCGAGGTTCCGGCCCGTGTCGCCGACGTGCAGACCCGCGTCGCCGACGTGCCGGCCCGCGTCCAGAAGGGCGTCACCGACGTGCGCGAGAGCGTCAAGGGCATCGACTTCGAGCCCGAGGTCGTCCGCGCCCGGGCGAAGAAGACCTTCGAGAGCATCCCGAACGTCGCGAGCATGCCGAGCGTTTCGGAGACCGTCGAGGGTCTCACGGCGCTCGCCAAGAGCCGTCGTACGGCGCTCAAGCAGCGCGTCACCGACCTGCGTGGCGCTCGTGAGGCCGTGCTGAGCAACGTGTCCGCCGCTGCCGGGACCTATGAGGAGCTCGTCAAGCGCGGCGAGTCCGCCGTCAGCCGGGTCCGCAAGGGCGAGCCCGTCGAGAGCCCGGCTCCGGTCAAGGACGAGGAGCCGGTCAAGGTGGAGGAGCCGGTCCAGAAGCCGGCCGCCCCGAGGAAGCCCGCGGCCCGCAAGCCCGCCGCGGCGAAGAAGCCGGCGGCACCGAAGAAGCCAGCTGCTCGCAAGCCTGCCGCGCCGAAGGCGACCACCGCGGCCAAGCCCGCCGCGGCGAAGAAGCCGGCGGCCCGCAAGCCTGCCGCGCCGAAGGCGACCACCGCGGCCAAGCCCGCAGTGGAGAGCGTCGCCACGGAGAAGCCCGCCGACGCGTGAGTCGCGGTCGCTGAATCCTCCTGACGTCATACGAACCGTGGGCAATCGCCTGCGGTTCGTATGGCGTTCCGCATGAGTCACGGATCGCGGCCCTGACATACGGGCCTGATATCTTCCCCCGGTTCGCCACGGCCGCCGGAGATGAGGAGCGATGACCTTGGAGTCCGACTCCCGCCCGTGGGGATCGTGGCGCGTCATCGACGCCGGCCCCGGCTTCCAGGTCAAGCGGATCGACGTCGTACCGGGTGGTCGCCTCTCCTACCAGACCCACGCTCGCCGCAGCGAGCACTGGTGCGTCGTCGCCGGCGAAGCCACCTGCACCCTCGACGGAGAGATCCACGTGCTCGGCGTCGGTGAGTCGCTCGAGATCCCGGCCGGGGCCGCCCATCGGATCGCGAACCTGGGTGCCCGGCCCCTCGTCGTGGTCGAGATGCAGTGGGGTCCGTATCTCGGTGAGGACGACATCGTCCGGCTCTCGGACGACTACGGCCGGGCCTGACGGCCGCGCGCCGCGTATTTATGCGCCGACTCGGCGTGTTTTGCGTGCACGTTTGAGCCGACTCGGCGTCTCTGGCGCGCATCTTTGAGCCGACTCGGCGGTGGGGTCAGGCGGTGGCGAGGTCGGCGTCGACCATCATCCGCACCAGCTCGGCGAAGCCGACGCCGGGCTTCCACCCGAGCACCTCGCGCGCCTTGGTCGCGTCGCCGACCAGCACGTCGACCTCGGCGGGCCGCAGGAACCGCGGATCGACCCGCACGTGCCGAGACCAGTCGTCGATCCCGACGTGCGCGAACGCCAGGTCCAAGAAGTCGCGCACCGAATGCGTCTCGCCGGTGGCGACCACGAAGTCGTCGGCGGTCGGCCGCTGCACCATGAGCCACATCGCCTCGACGTAGTCGCCGGCGAACCCCCAGTCGCGCCGCGCGTCGAGGTTGCCGAGCGCGACCTCGTCCTGCAGCCCGAGGCTGATCCGGGCCACCGCCCGGCTGATCTTCCGCGTCACGAACTCCGGGCCCCGCCGGGGCGACTCGTGGTTGAAGAGGATCCCCGAGGACGCGTGCATCCCGTAGGACTCGCGGTAGTTCACGGTCAGGTGATGCCCGAAGGCCTTAGCCACGCCGTACGGCGAACGCGGCCAGAACCGGGTCGTCTCGCGCTGCGGCGCCTCCACCGCATGCCCGAACATCTCCGAGCTCGACGCCTGGTAGAAGCGGACCCGGGACGGGTCGCCCGCCGTGTGGAGCCGCACGGCCTCGAGCAGGTTGAGGACCCCCTTCGCGGTCACGTCGGCGGTCAGGCTGGCGTTGTCCCACGAGTGGGCGACGAAGGAGATCGCGCCCAGGTTGTAGACCTCGTCGGGCTCGGAGTCGCGCAGCGCCCGGACCAGGCTGGCGAAGTCGGTCAGGTCCCCCGCATGCAGGTGTACGGCGGGGAGCAACTCGCGCACCGACTCCAGGCGCGGGTTGTTCTGGCCGCGGACCAGGCCGTGCACGTCGTACCCCTTGCTCAGCAGCAGCTCGGCCAGGTAGGTCCCGTCCTGACCGGTGATCCCGGTGATCAGTGCGCTGGGCATGCGACCGATTGTGCCAGCCGCCGCCGACAGCCCGCGGCCGCGTAGGCTCCCGCCCATGGCATGGCTACTGACCGGCGGCGCCGGCTACATCGGGTCCCACATCACGCTCGCCTTCCAGGCAGCCGGGACCGACGTCGTGGTGCTCGACGACCTGTCGACGGGCTACCGCAGCTACGTGCCGGACGGTGTGCCGCTCGTCGACGGCTCGGTCGCCGACCCGGCCGCGGTCGCCCGGGTGCTCGACGAGCACGACATCACCGGCGTCGTCCACCTGGCGGGGCTGAAGTACGCGGGCGTCTCCGTCCAGGAGCCGCTCGCGTTCTACCACGCGAACGTCACCGGGATGCAGGTGCTGCTGGCGGCGGTCGTCGAGCGCGGGATCGAGAACTTCGTGCTGTCAGGGAGTTCGTCGTGGTACGGCACACCGCCGTCCGAGCTGGTCGATGAGGACACCGAGCCGCGCCCGGAGAGCCCATACGGCGAGAGCAAGGTCATCAGCGAGTGGCTGCTGCGCGACGTCGCCGCGGTCACCCCGACGCTGCGGCACTCCTCGCTGCGCTACTTCAACGTGGTCGGCTCGGGCCCGGTCGAGCTGGCCGACCACAGCCCGCACAACCTCTTCCCGAAGGTCTTCCGCGCGCTCTCGGCCGGCCAGCGGCCGATGGTCTTCGGCACCGACTACCCGACGCCGGACGGCACCTGCATCCGCGACTACATCCACGTCTCGGACCTCGCCGACGCACACGTCGCGGTGGCCGCTCATCTGGAGGCCGGCAAGCCCGCGGCGCCCGCCTACAACGTCGGCCGCGGCGAGGGCTCCTCGGTGCTCGAGGTGGTCACGGCGATCCTGGCCAACACCGGCTACGACCTCGAGCCCGAGTTCCACCCGCGGCGGCCCGGCGACCCGGCGCGCATCGTCGGCGCCGTCGACCGGATCGCCGCGGACCTCGGCTGGCGGGCCCGCTACGACCTCGACGACATGGTCTCCAGCGCGTGGGCCGCCTGGCAGCACCAGCTCGCGACCCACGGCGGAGCGCCCGCCGACGGGGCGCGGCTCGCCATGGCCCGCGCCTGAGCCGCGCTGGCTTGGCGTCGCCGTACCGCTCGTCCCGGGCGCCTCAGCTTCATCAAGTTATGCAGGTGGGCGGTCACTTGTCACGGCGTACGCACCCCGATGAGTGCCACCCCGCCTGCATAACTTGATGAAGCGACAGGCGGATCCGAAGCGGGTCGCTCAGTAGGCGCCGCGGGGGAGCAGGACGGCGCGGACGGTGCGCAGCAGGATCGCCATGTCCTGGAGCATCGACCAGTTGTCCACGTAGTACAGGTCCAGGCGCACGGTGTCGTCCCACGACAGGTCCGAGCGGCCGGAGACCTGCCACAGGCCGGTCAAGCCGGGGAGGACGTTGAGCCGCCGGATCATGCCGGGCGGGTATTCGTCGACCTCCTTGCGCAGCGGCGGGCGGGGGCCGACCAGGCTCATGTCGCCCTTGAGTACGTTCAGCAGCTGCGGCAGCTCGTCGAGCGAGAACCGGCGGATGAAGCGGCCCGGGCGGGTGACCCGCGGGTCGTGGGCGCTCTTGAAGAGCACGCCGTTGCCGGAGGACTCCAGCCCAGCGAGCTTGGCCTCGGCGTCGACGACCATGGAGCGGAACTTCAGGCAGTCGAAGTCGACGCCGTCCTTGCCGACCCGGGTCTGGGTGAAGAAGACCGGGCCTCGGTCGTCGAGCTTGATCCACAGCGCGATCACCAGCCAGATCGGCGAGCTCAACGCGATCAGGACCGCGGCGCCGACCCGGTCGAAGATCCGCTTGGAGATGCGGCTGGCGTCCTGCGAGCGCGGCCGCTCCAGGTGCACGAGCGGCAGCCCCGCGACGGGCCGGATCTTGACCCGGCTCGCGGAGACGTCGGTGAGCCCGGGGGAGACGACGATCTCGAGATCGGTGTGATGCTCGAGGTCCCAGGCGGCCTCGCGGAGGCTGCCGGACTCGCTGAACGCGCCCTCGGTGAAGAAGATGACATCGATCCCGTGGGTCTCCACCGCGCGCGAGGCGTCGTCGATCGTCCCCAGCACCGGGATGCCGGTCGTGGTCTCGACCAGGTCGCTGCCCTCGGGCACGAGGCATCCGGCCACCGAGTAGCCGAGCCACTGCTCGCGGCGCAGCACCGCGGCCACCTGCTCGACGTGGTGCTGCGAGCCCGCCAGCAGGATCCGCTGGTTGAACATGCCGCGCGCGCGGGCGCGCCGGACCAGCGTCCGGCTGGTGTAGCGCGCGACCAGCAGCATCGGCAGGCCGACGCCGAAGAGCAGCACGTAGAAGCCGCGCGAGAGCGGGAAGTGCGTGAGATAGCACATGATGCCGACCACCGCGGCGGCGGCGACGGACGCGCTCGCGACCTGGCGGTACTCGTCGGCGCCCGCGGCCAGGTAGCCCGGCCGGTAGGCGCCGAAGGCCCACAGCGTGGCGATCCAGGTGCCCACGATCAGCGTGCCCGCGAAGGGGAGCTCATCGCCGAGGCCGTTGCCCTGGAAGATGGAGAGTTGGCTGCGGCCGAGGACGGCGATGACGCCGGCGACCCCGATCACGGCAGCGTCGAGGACGGCGGTCCCCAAGGACAGCAGGCCGGTGGTGCGCGGCGCCGACTGAGTCGTCGTGGCAAGCGCAGGATGACTGAAACGATCGATGATGGACACGTGCGGGCCCCCCGACCCAAATAACCCCAAGGTTTCCCAATAAACCCCAACAGTGACGCCTCCGGGACCCCCGTCCCTCGAACGTCACTAGCCACCCTAGGGGTGACGGCCCGGGGTGTCCTAAAAACGGATGTAAACGTGAGGTTTCTTTGCCCAGCGCGAGAATGATGCTCGATCGCGGGCGTGCTGGGCGCCTGCTCGCCGCCTCCGCGTCACCGTCGTCAGGCTATGTAGGTGGAGTGACGCTCCTCGCGGCGTACACGCCTCGGTGAGTGATGCCCGCCCTGCATACCTTGATGAAGCGGCGTCGGCCTACGAAGCGGCGCCGCCTACCCGGCGCCCTTCCGGGCGCGGCTGGCGGCCTTGGCGCGCTCGCTGGCGTCGAGGGCGACCTTGCGGATCCGGACGGTCTGCGGCGTCACCTCGACGCACTCGTCCGAGCGGCAGAACTCCAGGCTCTGCTCCAGCGACAGCTTCTTCGGCGGGATCAGCTTCTCGAAGTTGTCCGCGGTGGAGGAGCGGATGTTGGTCTGCTGCTTCTCCTTGGTGATGTTGACGTCCATGTCGTCGGCGCGGGAGTTCTCCCCGACGATCATCCCCTCGTAGACCTCGGTGCCGGGGTCCACGAAGAGCACGCCGCGCTCCTGCAGGTTGGTCATCGCGTACGACGACGCGGCGCCGGCGCGGTCGGCGACGAGCGACCCCGACGCGCGGGAGCGGATCTCGCCAGCCCACGGCTCGTAGCGCTCGAAGACGTGGTGGGCGATGCCGGTGCCGCGCGTCGCGGTCAGGAACTCGGTGCGGAAGCCGATCAGCCCGCGCGCCGGCACCAGGAACTCCATCCGCACCCAGCCGGTGCCGTGGTTGGTCATCTGCTCCATCCGGCCCTTGCGAGCGGCCAGCAGCTCGGTGATCGTGCCGAGGTGCTCCTCGGGGGCGTCGATGGTGAGGCGCTCGGTCGGCTCATGGACTTTGCCGTCGATCTCCCGCGTGACCACCTGCGGCTTGCCGACGGTCAGCTCGTAGCCCTCGCGGCGCATCTGCTCGACCAGGATCGCCAGCGCCAACTCGCCGCGGCCCTGCACCTCCCAGGAGTCCGGCGACCCGGTCGGCAGCACGCGCAGCGAGACGTTGCCGATCAGCTCGCGCTCCAGTCGCTCCTTGACCAGCCTGGCGGTGACCTTGGCGCCCTTGACCCGGCCGACCAGCGGCGAGGTGTTGGTGCCGATCGTCATCGAGATCGCCGGCTCGTCGACGGTGATCAGCGGCAGCGCGACCGGGTGCTCCGGGTCCGCCAGCGTCTCGCCGATCATGATGTCCGCGATGCCGGCGATCGCCGCGATGTCGCCCGGGCCCACCCGCTCGGCCGACACCCGCTCCAGCGCCTCGGTGCGCAGCAGCTCGGAGATGCGCACCTGCGAGGTCTGGCCGTCGCGCCGCAGCCAGGCCACGGTCTGGCCCTTGCGCAGCTCGCCCTGGTGCACCCGCACCAGCGCCAGCCGACCCAGGAACGGCGAGGCGTCGAGGTTGGTGACCTGCGCCTGCAGCCGCGCGCCTTCGTCGTACGACGGCGCCGGGATCGTCTCGACCAGGGTCCGGAAGAGCGGCTCGAGGTCGGGCGAGTCGGGCAGGGTGCCGTCCTCCGGCTGCTCCAGGCTCGCCCGGCCGGCCTTCGCGGAGGCGTAGACCACCGGGAAGTCCAGCGCGTCCTGGGAGTGGTGCTCGTCGAGCAGGTCGAAGAAGAGCTCGTAGGTCTCCTCGACGACCTCGGCGATCCGGGCGTCCGCGCGGTCGACCTTGTTGACGACCACGACCACCGGCAGGTCGGCGTTGAGGGCCTTGCGCAGCACGAACCGGGTCTGCGGCAGCGGCCCCTCGGACGCGTCGACCAGCAGCAGCACGCCGTCGACCATCGACAGCCCGCGCTCGACCTCGCCGCCGAAGTCGGCGTGGCCGGGGGTGTCGATGATGTTGATGGTCATCTCGCCTGCTGCGGTATCGGCGGCGCTGGGGCCGGTGTAGCGCACGGCGGTGTTCTTCGCGAGGATCGTGATCCCCTTCTCCCGCTCCAGGTCTCCGGAGTCCATCACCCGCTCGGCGACGCCCTCGGCCTCGTGCTCGGTGAAGGCCCCGGCCTGGTGCAGCATCGCGTCGACCAGGGTGGTCTTGCCGTGGTCGACGTGCGCGACGATCGCGACGTTGCGCAGGTCTGTGCGGCGGGTGAGGGTCATGGGTGTCTACGGTCCTTCTGTTCTTCGTCGGTACGACGCTTCGTCGGTGCGGCGCTGCTCGCTGCTCGCGCGGGAGGGCCTCAGGCCTGGATCATTCGAGGGCCCAGTCCAGGGCGGCCTCGACGTGCCGGGTGGTGCAGCGGACGACGGGGATCTCGCAGTCGGCCTGCTGGATCAGCAGTTCGAGCTCGGTGCAGCCGAGCAGGACGCCGCCGGCGCCGGCGTCCCAGAGCTCGTCGATCACGCCGACGGCCTTGCGCCGGGTGCGGTCGAGCGCGTGGCCGTGCACGAGCTCCTCGTAGATCGCGGAGTTGAGCATCTCGTGGTGCTCGGCGGCCGGCACGATCACCTGCGGGCCGCGGGCGGCGATCCGGTCGAGGAAGAAGCGGTCGTTCATGGCGACCGTCGTGCCGAGGAAGCCCACCGTGTCCAGGTTGGCCGCCACGCAGGCGTCGGCGACCACGTCGGCCAGGTGCAGCAGCGGGATGTCCACGGCCTCCTCGACCTGGTCGGCCACCTTGTGGAAGGTCGTCGTACACAGCATCAGGAAGTCGGCACCGGCGCGCTCCACACCCCTGGCGGCGTCGGCGAGCAGCGTGCCGATCTGGTCCCACTTCTCCTCGTCCTCGAGGTGGGTGATCTCGGCGAAGTCGACGGTGCTGAGCACCAGCTTGGGCGAGGACAGCCCGCCGAGCCGGCGCTGCACGCTCAGGTTGAGGTCGCGGTAGTAGACCGCGCTGCTCTCCCAGCTCATGCCGCCGATGAGTCCGATCGTCTTCACAAGGGTCGAGTCTGCCATTAGTCGGGCCGCCCGGCGCTGTTGCCGGGCGGCCGGTGGGCCTCGGACGGGGACGGTGGCACACTTCAGGTCATGGTGTTGCCGACGTCGTCCGCGAGCTCCGTGCCGGCGTACCAGCACTCCCGCGACCTGCGCCGGGTCGCGATGATCAGCCTCCACACCTCGCCGCTGGACCAGCCGGGCACCGGCGACGCGGGCGGCATGAACGTATACGTGATCGAGCTGGCGCGACGGCTGGCCGTCCACGGCGTCGAGGTGGACATCTTCACGCGCGCGACGTCGTCGGCGCTGCCGCCGGAGGTCGCCGTCGAGCCGGGGGTCACGGTCCGCCACATCAACGCCGGCCCGTTCGAGGGGCTCAGCAAGGAGGAGCTGCCCGGTCAGATGTGCACCTTCGCGCGGGAGGTGCTGCGGACCGAGGCGGCGATGCCACCCGGCCACTACGACGTGATCCACTCCCACTACTGGCTCTCGGGGCAGGTCGGCGCGCTGGCCCGCGACCGGTGGGGAGTGCCGCTGGTGCACACGATGCACACGATGGCCAAGGTCAAGAACGCCGCGCTCGCCGACGGGGACCGGCCCGACCCCTCCTCCCGCGAGATCGGCGAGGAGCAGGTCGTCGAGGCGGCCGACATGCTGCTCGCGAACACGCAGGTCGAGGCGGGTCAGCTCGTCGAGTTGTACGGCGCGGATCCGGCCCGCGTGGACGTCGTACACCCCGGGGTGGACCTCGGGATCTTCCGGCCGCTGCCCAAGGCTCTCGGCCGCGCCGGCCTCGGGTGGGATCCGGACGCGCTGGTCGTGGTCTTCGCGGGGCGGATCCAGCCGCTGAAGGCCCCTGACGTGCTGCTGCGGGCGATCGCCTTGCTGCTCGAGCGCGACCCGTGGCTGCGGCCGCGGCTGCGGGTGCCGGTCATCGGCGGGCCCTCGGGCACCGGGCTGGAGCACCCCGAGTCGCTCGCCGAGCTGGTCAAGGAGCTGCGCATCGACGACGTGGTCGAGTTCGTGCCGCCCCTGCCGCAGGCGGAGCTGGCGCGGCGGCTCGCGGCGGCCACGCTGGTCGCGGTGCCGTCGTACAACGAATCCTTCGGGCTGGTGGCCGTCGAGGCGCAGGCGTCGGGGACGCCGGTGGTCGCGGCCGACGTCGGCGGGCTGCGGACCGTGGTCGCCGACGGGGTCAGCGGACTCCTGGTGGGCGGCCACGACCCGCGGGACTGGGCGGAGACGATCGGGCGGGTGCTCGCGGACCCGCCGCTTGCCGCCCGGCTGGCGGCCGGGGCCGTGGAGCGCGCCGCCGGCTTCGGGTGGGAGCAGACCGCCGCCCGGACGCTCGACGCCTATCTGCGTGCCCGGGCCCGGCTGGGGGTGAGCTCATGAGCGATCTGGCACCTCTATCCGAGGTCGTCGCCGAGTGGCTCGAGGGCCTCGAGGTGGAGCACGAGCGCTCCGCGGACGGGTTGATGTTCAGCTTCGCGCTGCCCGGCGTGAAGAAGCTGCAGGTCCCGATGCGTCTCGACCTCGGTCAGCACGCGGTCGCGATCCACGTCTTCGTCTGCCGGCGGCCCGACGAGAACGAGGCCGGCGTCCATCGCTGGATGCTGGAGCGCAACATGCGGACCTTCGGGGTCTCGTTCGCGATCGACCGGTACGGCGACATCTATCTCGATGGCCGGCTGCCGCTTGCCGCGGTCAGCCACGAGGGCCTGGACCAGTGGCTCGGCGCGGTGCTGTCCGCGGCCGACGACTCCTTCAACGTGCTGCTCGAGCTCGGGTTCGCCTCCTCGATCCGCGCCGAGTGGGAGTGGCGGCTGGCCCGCGGCGAGTCGACCGCGAACCTCGAGGCCTTCCGCGGCTGGCTCGAGGCCGGCATCGACCCCACCTGACGCCGAGTCGGCTCAAACGTGCACCGAAATGACGCCGAGTCGGCTTGAAAGTGCACTGAAATCACGCCGAGTCGGCTTGAAAGTGCGCTCAGATCACGCCGAGTCGGCGCTAACGTGCACGAGAATCGTGCCGAGCCGGCGCTAACGTGCAGGCTCATCCACAGGTCCGGGGCCTCGGACTGTGGATAACGTGTATCTTTGCGCCGACTCGGCGTCTCTGGGGTGCACAGATGAGCCGACTCGGCGGGTTCTGCGTGCACAGATGCGCCGACTCGGCGCTATTTTCGTGCATCTTTGAGCCGACTCGGGGGAGTGCGGGCGACGGCGACACCGATCAGCGCTAGCGCGCCGCCGACGTACGCCAGCGCCGGAGGCGCCTCGCCGAGGAACAGCCAGCTCAGCACGATCGTGATCGGAGGGACGAGGTACGTCGTCACGCCGAGGCTGCTCGCCGACATGTGGGTGAGCGCGTAGCCGTAGGTGGTGAAGGCCAGCGCGGTCGGGAAGAGCCCCAGATAGAGCAGCCATAGCGACGACGAGACCGGCGCCGCACTCACCTCCGCGACGAGCGCCGGCGCGAACGGCACCTGCACGATCGCCCCGACCACGCACGCCAGCCAGGTCAGCTGCACCGCCGGGATCCGCCGCATGACCGGCTTCTGCAGGATCACGCTGATGACGTACGACGCGGCTGCGACCAGGCACAACACCACGCCCCACAGGTCGGGCCCGCCGCCGGGGGTGTCGGAGAGCGAGATCAACACCACCCCGGAGAAGGCCAGCACGAGCCCGGCGGCCAGCGGCAGCGTGAACCGCTCGCCCAGGAAGCACGCGGCCGCCAGCGCGATCAGCAGCGGCGAGACCTGCAGCAGCATCGCCGCGGTGCCGGCGTCGACGCGGTGCTCGCCGGCGTTGAGCGCGATGTGGTAGACGGCGTACCAGAGCACCCCGATCGCGCCGATCGTCAGCCACTCGCGGCGGGTCGGGCGCACCCGCGGCTGGGTCAGCGCGACCGCGGTGAGCGCCAGCGCGGCCACCGTGATCCGCGCGAGGGAGAGCGGGCCGGGGCTGATGTCGTCGGCGAGATACCGGATCGCCACGAACGCCGACGCCCAGAACACCATCGTGACGCCGACGGCGACGAGGGGCAGCAGCCGGTGCGAGGGGCCCTCGACCGCCCGGTCTGAGAAGGGTGCGGCGGGCTCGGTCACCGGAGCAATCTAGGGCACGACCTAGACCTGGAGTTTGTAGCCCAGGCCCCGGACCGTGACGAGGTAGCGGGGCTCGGACGGGTCCGGCTCGAGCTTGGCGCGCAGGCGCTTGACGTGGACGTCGAGGGTCTTGGTGTCGCCGACGTAGTCCGACCCCCAGATGCGGTCGATCAGCACGCCGCGGGTGAGCACCCTGCCGGGATTGCGGAGGAAGAGCTCCAGCAGCTCGAACTCCTTGAGCGGCAGCCGGGTCTCCGCGCCCCGGATGGTGACCACGTGGCGGTCGACGTCCATCTGGACCGGCCCCGCCTCCAGCCGCGACGGCGTCGGGTCGGGCTCCACGCCGCGGCGCAGCACCGCGCGGATCCGCGCGACGAGTTCGCGGGGCGAGTAGGGCTTGGTGACGTAGTCGTCGGCGCCCAACTCCAGCCCGACCACCTTGTCGACCTCGTCGTCCTTGGCGCTCACCATGATCACGGGCACGTTGGAGGTCTGGCGCATCACCCGGCACACCTCGGTGCCCGGCATCCCCGGCAGCATCAGGTCGAGCAGGACGATGTCGGCGCCGTGGCGGTCGAACTCCGTCAGCGCCTCGGGGCCGGTCGCGGCCACCGCGACCTCGAACCCCTCCTTGCGGAGCATGTAGGCCAGCGCCTCGCTATAGCTCTCTTCGTCCTCGACGACAAGGACCCGGGTCACGGGCTGACCTCCTGCACGATGGTGGGCGGAACCGACGGAACGGCGGCGGGCGGCTGGTGCCGCGGGAGCGCGATGGTGAACGTCGAGCCGCGGCCCTCCACCGACCACACGCGGACGTCGCCACCGTGGCTGGCCGCCACGTGCTTGACGATCGACAGCCCGAGGCCGGTGCCGCCGGTGGAGCGTTGCCGCGCCGGGTCGACGCGGTAGAAGCGCTCGAAGATCCGGTCGATCTCCGCGGCGGGGATGCCGACCCCGCGGTCGATGACCGAGATCTCCACCTGATCCGCGGCGAGCCGGCTGTTGACGACCACGGTGCCGCCCGGCTCGGAGTAGGCGACGGCGTTCGCGACCAGGTTGCTGAGCGCCGCCGTGAGCTGGTCGCGGCTGCCCCACACGTAGAGGTCCCGCACGCCGCCGGTGAGCAGCCGGACGTCCTTGGCGTCGGCGTCGATCGCGCTCGTGTCCACCGCGATCGCGATCACGTCGTCGATCGCGACGTCCTCGGGCGCCTCGACCGCGTCGTCGCCCTGCAGCCGGGTCAGCTCGATCACCTGCTGCACCAGCCGCGAGAGGCGATCGGCCTCGGTGAGCATCCGGTTGCTGAAGCGTCGTACCGCCTTGGGATCGTCCGCCGCGTCGCCCACCGCCTCGGCGAGCAGCCGGATCGCGCCGACGGGGGTCTTGAGCTCGTGGCTGACGTTGGCGACGAAGTCGCGGCGGATCGCCTCCACGCGTCGTTCGCGCGTGCGGTCCTCGACCAGCGCCAGCACCTGCGTGGTCGACAGCGGCGCGACCCGGGCGGTGAGGCTCCGGGTCTGCAGCCCGTCGCGGGTCAGCGTCAGGTCGGCCTCGCGGATCTGGCCGTCGCGGCGGACCTTGCGCACCAGCGCCAGGAGCTGGGGGGACGCCAGCTCCTGGCCCGCGACCAGACCGTAGGCATACGCCGGCGCCGAGGCCTTCAGCACCCGGTCGTCGGTGTCGATCACCACCGCCGAGGAGCGGAGGACGGAGAGGACGCCGGCGACGCCGGGGGGTACGGCGGGGGGCGGGGTGGGCGGAGATCGCCGCTGCTGCCGATCGCTGATCGCCCAGGCGAAGACCGCGCCGCCCACGACCAGCCCTCCGAGCAGCATGGCCAGGACGACCTGGGGGGTGGTGTCCACGGGTTCGATCGTACGCACTCGCCTCGCGCGGGTCTCCCCGCGTGGGCAGTGTTCACCGCGCGTTCACTGCTCTCACCGCGTCGTGGCCCCGCCGTTGCGTCATACGAACGGTGGCCTGTTGCCTCCGGTTCGTATGACGTTGTGCGGGGGTCCCCTGGAACGTCATACGGAAGGAGGCCAACCGCCCGCGGTTCGTATGACGCAAGCGGGCAGGGGAGGGCCGTCGCGCCGTACGACGGGTCAGTGACCCTGGCTGGCGACCGCGGCCGCAGCGGCGGCGGCCGCCTCGGGGTCGAGGTACTCTCCGCCGCGCACGAGCGGCCGCAGCTCCTCGTCGAGGCGGTAGACCAGCGGCATCCCGGTCGGGATGTTGAGCCCGACGATGTCCTCGTCCGAGATCTGGTCCAGGTGCTTCACGATGCCGCGCAGGCTGTTGCCGTGGGCGGCGACGAGCACCGTCTTCCCGGCGCGCAGGTCGGCGCTGACCGGGCCGTCCCAGTAGGGCAGCATCCGCGTGATGACGTCCTTGAGGCACTCGGTCCGCGGCATCTCGTCGCCGAGGTCGGCGTACCGCGGGTCGCCCGCCTGGGAGAACTCGTCGTCGTCCGCGATCGGGGGCGGCGGCGTGTCGAAGCTGCGGCGCCAGAGCATGAACTGCTCCTGGCCGTAGGTCTCCAGCGTCTGCTTCTTGTCCTTGCCCTGCAGCGCGCCGTAGTGCCGCTCGTTGAGGCGCCAGCTCCGCTTGACGTCGATCCAGTGCCGGTCGGCGGCGTCGAGCGCGAGCGCGGAGGTGTTGATCGCGCGGCGCAGCAGCGAGGTGTGGACGACGTCGGGGAGGATCCCGGCCTCGACCAGCTGCCGGCCGCCGCGGACCGCCTCGTCCCGGCCGCGGTCGGTCAGCGGCACGTCCACCCAGCCGGTGAAGAGGTTCTTGGCGTTCCAGTCGCTCTCACCGTGCCGGAGTAGCACCAGCGTGTAGGTCACGACTCGTCCAGACCCTCGAACTCGTGGGTCGCGGGCATCACCGGGACCCCGATCGTCACCGGCTCGGCGCCCTCGAAGGCGAAGGTCACATCGACCACCTGGCCGGCCTCGAAGTCACCGGTCGCCGTGACGCCGGAGTCCTCGACCTTCGCGATGCCGCGGGCCGGGATCTCGATCGGCTCCTCCAACTCGAAGGTCGCCGCGCCGTCCACCGCCGTGATCGAGATCAGCTGGGCGTCGGCGTCGCTCAGGTTGTTGACCAGCGCCGTGTAGACCGTGCCCTTGCCGGGCTCGGCCGAGACGATCAGCGCGTTGAGCACGTCGACGTCGCCGTCCCTGTCGTTGGCGCCGGCGGCCTGGGTGTACTCGCGCTCGGATGCCCAGTCCACGTCGCTCGCACACCCGGCGAGTGGGGCAATGGAGAGAACCATGGCGCTGGCCACCAGCGCCGGACGTCGCAGCTGCATGTGAGCACCCTAGCGTCTCTCGCCCGGCCGTTGTGGGTGCGCCCGCCCAGATCCGGGTTCTCGGTGCCGACGGTCGCGTCTCCGGGGCCTGTTGCCGCGTCGTACGGCGGCGCGTTGGGGGCCTTCGAAGGGGGTCTCGAGGGCGTCGTACGGCGCCGCGCCACCACACGAAGGGGATTCTGTCAAGCTGGGAACAGGCCGCTGACCTGCGCAAACGCGTTAGAGAACGCTGCGGATCCGTGTTAGACTTGTCACCCTGAGGAAGGGGAACTGAACATATGGCATTCACGGTCGGCGAAACGGTCGTCTACCCCAATCACGGGGCCGCAGTCATCGAGGACATCGAGATGCGGAAGATCAAAGGTGAGGACCGGAAGTATCTCGTCCTTCGGATCGTGGCCCAGCAGGACCTCGTAGTCCGCGTGCCCGCCTGCAACCTCGACCTCGTCGGGGTGCGCGACGTGGTGGACAAGGAAGGGCTCGACCGCGTCTTCGACGTGCTTCGCGCCTCCCATGTCGAAGAGCCGACCAACTGGTCGCGGCGCTTCAAGGCGAACATGGAGAAGCTGCACAGCGGCGACGTCATCAAGGTCGCCGAGGTCGTGCGCGACCTGTGGCGGCGCGACAAGGACCGCGGCCTGTCCGCGGGTGAGAAGCGGATGTTTGCGAAGGCCCGCCAGATCCTGGTCTCCGAGCTGGCGCTCGCAGAGAAGACCAACGAGGACAAGGCCGAGGCGATCCTCGACGAGGTGCTCGCGTCCTGATCGACTGGGACGACTCCCTGTTTGATTTCGATCCCGAGCCGCGGCCCGCGCTGGGCATCGTCCTCGACGGTGGACGCGGGTCGCTGCCCTTCGCCCTGCTGCACGGCGAGCCGTTGGTCGCGTGTGCCGCCTGGGCGCTCCAGGCCGCCGGCGTCACCACTGTCGATCCCGGTCGCGGCTGGTGGACGATCGTCGACGCGGTGACGGCGTACGACGAGCCCGTGGTGCTGCACGACCCGCTGTGCCCCGCGACGCCGCCGGACTTCCTGGCGCGGTGCGTCGCCGAGGCGATGGACGCCGACGCGATCGTCGTCGGCGTCCGGCCCGTCACCGACACTGTCAAGGAGCTGGTGCCCGGTCCCTCGCCGTCCTCGCTGTCGCTCGTCGGGCGCACCCTGGATCGGGACCAGCTGTGGGCGGCGGCCTCGCCCGTCGTGCTTCCGCCGCGGGTCGTCGCCGCGTGGACCTCGTTGCCGCCCTTGGACGCGCCGTTCACTGCGCTCGTTTCCGCGCTGCTGGCTCACGATGCCGCCGCGGCGGCTTCGTCCGATGCATCCTCCGGCCGGGGCGCGGTCTGGCTGACCGCGCCCGCCTCCGCGCGCCGGATCGCCGGCCTCGAGGACCTGGCCCTCCTCACCTGACGCCGAGTCGGCTCAAAGGTGCACGTGAAACGCGCCGAGTCGGCTCAAAGGTGCACGTGAAACACGCCCAGTCGGCGCAAAGGTGCACGTGAAACACGCCCAGTCGGCGCAAAGGTGCACGTGAAACACGCCCAGTCGGCGCTAAAGTGCATGGTTCTCCACAGCCGCGCGCATCCGCCTGTGGATGACCGCGCATGTTTGCGCCGACTCGGCGTGTTTGGGGTGCACGGATGCGCCGACTCGGCGTCCTGAGCGTGCACGGATCCGCCGACTCGGCGGGATTTGAGTGCACTTACGAGCCGACTCGGGGGAGGAGCGCCTCGGCGGCGGCGAAGTCCTCACCGAAGGTGACCTTGAGGTTCAGCGGCGTGCCTGGGACTGCGGCGATGGAGATGCCGCCCCCAGCTCCCGGCTCGGCGGTCGGCTCGGCTCCCGGATCGGCGGTCGCCCCGAACCACTCGAGGCAGGCGGCGGTGTCGGTGCCGCGCCAGCCGGCGGCAGCCGCTGCGCGGTAGGCGGCCAGCAGCTCGGGGGCGCGGAACGCCTGGGGCGTCTGCACGGCGCCCGCCGCCTCGGTGACCGGGACGCCGTCGCGGCCGATCAGCCCCGGAGCCGGTACGACGGGCAACGCACCGCCCACCCGACGGGCGGCGGCGATCGTGGCGCCGTACAACGGCACGGGCGCCAGCGGCCTGGCCCCGTCGTGGATCGCGACCACGTCGATCTCGCCGGCCTCGATCCGGGGCGCCAGCACCTGCAGCGCGGCCCACTCGGAGTCGTGCCGGGTCGCGCCACCGGCCACGAGCAGCACCTCCCGCGAGCCGAGATGGGGAGTCAGCGACGAGGCCACCAGGGATTCCTCTCCCGGCCGGGCCACCACGACCACCGCGGCGACCTCGGCCACCGAGAGTGCCGTGACGACCGACCGGGCCAGCACCGGCACCCCGCCGAGCGGCACGAGCACCTTGTTGCCCGACTGCCCCGATCGGCTCCCGCTGCCGGCGCCGAGTACGACGATCGCCGCGGCCGACGCGTCAAGATGCGCCGACTCGGCGTGTTTGTCGTGCACTTTAGAGCCGACTCGGCGTGTTTCTGGTGCAAAGATGAGCCGACTCGGCGGGTTCGGGGGGTTGGTCATGAGGCGGCCCAGATCAGCGCCGTCGCGATGGCCGCCACGCCCTCGCCGCGCCCGGTCAGCCCGAGCCCGTCGGTCGTCGTCGCCGTCACCGAGACCGGCGCGCCGACCGCCGCGCCGAGCGCAGCAGCCGCCTCCGCCCGGCGCGGACCGATCTTGGGCACGTTGCCGATGACCTGCACCGCGACGTTCCCGATCTCGAAGCCAGCCGCCCGGACCCGCCGCGCCGCCTCCGCCAGCAGGGTGGCGCCCGAGGCCCCGGCCCACTCGGGCTCCGCCGTACCGAAGTTGCTGCCCAGGTCGCCCAGGCCCGCCGCGGAGAAGAGCGCGTCGCACGCCGCGTGCGCCGCCACGTCGCCGTCGGAGTGCCCGGCCAGACCGTCCGGGGCGCCCGGCCAGGCGAGCCCGGCCACGTGCAGCGGGACGCCGGGGTCGAGGCGGTGGACGTCGGTGCCGATCCCGATCCGGGGTGTAGTCACGCGAGGCATCATGCCGCACCAAGGACCCGACAGGGGCCGCGGAATCGGAGGCGCGACCGGGGTGCAAATAGAATCGCCCGGGTGACCCTCAGGCTCCACGACACCGCCGCCCGCGAAGTCCGCGACTTCGTGCCCCTGCGACCGGGCAGGGCGAGCGTCTACGTCTGCGGCCTGACCGTCCAGTCCGAGCCGCACGTCGGCCACGCCCGCAGCGCGGTCAACTTCGACGTGCTGCGCCGCTGGCTCGAGGCGCGCGGGTACGACGTCGACTTCATCCGCAACGTCACCGACATCGACGACAAGATCCTCGCCAAGGCCGAGGAGCAGGGCGTGCACTGGTATGCCCTCGCCCAGGCCAAGCAGCGCGACCTCGAGCGGGCCCTGGCCTCGCTCAACGTGCTGCCGCCGACCTACGAGCCGGCCGCGACCGGGCACGTCCCGGAGATCCTGGAGCTGATCGGCGAGCTCATCGAGGCGGGCCACGCCTACCCGGCCGGCGACGGCTCTGGGGACGTCTACTTCGACGTGCGCTCCTGGCCGTCGTACGGCGAGCTGACCCGGCAGCGGATCGAGGACATGGAGCCCGCCGGCGACGCCGACCCGCGCGGCAAGCGGGACCCGCGCGACTTCGCGCTGTGGAAGGGCCACAAGCCCGAGACCGAGCCGGCGACCGCGTCCTGGCCGTCGCCGTGGGGCCGCGGCCGGCCCGGCTGGCACATCGAGTGCTCGGCGATGGCGGGCAAATACCTCGGGCCCGCGTTCGACATCCACGGCGGCGGCGTCGACCTGCGCTTCCCGCACCACGAGAACGAGCAGGCGCAGTCGCGGGCCGCGGGGCGCGGTTTCGCGTCGTACTGGCTGCACAACGCGTGGATCACGACCTCCGGCGAGAAGATGTCGAAGTCGCTCGGCAACTCGATGCTGATCCCCGAGGTCCTCAAGGAGGTCCGGGGCGTCGAGCTGCGCTACTACCTCGTCGGCGCGCACTACCGCTCGCATGTCGAGTTCTCGTTCGAGGCGCTGGACGAGGCGGCTGCGTCGTACCGCCGGATCGAGGGCTTCCTGGAGCGCGCCGCCGCGGCGGTGACCCAGTGGTCGGCCCGGCTGCCCGAGTCGTTCGTGGCGGCGATGGACGACGACCTCGGCACCCCCGCGGCGGTCGCGGTGATCCACGACGTGGTCCGCGACGGCAACCGGCTGCTGGCCGACGGCGGGCCGGAGCTCGCCGCCCGGTTCGGCGAGGTCACCGCGATGCTCGACGTCCTCGGCATCCATCCGGCCGACCCGGCGTGGCCGTCGGCCGCGGCGGGCGACGAGCGGCTCCGCGGCGTCGTCGACGCGCTGGTCGGCGGGTTGCTGACCGAGCGCGCCGAGGCCCGCGCGGCGAGGGACTGGGCGCGCGCCGACGCGATCCGCGACCGCCTCAACGAGGTCGGCGTCGAGATCGAGGACACGCCCGCCGGACCGAAGTGGAGCCTGTGATGGCCGGGAACTCCCAGCGCCGCGGCGCGATCCGCAAGTCCTCCAAGAAGCCGGCCGCCGGGTCGGGCGGCCGCGTCCGCCGCGGCCTCGAGGGCAAGGGCCCGACCCCCAAGGCCGCCGACCGGCCCTACCACAAGGCCCACCGCGCCCGGGAGGCCTCGGAGGATCGAGGGAGGCAGAGCAAGTCGCGTCGTACCAGGACCTCCGACGCCGAGTGGGTCGCCGGCCGCAACCCGGTCGTCGAGGCGCTGCGGGCGGGGGTCCCGGTGACGGCGGTGTACGTCGCCACCGGCGCCGAGCGCGACGGCCGGCTGCGGGAGGCGTTCAAGGTCGCCGCCGAGGCGGGGCTGCCGCTGCTCGAGGTCACCCGCTCCGAGCTCGACCGGCTCACCGGCGGCGCGGTGCACCAGGGCCTGGCCGCCCGGATCCCCGCCTACGAATACGCCCACCCGGACGACCTGGTCGACCGCGCGCTCGAGGACGGCACGCCGCCCCTGATCGTCGCCCTCGACTCCGTCACCGACCCGCGCAACCTCGGCGCCGTCGTGCGCTCGGCCGCCGCGTTCGGGGGCCACGGGGTCGTCGTACCCGAGCGGCGAGCCGCCGGGATGACCGCCTCCACCTGGAAGACCTCCGCGGGCGCCGCCGCCCGGATCCCGGTCGCGCAGGCGGTCAACCTGGTGCGCCAACTGCGCGCCTACCAGGAGGCCGGCTGCATGGTGGTCGGCCTCGCCGCCGGCGGCGGCCTGTCGCTGCCCGAGCTCGCCGCCCCCGACGGCCTGGCCACCGGCCCGCTGGTCATCGTCGTCGGCTCCGAGGGCGACGGCCTCGGCCGGCTGGTCGGCGAAACCTGCGACGCGCTCGTGTCGATCCCGATGGCCGGCCCGGTCGAGTCGCTCAACGCCGGCGTCGCCGCCTCGGTCGCGCTCTACGCCGTCGCCCAGGCCCGGGCCGCCCAGGCAGAGTCACCGTCGTAGTTGCCGTCGTACTTGCCGGAACGGACCCCGCGCTCACAGCGGCTAGGTAGGTTGGGCGCCATGCGTCAGCCGGTACGCCGTGTGCTGGCCGCGGCCGCGCTGGCGAGCTGCTGGTTCGTGCTCGCCGCGGTCTGTGCCGCCGCCTTCTTCTTCAACGGCTGGCGCGAGGTCACGATCGCCAGCCACACCGCCGAGGTGCGGCCGGTCCTGGGCGGTGAGGTGCTGGTGCGCACCGGCGCGCTGCTGCCCGACGTACGCATGGAGACCTCCGGCCGGATCGGCGTCGAGATCCGGCTCGGCAGCACCGAGGCGACGTCGCTGGCCGAGCTGCTCGAGCGGTACGCGTTCATCGCCAGCCAGCCCGCCGGGCAGATCCAGTTGGTCCGCGATGCGCTGGTTGACTTGGCGCGGGACTCGGCGCTGCGCGGCGGTGCGCTGGCGCTGGTGCCGGTCGGGCTGTGGCTGCTCGCCGGCCGCGCCGGCCTGGCCGAGATGTGGCGGCGGGCCCGGCGGCCCTGGGGGATCGCCGCGCTCGCGGTCATCGTGCTCGCCGGGCTGCTCGCCTGGCAGCCCTGGACGCGGGATCCGGCGCTCGACCAGTCCGCCGGCTCCGCCGACTCCACCGATGACTGGGTCCCGCTCGGCGAGGCGCTCGGGCCGCAGGTGCCGATCCCCGCCGACCTCGACTCGGTCGAGATCCGGGGCAACGCGGCGACCGAGCAGACGCGGCGGCTCGTCGAGAGTGCGATCGACACCTACGCGCGGAGCAAGGAGTTCTACAGCGGCGCCGTCGAGACCGCCCGGGGGCTGGAGTTGCGGCGGCCGCGGGCCGGCGAGACCGTCGTACTCCTCATCTCCGACCGGCACGACAACATCGGCATGGACCCGGTTGCGCGCGCGATCGGCGAGGCGGGCGGGGCGACGGCGGTCTTCAATGCCGGCGACGACACCTCGACCGGCGAGCCGTGGGAGGCGTTCTCGCTGGACTCGGTGTCGACGGTGTTCGAGGACTGGCCGCGGTACGGCGTCGCCGGCAACCACGACCACGGCGGCTACGTGCGCGACACGCTCGCGGATCGGGGCTGGACGATGCTCGACGGCTCGGTGGTCGACGGCCCGGGCGGCACCCGGCTGCTCGGGGTGGACGACCCGCGCAGCAGCGGGCTCGGGAACTGGCGCGAGGAGGCCGGCAAGCCCTACGACTCCGTGCGCAGCGAGCTCGCCGACACCGCCTGTGAGGCCGGCGAGCGGGTCACCACGATCCTGGTGCACGACGCCAGCCTCGGCCGCGAGGCGCTGCGCCGCGGGTGCGTCGACCTCGTGCTCGGCGGCCACCTGCACGTCCGGGTCGGGCCGGAGCGCGTCGCCGGCGAGAATGGCCGGGTGGGCTACACCTACACCACCGGTACGACGGGTGGTGCGGCGTACGCGCTCGCCGTCGGGTCGAAGCCGCGGCGGCCCGCCGAGGTCAGCCTGATCACCTACCGCGACGGGCGGCCCGCCGGCATCCAGTCGGTCATGGTGCAGACCAACGGCACCATGGAGGCCTCTGCCTGGACCGGCCTCGAGCTGGGCGGCGTGCGCCCGGCGTCAACGACGCCTCCCGCCGCCGGGAAGAAGCGCCGCGCCACCGGGTAGTCCGCCCCCGCATACCCCCGCCGGACTATCGTCGGGCGGGGGTGGGTTTCCCGATGCCGAGCAGGGCCAGCGCGGTCACGGCGACCCAGACGTCGGCGACGAGCAGGTAGGCCCGCTGCGCGATCCCGAACAGGTCGGCCGGCACGGCGAGGAGTGTCAGCACGGTGGCCGCCGCGAGCACCCAGGCGACGATCTGCGGCGCCCGGCGATCGGTCTCGAACGTGACCTCGGAGCCAAGCCGCACCGCGGCGATCGGCAGCAGGAAGAAGGCGAGGTTGCCGGCCAGGTTGTGCACCGCTCCCGAGGTCGTCGCCTCCCCGGACGGGTCGATGACGAAGAACGCCTGGAGCAGCTTCGCGAGGGCGAACATCATCAGCAGCACCCACGCGACCTTCGCCCGGCCCTGGAGCGCGTAGGGCCGCAGCGCGACGGCCAGCGCGACCCCGCCCGCCCCGACGGCGAAGGTCGCCACCTGCGAGAGGACGCCCAGGGTGCCGTTGGCGTAGTTGCTGGTCGGCTCGGTCACCGGGCTGACGCCGGGCTGGGCCACATGGAGGACGGCGAGGATGGCGATGTCGAGCAGCGCCGTACCGAGTGCCACAGCCGCCGCGATGCGGAGGCTGGGTGGTGTCGTGGGGGAAGGCATGGCGCATCGTAGCGAGCCACCCCCCACCGTGCCCTGCCGAATGCGGGATTGGTGTCGGTATAGCGGCCCAGAACGACACAAATCCCGCACTCGGCAAGGGGCGGGGTGGGGGTGGGGCCGGTGCGGCGGGGTCGGTACGACGGGCAGTCAGTCCAGGTCCGCGAGCCCGGGGACCGGAGGGGTGAGGGCCTCGTCGGGCTTGGCGGCGAGGACGTGGGCGATGTAGTCCTCGGCGGTCTCGAAGATGTCAACCTCGGCACCGGCCTGTTCCGACAGGTACCACCGGTGGACCAGGATCTCGTGGAAGATCTCGGCCGGCTCGAGCTTGCCGCGCGCCTCGGGCGGCACCAGCGCGAGGATCGGCTCGAAGACCTCGTGCATCCAGCGGCCGGCGACGACCTGCCGGTGCTCGCGGCCGAGACCCCGGCTCGCGGTGTAGGCCGCGAGGTCGTTGAGGAGCCGCCGCGCCTGGTTGTCCTCGACGCCCAGGCCGGTGAGCGACTGCAGCTCGCGGCGGTGGTGGCCCTGCTCGACGACGCGGGGCCGGATCACGATCTCGTCCCCGTCGTAGTCGGTGATCATGTCGAGCTCCTCGACGTCGAAGCCGAGATCGTTGAGCCGCTCGATCCGCTCGTTGACCCGCCACATCTCCTGCGCCCCGAACCGCTCCTCGCCGGTGAGCTCGGCCCACAGCGTCTCGTAACGAGCACGCAGATCCTCGACGATCTCCTCGGGCTCGACCTCCATCGCTAGCGCACCCCCGGCCTGCAGGTCGAGCAGCTCGGCGAAGATGTTCTCGCAGCCGACCGTGACGTCGTACTCGCGCAGCCGCGGCGACAGCTCGCCCCGCAGCTCGCCGGTCTCGGCGTCGACCAGGTACGCCGCGAAGGCGCCCGCGTCGCGCCGGAAGAGGACGTTGGACAGCGACACGTCGCCCCAGTAGAAGCCGTCCAGGTGGAGCCGCACCAGCAGCACGGCGATCGCGTCGATCAGCGGCGGCAGGCTGGCCGCGGAGTGCCCGTGCGCGAAGAGCGACCGGTAGGGCAGGGAGTAGGCGAGGTGGCGGGTGACCAGGGCCGATGGCAGCGGGACACCCTTGGCGGACTTGTGGGTACGCCGTCCGGTCACGACCGCCTGGGGGACGACGGAGGGCAGGTCGAGGCGCCGCAGGTCGCGCAGCAGCCCGTACTCGCGGAAGGCGATCTCCTCCACCGTCTCCTTGACCGCGTAGATCGTCTCGCCGACCCGGACGATCCGCACCACGTGCCGCGACAGCCCGCGCGGCAGCGGGACGAGGTGCTCCTCGGGCCACTCCGCGAGCGGCAGGTGCCATGGCAGGCCGAGCAGCGCGGGGTCCGGCGGGCTGGCGAGGATGCGCAGGGCCATGCCTGCGACTCTAGTGACCGGGTACGCCGCGGCGAAGCGCTGTGACCAGGCTCTCGGCGGCCGGGTGGGCGGCCAGGTCCTCCACGAGCACCGGCTCCCCGTCGGGCCCGGTGAGGGGAACGCGCCAGTTGGGGTACTCCTGGTCGGTGCCCGGCTGGTTCTGGGTCCGCACGTCCCCGACCAGGTCCGAGACCATCACGCCGAGCAGCCGCGACGGCGCCCGGGTGAGCAGCACGTGCAGCGCCTCGACGGTCCCTTGAGTGGTCGAGTCGTGCCCGATCAGCCCGCGCTCGCGGAGCAGCTCGAGGAAGCCGGCGCGCTCCTCCTCGGCGAAGGCGAGCTCCTCGGCCAGCGGCCGGGTCAACAGCCCGAGCTCGTCGCGGAGCCGCACATGGCTGCCCGCGAGGTAGCCGGCGGTCGGCGGCAGATCGTGCGTGGTGACGGTGGCCAGGCACAGCTCGCGCAGCGCCTCGGGGGGCCGGGACCGCCCGCCGTCGACCTCGAACCACAGGATCGACGTCCCGCAGATCCCGCGCTCGGCCAGGTAGTCGCGCACCCACGGCTCCACCACGCCCAGGTCCTCGCCGATCACCAGGCAGCCCGCGCGGTGCGCCTCGAGCAGCAGGATCGACACCAGCGCGTGGTGGTCGTAGTAGACGTACGTGCCCTCCTCCGGCGTCGCGCCGTGCGGGATGCACCAGAGCCGGAAGAGGCCCATCACGTGGTCGATCCGCAGGCCGCCCGCGTGCCGGAGCGCGGTGCGGAGCATCTCCCGGTACGGCGCGTAGCCCAGCTCCGCGAGCCCGTCCGGGCGCCACGGCGGCTGGCTCCAGTCCTGGCCGAGCTGGTTGAACGGGTCCGGCGGCGCGCCCACCGAGACGCCCCGGGCCAGCGCCGGGCCGAGGGCCCACACGTCCGCGCCCGACGGGTGCACGCCGACCGCCAGGTCCGTGATCACGCCGACCGCCATGCCCGACTTCCGCGCCGCCGCGTGGGCCGCCGCCAGCTGGTCGTCGGCGACCCACTGCAGCCAGGCGTGGAAGTCGATGCGGTCTTCCTGCCTCGCCGTGAACTCTTCGACCGCGGGGCTTTCCAGGTCTTCGTACCCCTCGGGCCACGGGGCGCCCTGTAGCTGCTCGCTCAGCACACACCACGTCGCGAATCTGCGCAGGGAGTCGCCGTGCTCTGCCTTGAACCTGTCGAACTCGGCCTGCCTGGGCCGGGTTCGTTGCACGTCGTACACGAGGTGGAGGGCTTCGAGCTTCGCGGCCCAGGTCGCGTCCCGGTCGAGCAGGTCGGCGCGCGTGTCGGCCGCGAGGAGCGGGGCGGCCGCCTTCTTGATCCGGCGCCGGACCTTGCGATCGAGGCCTTCGTATTCGGGGACGTCCTCGACCCGGATGTAGATCGGGTTGAGGAAGCGGCGAGAGGTCGGGAGGTACGGCGAGTTCTGCAGCGGCGGCACCGGATCGCCGGCGTGCAGGGGGTTGACCAGCACGAACTCGGCTCCGGCGCCAGCGCCGTACCGTCCGAGGGTGGCCAGGTCGGCGAAGTCGCCGAGCCCCCAGGAGCCGCGCGAGCGCACCGAGTAGAGCTGCGCCATCAGGCCCCACGACTGGCCGGCCGGCAGCGAGTCGAGGTCGAGCCGCGGCGGCGCCACGACCAGCAGGCACTCGGCGTCGCCGGAGGGCGAACCGGCGCGGACCGTGTGGTAGCCGGGCGGCAGGTCGGCCGGCAGCGCGAACCGTGCCTCGCCGGTGAGCTGCTCGCCCACCCAGCGGGGCGGTTCGTGGTGCTCGAGCTGGGTCGCGGGCCAGGCGGTGCCGTCGTCGGCGAGCACCTCGACGGTGAGGGGGTCGCCGTGGGGGACGTGTACGTCGAGGATGACCTGTTCGCCCGTCGTACCGATCAGGACGCGGGGCAGCATCCGCCGCCACCCGCTCAGCTCGGCCTCCCGCAACGCCGCCTCAGCGTCCTCGTCGGTCCCGGCCTCGACGCCGAACGCGCGGAGCACGGCGACGATCGTCTCGGCGGAGATGACCCGATGGTGGCCCTGCCAGTCCCAGTATTCGACCGCGATCCCGCGCCGCCGGGCCAGCTCGGCGAGCAGCGGGCGGTCGCCGACCGGCGTCACCGCGGGCCGCCGGGGCGGGTGGCCAACGCGAGGCGTCCGTCGGCCTCGGGATCGAGGTGGACGGCGCCGGGCCCGTGCGCGGCGGCGCGGTCGCCCGGGTTGGACAGGCCGCAGCTGCGCAGCGAGAGGCAGCCGCAGCCGATGCAGTCGTCGAGCCGGTCCCGGAGCCGC
>JBDHZS010000003.1:0-48990 GCA_039812025.1 Nocardioides sp. | reverse complement strand
GCGACCACGCCGGCGCGGTCGAGCTGCTCGAGGCCTCCCTCGACGCGCTCGAGCGGGACGCGGGGGCGACCGTCGAGGACCGCGAGGCGGTGCTCACCGCGCTCGCCCGGGCCCAGCAGCGCGCCGGCACCTGGCACGACGTACGGACGACCACGCACCGGATCCTGGACGTCCTCGGGCCCGAGGCCGCGCCGGAGCGGGTCGGCGCGGCGGCGATGCTCCCGTCGTACGGCGCGGTCTGGTTCTCTCTGGAGCACGGCACGGTCGATGAGGTCGTCGTCCGGGCGTTACGGGCCGCGCTCGACGGCCTGCCGCGGGTCGACGCGCTGCGCGTGCGGTGCCTGCTCTCGCTGGCCTGCGAGACCTACTACGTCGATCCCGTCGCGACCCGGCGTGCTCTCGTCGACGAGGCGACCGCGACCGCGCGCGAGCTGGGCGACGAGGCGCTGATGTTCGACGCGGCGATGATGACCGGCCACGCGCTCTGGTCCGCCCGGACGCCCGTCGAGCGCCTCGACGCGGCCGACGAGGCGGTCCGGCTCGCGCGGGCCCTCGGCGAGCCGGAGGCGATCGTCAGGGCGGCCATCGCCCGCGTCGGTGTCCTCGGCGAGCTGGGCATGGTCGCCGAGATGAGCGCCGAGATCGCGGCCGTGCGCCCCGACGCCGAGCGGCTCCGGCTGCCCCACGCCCAGCTGGCGCTCTTCAGCCTCGAGGCGCCGTGGCTGGCGCTGCAGGGGGACCTCGAGGCGGCCCGCGCCCAGATGGGGACGATGCATGCGCTCGTCGACCAGCTGCAGTCGGCGCGCGGCTCGGAGGCGTTCGTGGGCGTCGTACTGTCGGTCGAGTTCTGGGCCCGCGACCTCCAGTTCAGCCTCGCCGCGCTCGAGGAGCTGGGGCGCAGCTCGCTCCCGTGCACCTGCGGCATCGCCGCCTACTACCTGCGCTGGGGGATGGAGGACCGGGCGCGGGCGGCGTTGCGGGAGCGCCCGATCGACCTCGACCACGACAGCTGGTTCTCCCTCATCGAGTGGTGCTCGGCCGCCGAGGTCGCGGCCGGTCTGGAGCTGCCCGACCTCGGCGCCCGGGCCTACGACCTGCTGCTGCCGTCGGCGGGCCGGCCGAGCGTCGCCGGCGGCGGGATGGCGTCCGGGCCCGTCGATGCCTTCCTCGCGCTCGGCGCCCACGCCGCCGGCCGCCCCGACGATGCGGCCGCCCACGCCGACACAGCCGTCGAGCTGTGCCGGACGTGGGGGATCCCGCTGGCCGCCCAGTGGCTCGGCGACCTCCGCGCCCGCCACGGCTTCTGAGCCCTTCGCGGCGCGGTCAGCGGGAGGCGCCAACGGGCTCGCGAGCTTCCAGCACCGGCTGGACCTGCGGCCCGCCGTGCTCGAGGCGCGGGAGCACCCGGTCGAGCCAGCCGGGGATCCACCAGTTCGCGCGCCCCAGCAGGGTCATCGTCGCCGGCACCAGGATGAGCCGCACGATGGTCGCGTCGAGGGCGATCGCGACCGCCATCCCGAGGCCGAGCATCTTGATCATCGGGGTGGGCTCGAACGCGAATCCCACGAACACCGCCACCATGATCGCCGCGGCCGACGAGATCACCCGGCCGGTGCTGGCCAGCCCGGTCACGACGCTGGCGGCCGCGTCGCCGGTGCGCACCCAGTCCTCCCGCACCCGCGACAGCAGGAAGACCTCGTAGTCCATCGAGAGCCCGAAGAGGATCGCGAACATGATGATCGGGACGAAGCTCGACACCGCCATCGGATGGTCGAGACCCACCAGAGCCGATCCGGTCTCGGTCTGGAAGACGGCGACGATCACGCCGTACGCCGCACCGATCGACAGCAGGTTCATCAACGCGGCCTTGACCGGCACCAGGACCGACCGGAACATCACCGTCAGGAGCAGCAGGGACAGCGCGATGACCACGCCCGCGACCACCCACATCCGCTCCGTCACGACGTCCGAGAGGTCGACCTGCATAGGGGCGTAGCCGGTCACGATGACGCCATCGGGCTGGCCCTCGCGCAGCTCCTCGACCAGGCCGGGCGTGCGCTCGTCCTGCGGCGCGAACCGCGACTCGGCCGACCACAGCCACAGCGCCCCGTCGGGGGACTCCTCCACCGGGCTCACCGCGAGGACGTCGGGGTGTGCGCCGACGCTCTCGCGCAGGTCCGCCGCCTCGGTCGCGGTCACGTCGTCCTGCTCGGCGACGAACAGGAACGGGCCGTTGGCGCCGGGTCCGAACTCCTCGGTGATGAGGTCGTAGGCGTCGCGGGTGTAGGAGCCCCTCGGGTCCACGCTCGCGTCCAGCGGCCAGATCCGCATCGCGACCGACGGGGCGGCCAGGGCGACCAGCAGGATCGCCGCGGTCACCGTCCACAGCACCGGGCGTCGCGCGACCCCGGAGACCCAGCGGGCGATGAACGAGCCCGGGCGCGGGCTGAGGCGGTCGCCGCGGCGCATCAGGCGCGCGTCGGTGATCCGGGCCAGGGCCGGCACCAGGGTGACCGCGGCCGCCATGACCGCCAGGACCGTGCCCGCGGTGGCGATGCCGAACGACTCGAAGGTGTTCAGCCCGCCCAGGCCGAGGCCGAGCAGCGAGACCAGCACGGTGATGCCCGCGAACACGACCGCGCGTCCGGCGGTCGCCGTCGCCCGGCCCGCGGCGTCGACGGGTTCGTGCCCGGCGCGCCGGTACTCGGCGTACCGCGTCACCAGGAGCAGGGCGTAGTCGATGCCCACCCCGAGGCCGACCATCGTCGCGACGGTCGGCGCGAACGAGCTGACGTCCATGACGGCGCTCAGCAGGATCCCGATCGCCGAGCCCAGCCCGAGGCCGAAGATCGCGACCAGGAGCGGCAGCCCCGCCGCGACCAGGGAGCCGAAGGCGACCACGAGCAGCAGCAGCGCGGCCACGATGCCGATGACCTCGCCCCGCCCGCCGATCGTCATCACGGTGCCGGGGACCTCGCCGCCGTAGGCGACCTCTGCGTCGGCCAGCCCGGCGCGCTCGACCGCTTGCTCGAGGGGCTCGACGTTGCCGAAGACGTCCTCGTGGGTCGACGGTACGTCGTAGGAGACGTCGATCAGCGCCGCGTCGCCGTCGGGGGAGAGGCGCGCGGGCGAGACGGTGCCGACGTGGGGGACCTCGCCGAGCTCCCGCTCCAGTCGAGTCAGCGACTCGGGTTGGATCGCCTCGCCGGGCGTCTTGACGATCACCTGCGCCGAGGCGCCCGAGAGCTCCGGGAAGTGCTCCTCGAGGAGGTTGTAGCCGTCCTGGCTCGGCGATCCGGCCAGTTCGTAGTCGTCGACCGGGTGGCCGCCCGCCGCGACGGCCACCGCGAAGGTCGCGATGAGTGCGGCGAGCCAGCCGGCGACGACGCGCCACGGGTGCCTCGCGCTGCTGGTCCCCAGCCGTTGAAGGAAGGTGTCCACGATCTCGTTCTCCGTCCGTGTGGTGCGCGTGCCCTTCACGCGCGATCTCACAGTGGCCGGACGGGCTTGCAGTCGGCTTGCTTCTGCTTGGATGCCGCTAAATGGCCCCTGCACCGGGCCAGGCCGCCGCCGCGGCTCTCGGAACTGGTCTCATTTGGCACCCAGGCTCCGGAACTGGTCTTGGATGGCGCCTGGCTCTCGCAACTGGTCTTGGATGGCAGGGAAATCTCGAAAATCGGTGCCAATCAAGACCAGTTGCGGAGCAGGCCTGCCAATCAAGACCAGTTCCGGAGCGCCCGGCGCGGGCCAATGGGCGACCGCGATGTAACGCCGGAGACATGTAGAGGTATGGATGACCTACCCGCAGGAGGAACCATGCGCCCGCCGTCTTGGACCGATACCCACGACATGCTGTTGGCCGATGCCGAACCGGAAGCGCCGGAGGCCTCGGCCGCCGAACTCGACCGGATCTGGAGCCGCGTCGTACCGGATCTGCGCGCCGACGCCAAGCGGCACGATCGCCGGCGGCTCGGCGTACGCGTCGGCATCGCCGCCGTCGTCGGTGCCGCGGTGCTTGGCGGCGCGGGAATTGCCGCGGCCGATCTCATCAACGCTCGCACCGGCGAAGGGCCGAGTGATGAGGAGGACCTTCGGCTGGGTGGACCGGGCGAGAAGCTGAGGATGGCGGCGCCGGACTATCGGGATGTGATCGCGGAGGAGACCGCCGAGATCCCGTTCCCGAGCTCCGAGGCTCGCGAGTTCGCGCTGCGCGATCAGATCCGTCTTGCGAGCGGTGCGGACGACGTGGTCGTCGCGACCGGTGCCGTCCGGGCGTGGGTGGCGGGTGCGGCGGTGTGCGCGTGGTCGAACCAATGGGCCGCCGCGACCCGGGACGGCGACGAGGCGGCCCGTGCCGAGGCGATCGAGATGATCGAGGCAGCTCCCGGTTGGCCGGCCGTGACCGAGATCGATCCCGAGCCGTTCAGGAGATGGGAGACGGTCCGCTCGCGAGGCGAAGACGGGAAGGTGGAGGTCGACCAGTACCTCGACGAGAGCCTCTTCTACTACCTGGGCCCGCTGGGCGAGGCGGTCGAGGGCCGTGATCCGGACGCTGTGGCAACCGTGCTCTGGGAGTCCAACGGCTGGTGCACCGCCGATCTCGTGCCCGACCTGCCGCAGGCTGACGTCGATGTGCCGCGTCGAGGTCGCTGAGATGGCGCGCCCGATCGATGCGGCGGAGTTCGAGGAGTTGTACGCCGCCACCGCGCGCGACGTACTCGCCTATGTGCGACGACGATCGGTCGGCGACGTCGAGGACGTGGTCGCCGAGGTGTACGTCGTGGCCTGGCGCCGGCGCGCCGACCTGCCCGCCCCGTTGCTGAGGCGGGCATGGCTCTTCGGTGTCGCCCGCACGCTCCTCAAGGCCGAGCATCGCCGCAGGCAAGGTGAGAACGACCTCGTCGGCAAGCTGGTCGCTCTTCCCGAGCCCGCGCCTGCGACGCCTGGGCCCACCCGGGCGGCGTCGGCCGGGCGGATGCGCTCGGGCGCCTGCCCGCGAACGATCGCGAGATCCTGCGGCTCGCAGCGTGGGAGCGGCTCAGTTCCACTGAAATCGCGGTCGTGCTCGGGATCCGGCCCGGTACGGCGAGGGTGCGCCTCTATCGCGCCCGTCGAGCCCTTGCCTCGGACCCCGAGATCCAGGCACTTTGTGCCGAACTCTCTCCGACCATCGACCCGACACGGGCATGACCTGACCCGGGTCGCCGCGCCGGTACGTCGCGCACCCGGGCTCGTCCTACCCGTCCGGGTAGAACGCAAACACCTGCTCTGCGGGGCAGCCCGCGGGGATGGAGTCGATGCCCTTCGGTAGGCGATCGACGTACTCGTCGCCGCTGCCGTCGACCTGATCGCCGAGCGCCACCCGGCCCAGACCCGGCACGTCGATCGTCAGCGGCTCGTTCGAGGCGATCTCGGTGCCGTACGGCCAGATCACTGTGGCCTCGTCGATGCCCACGCAGTCGCCGACCATCGCGAGGGTGCCGCCGAGACCGACTCCGGCGACACTGTCTCCGGGGCCGATCTCGCCGACCAGGACGATCGAATCCCCGCTCCGCAGGACGCCCTGATCGGTGGTGCACCCGGACCACAGCGTGCCGGACATGAGGACGGCCAGAACGACGCCCCGCCGAGTCATGCCTCTCATGTCTCCTTGGACGGACGATCGGCGCAGGGCGTTCCCGTCGCTTGCCAGAGTGACCGCGCAGAGCTTGCGTGTCTGCGGCTGAGGGACGCGAGCGCTTGGCGCTGCTGCCGACCCGGGTGGACAGACCCAGGGGGAAGGAGGAGCCTGACGATGACTTCTGACCCGTACTGCCCCTGTCGCCCTCTGGTACAGGCGATCCTTCGACCTGACCAGCCTCCCGGCACGTCTGCTCCCTTTTGAATAGTCTGCGCCTCTTGGTAGGGGGAGCAGACTATTCAAAAGGGAGCAAACGTGTACGTCGGTGGCTGCGAAGGGCGGCATGCTGTCCCCATGGTGGACACGCGCCGCCAATGACGAAGGGCCCTGATTCTGCGTTCGCAGGTCAGGGCCCTTTCCAATGGTGGGCGATACTGGGTTTGAACCAGTGACCTCTTCCGTGTCAAGGAAGCGCGCTACCGCTGCGCCAATCGCCCGTGGTGTTGAGTTGTCGGTGGTTGGAGGTGGGTACGGGATTTGAACCCGTGTACACGGATTTGCAGTCCGTTGCCTCGCCTCTCGGCCAACCCACCGCTGGAGGCCAAACCTGGAGGGACCTCTCCGAGCGGACGACGAGGCTCGAACTCGCGACCTCAACCTTGGCAAGGTTGCGCTCTACCAACTGAGCTACGTCCGCTTGCGTCCCCGCCTGCCGGCCGGGCGTGCGTCGAGAACATTAGCCGACGCCCCAGGGGCCGCCAAATCGGGGGTCCCAGTCCGTCGAACCTGTCGGCGCGGGTCCCTAGAGTGGCGCCATGCACGTGTGGCTGGACGGACGAATCCTCGACGATCCGGGTGGCCCGGCGATCGCTGTGAGCGACCACGGGTTCACGGTCGGCGACGGCGTGTTCGAGTCCGTCAAGGTGCTCGACGGGCGGCCGTTCGCGCTCACCAGGCACCTGGAGCGGCTCGAGCACTCGGCCGCCGGCCTCGGCCTCCCTGAGCCGGATCTGGCGCGGGTTCGGGAGGGCGTCACCGCCGTGCTCGCCGCCCAGCACCTGCCCCTCGGCCGGCTGAGGGTCACCTACACGGGCGGGCCCGCGCCGATGGGGTCCGGGCGGTCGGACCACCCGCCGACGCTTGTCGTCGCCGCCGCGCCGATGGACCCGATGCCGGCCACCACCAAGGCAGCCACCGTGCCCTGGCGGCGCAACGAGCACGGCCCGCTCGCGGGCCTCAAGACCACGTCGTACGCCGAGAACGTGATCGCGCTGGCGGCTGCAGCGCGGCAGGGCGCGAGCGAGGCGATCTTCGCCAACGTCGCCGGCAACCTGTGCGAGGGCACGGGCACGAACGTCTTCTACGTCCTCGACGGCGAGCTGCGCACCCCGACGCTCGCCAGCGGCTGCCTGGCCGGGGTGACGAGAGCGCTGGTCCTGGAGTGGTACGGCGCGAAGGAGGTCGACGAGCCCCTCGACGTGCTGGCCGAGGCGAGCGAGGTGTTCCTGGTGTCGACCACCCGCGACGTCCAGGCGCTCCACGCCCTCGACAGCCGAGTCTTCGAGGCGCCCGGCCCGGTCGCGCGCGATGCGCTGGCCACCTGGCGGCGGCGCGAGGCCGAGGACGTCGACCCGTAGGAGGAGGTCCCTAGGACGCGAGCAGGTCGCCGACCAGGCCGTCGATGTCGACGTACTCGGACTCGTGCCCCTCGGGCACGATCTCGTAGCTGCGCTGCAGGAACCGCAGCACGTCGCGGCTGCGCGCCTGCGCCTGGAACTCGCCGGTGTCGGACGTCAGCTCGATCACGGTCACCGCGTGACCCTGGAAGTCCAGGCTGGGCCACAGGTGGACGTCGCCGTCGCCGTACGGCATCGTCAGCCCCCGGTCGAGCAGGTCCCGTGAGAACTGCCAGGGGATCTTGGTGTCCCCGGTGCAGAACTCGATCGTCACCCCGTAGGGGTCGGTCGAGTCGTAGCTGAAGCTCGCCTCCAGGTGGCAGACTCGCCCGGATGCCGTGACGCACTCGAGCGTCAGATCCTCCGCGTGCACCTGCACTGCAGGTCCGTTCATGTGGGTTCCCCTCCCCGCTTGTTCCACTCAAGAGACGGGATCCTGTGGGGAGTGTGACGCCAAACCTGGGTTCTCTGGCTAGTCTTCGAAGGGTGGAGACGGATGCCGATGAGTCGACCACGGTGGAGGCGGGGGCCGCGACGGCCTTCGCGGGCGACGTGAGCGCCGACGACAGCACGCCTCCGAGGGTGCGTTTCCGCAGGTTGAAGGCGTTTCACGAGCGTCTGCACGCCAACCCGCTGAGCGGGATGATCACCAAGATCGTGGTCACCGCGATTGGCGCGCTGGTGCTGCTCACCGGCCTGGTGATGATCGTCACCCCCGGTCCGGGCATCGTCGCGATCGTGCTCGGGCTGGCGATCCTCGCCAGCGAATGGCCGTGGGCCGAGCGGCTGATGCACCGCGTCAGGGACAGGGCCCGCCGTGCCGCGCAGCATGCCCGCGATCTGGATCCCGCGGTACGACGGCGCCGTACCATCCTGACCGCAGTCGCCGCGGTCCTCCTGGTCGGCGGGGTGACGCTGTACGTCGTCAACTTCGGCTGGCCCGGATGGCTCCACGACGGCTGGTCGTGGCTGCAGAGCCACCTCGCCTGGATCCCGGACCTGCCGTGACGCCTGGGTTTCGGCTTGCCCCTGGCGATGGGATAGAGTCGCCGCCGCACCTGATGGTGCGTCGGGCGATTGGCGCAGTGGTAGCGCGCTTCGTTCACACCGAAGAGGTCACTGGTTCGAACCCAGTATCGCCCACCGACACGAAACAGCCCCTGACCTGCGGAAACGCGGTAGTCGGGGTCTCCCCAGCAGTCCGGATGGGGACGTGATGGGGTTTCAAGGCGAAGTGCTCTCCATCGGTGCACTGCTTGAGCGTGCCCAGGCTGCCCCGAGCTACACGCCGGACGCTCGTGTAGGCGTGCTCCACACGGCAGCGGGCAACGCCGCTCGTTGTGCCGAACTCCTGGCCTCCGGTGACACGGCAGAGACTTGCTGGCGGTTCGGCATCCTCCAGACGCTCGACGACTACCTCTCGACGCTCCGGCGCGGCGGGCCGCCGCTCGCTGCCGAGGTGTTCGCGGCTGAACCTGCGCCCACGGGTTCGACGCAGCTCGATGCCGCGTTCGCGGCGCTGGCAGACCACCTCGCGGAGCGAGACGGGTGGGAGGCCCCGGGCTGGGCCGCTGATCCTGCCCGGCGCGCCGGGTGCTGGTACCCGGCTGTGCCCGCGATCTTCCGCGAGGAAGCAGACCGGGACAGCCCCCGAGCCTTCCGTCAGCGCGGCATCCTCATCACCGAGCGGTCGCTGAGCCGCGCATGAACAGGAACGGCGGCGAACTCGGCGCACAGGACGTCCGAGCGCTGTTCCAAGAACTGTCCGACCACCTCGCCGCCAGGCGGGTACTTGCGCAGCTTTTCGTCGTGGGCGGGGCGGCGATGGCACTCGCTTACGACCGAGACCGTCTCACCCGTGACGTGGACGCGGTGCTTGTTCCAGCACCGGAAGTGCGTGAAGCGGCCGCGGCAATCTCTGAGACCCACGGGCTGGAGCCTGACTGGCTCAACGATGCTGCAAAGGGGTTTCTGCCCGGTCAGGACGAGCATCCGGCAACCGTGTTCGAGTCGGACTGGCTCCTGGTGCAGGTCGCATCGCCCGGCTATCTGCTTGCCATGAAGCTGCACGCCTCCCGCGACGAGATCGATCTGAACGACGCCGCGGTGCTGTTCAACCTGCTCGGCTACACCGATGCGGAACAGGCCATTGACCTGCTGGCAAGCACCTACCCGCTGGGCAGACTTCTCCCGCGGCACCGCTACGTCGCCCAAGACGTTGCCGAGCGCGCAGCGGTTCGCCGAGCCTCACCGGACTTCTGACTCGCTCGCCAACCCGCGCCGTACGTTTGCTCCCCTTGGGCGAGTTTGCACCCCCTTGTAGGGGGAGCAGACTGCTCGAAGGGGAGCAAACGTCGTCGTGCCGTGGGCGCGCCGGACCGCGCAGATCGGTGATCCGAGAACCCGCCCACGCGGCTGACGCGCCGGCGCGACGCGCTCCTGATAACCTGGATAACCGGCGAACCGAGTGGCCTATGAGGGCTTGAGGCGCACCTGCGGAGGTCGCACTCTCGGACATGTCCCAGTGAACGCTGAGGAGACCGCTTGTGAGCGGAGCAGGAGTCGCAACTGGGACGGCGCGCGACCGGGCCCGCCGCCGCGCCGTCATTGCTACGACGTTGCTCCTGCTGGTGACGTCGTTGACCGCCACGGCCTCGACGGCCGCGGCCGAGCCGGAGTCCGTCCGGGAGAGTCGCGCCGCCGCGACATCCTTCACGAAGCTGCGAGTGACCCCCATGGTCGGCGGGCTCCGGCATCCGTGGGACGTGCAGCGGATCCCCGAGGGCTGGCTGATCACCGAGCGGACCGCCAAGCGGTTGCTGCTGCACGCGGACGGTACGACGCGCAGGGTCGCGATTCCGCGCAAGTCGATCTGGAGCAGCGCCGAGACGGGGCTGATGTCGATCGCCGTCGACCCGTCGTACGCCGAGAACCGAAGGATCTACGTCTGCCACGGCGGCTTCGGCAAGAAGAAGCGCGACGTCCGGGTCGTCCGCTGGACGCTCGACAAGCGCGTCACACGGGTTACGAAGCGCAAGGTGCTCCTGAGCGGCATCCAATCGACCGGTGGGTTCCATGGCGGCTGCCGGCTGCTGATCGCCGACGACGGTTCGCTGCTCGTCGGCACCGGGGATGCCTGGGTCGGCCGCAATCCCCAGGACCTCACCTCACTGAACGGCAAGGTGCTGCGCCTCGACCGGCGTACCGGCGATCCCTGGCCCGAGAACCCCTGGGCGAAGGCCGGCAACCGCAACAAGCGCTACCTGCTCACCTACGGCCACCGCAACGTCCAGGGCCTGGCGCAACGCGGCGACGGCACCCTGTGGTCCGCCGAGCACGGCCCGGATCGAGACGACGAGGTGAACCGGCTCATCGGCGGCGGCAACTACGGGTGGAACCCAGTGACCCCGGAGGCGCCGGACGAGTACGACCAGTCGGTGCCGATGACCGATCACTCACTTCCGGGCGACCAGATCGACGCCGCGTGGAGCTCCGGCTCGCCGACCATCGCGACCTCCGGGGCGGCCTGGGTGAAGGGCAAGAAGTGGGGTCGCTACCGCGGCACGCTCGCCGTTGCCGCGCTTGCGGGCGAGCGAGTGGTCTTCATGAAGTTCGACGGGTCCGGCGGGCTCAAATGGACCAAGACCCCGGCCACGCTTCGCCGGATCGGACGCCTCCGCTCGGTCACCGTCGCCCCCAACAACGACCTCCTGATCACCACCGCGGACGGGAGCCGCGACCGAGTGCTCCGGGTGCGGCCCGCGCGCTGAACCGATCCGACGACCCCGCCCCTGCCGAGTGCGGGATTTGTGTCGCTATGAGCCGTCGGAGCGACACAAATCCCGCACTCGGCAAGGTGGGGATGGGCGGCTGGTGATCTGTTCTCACTGGTCGCCCGGGATTCACGGGCGGGAGCGTGGTCGTACCGTCATCGACCGCGAGGAGATCGCTCATGTCCACATCCGACCTGCTGGGTTCCGGCCCGGCCCCCATCGAGCAGAGGATCGATCCTGCCAAGAGGCTCTACCGCATCGCCGGCCTCGGAGGTCTTGGCGCCGCGTTGGCCTGGGTAGGCCAGCCGATCCTGGTGATGCTGCTCGCCGCATCCAACGCCGCGGAGAACCCGGCCTGGGTCGACGTCGAAGCCTCGAAGTGGAACGGTGCGGTCGAGGTCGCGATCTTCAGCGGCATCGGGACGGGTGCGCTGTTCTTCGTGTTGGCCACCTGGCGGCTGATCCGGCTGAAGGGTGGCGAGCCGTCCGTTGCCCAGCAGGTCGGGCTCGCCGGCGGCGTCACGGGCGCGCTGGCGTGGTTCCTCGTCGCGGCCGAGTCGCTCAGGCTCTACACCTCGATCGGAGCGGGCCTGCCCGACATCACCGACGACCCGGAGCTGCAACGGCTGGCGATCGAAGGCACTTTCCTGGACGTCACCGGCGCGCTTGTCTTGTTCGCGATCGGCTTCACGCTGTGGACCGTGCTGTTGGCGACCGCGGCTCGCACGTCAGGCGTGATCGGCCTCCCTCTCGCGGCCGTCGCCGGTCTCACCCTGCTGGCCCCGGCCGCCGGCCTGGCTACGCCGTTCGGTGCGCCGTGGTGGTTGATCGCCTACGTCCTGGGCCTGCTGGTCTTCGGCCTCGCCTTCCTCGTCAAGGCGCGTAAGGCCTGACATGGATGCGCGAGCGCAGTGCGAGCATTGAGCCGTGTCCGACTCAGCCATCGCGCTCGGGGTGAGCCAGGCCGTCGTATGGGCGGTCTGTCTCACCCTGGGCGTGGTGCTCGTGATCGATGTCGTACGCCGTGGTCGCAGCAACTGGCTGTCTCACGTGGCGATCGGTCTGCTGATCGCGATGCACCTCGACGATCACCTCGCCATGCTCTGGGCGGTGGCCTTCCCACTGCTGGCTGCCACCTTCCCAGACGGCAGGTTCGTGCCTCGGTGGCTGGTGGTCCCGGTGGCGGGCTATTCGGTCTTCGGCGTGGTCGACATCGTGACCGGGGGATGGGCGACCGACCAACCGTGGGCGCCGCTGGTGAACACGTCGACGGCGGCGCTGCTGGCCGCGCAGGTCTACCGCTACATGCGCCGTGCCAGCACGGTCGAGCGCCAGGCGGTGCGCTGGGTCATCCTCGGTGTGTTCTTGACCTTCGCGTGGTTCGAGGCGGTGCGGATCGGGTTCGGCAACATCGGGGAGAGCCCGTGGTCGAGTGTCTTCGCCAATGCGGGAACCCTGCCCCTTCTCGCATGTCTGACGATCGGCCTCGTGGCCCCCGATCGTCTTCCGGTCGACCTTCTTCTGCACGCGGTCATCACAGCGTACGTCGTGGTGCCGGTGCTCGCGCTCGCCTACGCTCTGACCGGCGGGTGGCCCGGCGCGGGCGCTGTCGCCGTACTGACCATCCCCGCGTTCTGGCTCGGGCAGCGGGTGGCCGGCTGGATCGTCTACCGCGGCAGGCCGTCACCGGCCAAGGCGACCGCCGATCTGCTCAGGCGTCTCAACGCCCGCGACCCGGCGACCTCGGTGCCCGAGGTGGTGCTGGAGGTGACCAGGGCCAACCTCTACCTCGACCACGGCAGCATCGACGGCGACTGGTTCGCACCCGTCGGCGCCCCAACAGGAGAGGCGGCCGTCGAGGCCACCGCCTTCCCCATCACTTATCGCGGCGAGGACGTGGCCGTGTTGCATCTGGTTCCCCGCCGTGGCGAGACCGCCTTCACGCCACGCGACCGCAGCGTCATCGACGCCCTGGTCACCCATGCCGCACCGGCCCTGCACGGCGCGCAGGTGCTCGCCCATCTGCAGGACTCGCGGGCGCTCATCGTCTCGGCTCGCGAGGAGGAGCGTCGACGCCTGCGGCGCGAGCTGCACGACGACCTCGGCCCCACCCTGTCCGGGCTGGCCCTGAGCGCGGCAGCCCTCGCGCGCAGCACCGGATCGCCCGAAGCCAGCGTCCTCCACGAGGACATCGCGCATGCGGTGCGCCAGTCGCGCGAGCTCGCCTACGACCTGCGTCCGCCCGTCCTCGACGACCACGGACTCATCGCCGCCATTACCGATCGCACCCGCGGTGAGGGCTCCCTCCTCGTACATCTCGACGCGCCTGACGGAGTCGATCGCGATCTGCCCGCGGCGGTCGACCTGTCTGCGCTACGCATCGTGGTCGAGGCCGTCGCCAACACCCGCAAGCACGCGCAGGCCCGCCGGGTGGACATTCGTCTTCGGCGTACCGCCGCCGAGCTGACCATCGAGATCCAGGACGACGGCACCGGTCTGCCAGCCGACGTACGCGCCGGCATCGGCATGCACTCGATCGCCGAACGCGCCGCCGAGATCGGCGGCACCGCCCGCTACGACCGCGCGGCCGCTGGAACCCGGCTGCACGTCTCCCTGCCGGTGGACACCGACCCCTCGGAGGGCACGTGACACGAATCCTCGTCGTGGATGACCATCCCGTCTTCCGCCGCGGTCTGGTGGCACTGCTGCGCGCCGAAGGGCACGAGGTGGTCGCCGAGGCCGCCGACGGGCACGAGGCGATCATGCTGGTCGAGACCGAGCAGCCCGAGGTGGTGCTGATGGACCTGTCCATGCCGACCAAGGACGGATTCGACGCCACTGCCCACATCACCGCCCGCCACCCCGGCACCAAAGTCGTGGTCATCACCCTGTTCGACGACCAGACCTCCGTCGTACGAGCGTTGGAAGCAGGCGCATCCGGCTATGTGTCCAAGCAGGCCGAACCGGACCAGATCCTCGGCGCCGTGGATGCCGTCACCCGCGGCGTCCAGTGGCTCGGCTCGGGAGTGGCCCGCCCGCCCATCGCCGACACCGGTTCGAATGAGGACGGTCTGCTGTCCGGCCTGACGCCACGGGAACGGGAGATCGCAGGCCTGATGGGCCGCGGCCTCACCAATCCGATGATCGCCGAACGGCTGCACGTGTCGGTCAAGACCGTCGCCAACTACGTGTCGGCGGTCATGCTCAAACTCGGCGCCGAGGACCGCGTCGACGCCATCGCAATCATCCGCGGCCGTCGTTCGACCTGATGGCCGTGCGCCGGGCTCCAGGTCAGACGCCAATCCCGCACTCGGCAGGTGGGGGGAGGCGGCTCAGCGGTGGGTCCGGCGGAGGAGAGCTACGAGGAGCGGCGTACCGAGCACGACGCAGGTCACGGCAGAGCCCAGGACGACGGTCTCCGGCGGAACGTCGCCGGCGACCAGCATCAGCAGGTACGCCGCGGCGGATCCTGCGCGCGAGACGATCCACCAGACGGCGTACATCCGAGCGAGCATCCCGTCCGGGGTCGTGCGGGCGATGTACGCGTCGGACATGACGCTCTCCGGCCCGAACGCGATGCCCCATGCGAACCAGGACGCGAGCAGCGCCCACCACGGGCCCGCGAAGCCGCCGACCGCGATCAGCCCGTAGGCGACCAGCGAGACGACGAGCACGCGGGGCAGATGACGTTCGGGCCACCTGAAGCGGCCCGCGAGCGCGAGGCCGATCATGGCGCCGGCGCCGTAGGCGGACATGGCGTAGCCGTAGGCGCCCGCCGGGGCATCGGCGTCGGCCGCCAGGTAGGGCACCGCGAACGCGATCACCGCCCCGACCAGGAAGTAGCCGAGCAGGCTGGCCACGAGGATCGGCATCGTCCAGGTGGCGCGGAACGACCGCAGGCTCGGCAGTCCCATCGTGTGGTCGGCGGGCCCGGAGGGGCGCAGCGCGGGCATCGGGCGGAGCAGCAGCCAGGCGCCGACGTACACGACCGCGCAGCCGACGAGCGCGGCGGTGTCCTGCCCGAAGCCGACGAAGAGACCAGCGATCGCGGGGCCGACGATGATGGACAGGGTCTGGGAGCCCCTGCGTACGACGGCCAGCGCCCGGAGGTCGTGGCGGTGGAGCTGCCTCAGCGCCGCCTCCGCGGCCGGGTTGTCGAAGGCCCCGACCGCGCCGATCGCGACGCCGACGGCCACGTAGGCGGCCGGCGGCAGGGGAGCGATTAGGAGCCCGACGAGGACGATGCGGACCCAGACCGTCCACAGCAGCAGCGAGCGCCGCGAGACCCGGTCGGCCACCCAGCCGCCGGTCCACGCAGTGGCCGAGGACACCACCAGCCGGGCCAGGAAGGTCAGCGCCAGCAGCGTCGTACTCCCCGTCGTCGCGTAGACCGTGAGCGGGACCAGGATCTCGGTCACGCCGTCCGCCAGCTCCGAGCCGAGGAACGCGGCGATCAGCGGTCTGGTCGTCCGGTCCCGGAACGGGCTGAACGACCGACCCGGCGGCGGTTGAGGTGGCGACATGGCGCGCATATCCTCGCGGCTCAACCGCCCTTGAACGCAAGCCGGCCCTGCCGCCCCCTGACAACCCCCTGCCGCCCCCGTGCCGAATGCGGGATTTGTGTCGCTCTGAGCCGTCAAAGCGACACAAATCCCGCACTCGGCAGGGGGGTGGGGTGCGTGGTCAGTAGCAGCCCGGCGCACCGTCGGCGCGCCGGTAGGTGGCGATCACGTCGTCGCCGATTGAGTACTCCAGGTGCTCGGCGTCGGTCAGCGTCGCGTAGCCGTAGATCGTCTCCCCGACGATCGGCCAACCCTCGGGGGTGGCATCGCCGGCTCCGGTCTCGACGCCGGCGCCGCGGTCGGTACGACGCCAGGTCGCGTCCCCGAACCAGAACCACCTCATCCCGCAGTGCACGTACATCGGAGCGTGGTAGCGCACCCCCACCTCGGGCCGCTCGCCTTCAGCAAGGGTCACGAGTTCGACGGTCTCCGGGTCGGGGAGCGGGGGCGCCTCGGGAGGCGTCGTACCGGCGGGCAGGGTGTGGACGGCGACGCCGCCGCGTTCCACACTCAGCGCCAGCGTGCGCCCGTCGGCGGTGCCGGCGATCTCGTCCGCCTCGCCGGGCAGCTCGACGGCCGTCCACTTCGCGGTGTCCGCGCTGGCCACGAACCGCGGCGGCGGGTTCTGCCCGCACTGGTCCAGGTCGGCGTAGCAGACCTCGGGCCGGCTCCAGCCCATGTCGTCGACACCGGTCAAGGTCCAGAACCGCGCGCCGTCGGACCACACCGGGGCCCAGCCGCCCTCCTCGCCGGGCTTGGGGAGGCCGGTCACCGGCTCCCAGGTGTCGCCGCCGTCCGTGGAGCGGAGAGCCGCGATGCGCTCCTCGGCGACGCCCAGGACCATCGTCTCGCCCGAGACGGCCACGCTGGATGCGGAGTAGATGTCCTCCAGGGCCGGGTCACTGACGCGACTCCAAGTCTCAGCGGCGTCGTCCGAGGCCCAGACCGCCGCACCGCGGGCCGCGCCCACCGCCAGCAGCCGGTCGCCGACGAGGGCGAGGTCGGCGACGTACGACTCGTTGCGGTAGCCGCGCGGCGCCCTCACGCCGGGCAGGTCCACCTCGGTGAAGGCCGCCCCGTCGCCGCTGGCCCACACGTGCGCCTCAAAGCCGCCCTCGCTGGGGTTGTCGGCGGTCCGGTAGCTGCCGGCAGCGATCACGGTGCCGTCGACGACGACCAGGTCGCTGAGGTCGACGGCATCGGCGAACCCGGTCACCGCGGCCGGCTCCCAGGCCAGGCCGTCCTCGCTGCGGAAGGCCAGCACGACGTGCCCGGCCCCATCGTCGGAGCCCATCGCCAGCCAGCCGCCGTCAGGTGCCGCGACCACGCCACCGAGCTGCGGATACTCCGAGCCCGTCGACAACGGCTGCCCGGCCTCGAACGGCGCGCCGTCGCGGGACAGCTGCGACACCATTGTCCCGTCGTCGGCGACGGCGAGCACGAGTACGTCGTCGCCGGAGACCGCGAGCAGCGGGGCTTGGTCGGAGCCGACCCCTGCCTCGAGCAACTGCGTCTCCCAGGTGCCGGACTCGCCGGACGCGTCCGGAGTCGTCGTGGCGTCCCCGCACGCGGCGAGCACGAGCGTCAGCGAGGCGAGGAGTGCCAGCACGCGAGGGGACATGAGGGTACGACGCTCTCATGCGCCGCCCGGTTCCCTGCCGCCCCCACCCCCTGCCAGCCCCCGCCCCCTGCCGCCCCTGCCGCCCCCTGGCCGAATGCGGGATTTGTGTCGTTCTGAGCCGTCAAAGCGACACAAATCCCGCACTCGGCAAGGGGTGGGGTGGGGCGGGCAGGGTGAAGGGGGTGCTACCAGGAGGACTTGCTGATCCCGGGCAGCTCGCCGCGGTGGGCCATGGCGCGGAAGTTGATCCGCGACAGGCCGACCTTGCCGACGTACCCGCGGGGGCGGCCGTCGGCCTGGTCTCGGTTGCGGACCCGAACCGGGCTGGCGTCGCGGGGAAGCCTGCTCAGCGCCCGCACCGCGGCGAACCGCTCCTCGGGCGTCTCGGCGGCGAGCACGGCGGCCTTCAGGGCGGCCCGCTTCTCGGCGTACCGGCTCACCTGCCGCTTGCGCCGCTCGTTCGCGACGATCTTGGACGTCTTGGCCATATCAGCGCTCCTCCCGGAACTCGACGTGCCGGCGCACGCGGGGGTCATACTTGCGCATCACCAGCCGGTCGGGGTCGTTGCGGCGGTTCTTGCGGGTGACGTAGGTGAAGCCGGTGCCGGCGGTGGACCTCAGCTTCACGATCGGCCGCAGGTCGTTGCCCTTCTTCGCCATCAGAGCCGCTCCCCGCGGGCGAGGATGTCGGCGACGACGGCGTCGATGCCGCGGCGGTCGATGGTCTTGATGCCGCGGGCGCTGACCCGCAGCGTGACGTGCCGGCCGAGGCTCGGCACCCAGTAGCGCTTGCGCTGGACGTTGACGTTGAAGCGGCGCTTGGTACGACGGTGCGAGTGCGACACGTTGTTGCCGAAGGCGGGGCGGGCGCCGGTGACCTGGCAGGTGCGGGACACGGGTGGACCTCTCGTTGTACGGCGCTCAGCCCTGGCGGGCCTTGAGCCGGGGGTTCTGCTTGTTGATGACGTAGATGCGGCCGCGACGGCGCACCACCTGCGAGCCGGGCTGGTTCTTGAGGGAACGGATCGAGTTGCGGACCTTCATGGCCCCTCCTATCTGGTCTGGCCTAACTGGTCGGGGGTGATGTAGCCGCGCTGGACGGCGCGGACCAGCCGCCGCGGCACCAGGTGCCGCTGCCCCGAGACCCACACGGGGACCAGGTCGGGCGCGGTCGCCTTCCATTGCGAACGGCGGTGGCGGGTGTTGCTGCGGGAGGTACGGCGTTTGGGGACGGCCATGGGTCTTCTCCTGTGATCAGGCTGGTCAGGCGACGCGGCGGATCTCGCCGAGCCAGGGCTCGAGCCCGTCGTACGACACCGCCCAGTAGCCGGGGTCGCGGGACTCGGCCGGGGTGACGAGCAACTCGGCAAAGGCGTCATCGAGGCCGGTCGGCGTGGGTCCGAGGCCGGTGAGGACGAGCCTGGTCAGCGGGGTACGGCGGCCCCAGTCGCTGAGCTCGCCGATGCTCAGCTGGCCGCCGGAGCCGTCCCATTCCTGGGCGATCCCCGGGCGGGTCGGCAGCCAGAAGCAGCCGCGCGAGCGGTGCCGGCCCGTGCCGAGCAGCTCGATCCGGTCCAGCAGCCGCTCGGGGTGGAAGGGCAGCGGCGAGGAGAGCGCCACGCGCCAGGCGCGGCTGGCCTCCAGGGGCGGGAGGTCGACGGCCAGGAACGGCGAGGCCCAGGCGAGCGTGCGCTGGTGGCGGTGCCGCTGGTCGAGCAGGTCGCGGCCGCCGAGGTTCGCGGCGCCGGTGACGACGCGCGCGTCGGGGCGGGCCAGCGCGCGGACCAGGTCGGTCGCTTCCTCGGCCGGGTGATCGGGGAGGACGACGACGTCGGCGTACTCCACCATCGCGCAGGCGACCTCGCCGAGGCCGCGGCCGTCGTCGGCGTTGAAGTGGGCGCCGCGGTCGCTGAGCAGGTCTTCGCCGAGCAGGTCCTCGATCGCGTCGCCGCGCGCGAGGCTCGTCACGACGCAGGACATCCGCAGGTGCCGGGCGAGCCGCAGGTCGCGCTCCAGCACGTTGCCCAGGTGGGCGGCCTCGGCACCGGTCGGCAGGCAGGCGACGATGGCGCTCCACCGCTTGTCGCGCGCGAGCCGCTCCAGCGTGGGGATGATGTCCTCGCGCAGCGCGCAGGTCACGCAGGCGTGGGCGAGCTCGGTCTCCTCGCGCTCGATGACGCCGCCGGCGTGGCTGACGACGCGGGTGAGGACCTGCGACTCGGGGTCGATCCGGTGCTTGACGACCACGGCGCTCGGGAGGTCCCAGGCCAGGCCGATCATGACCGAGTCCATCGCCTCGGCGTCGACGCCGGTCACGACGATCAGGGGCGTCCTCACTTCCGCCTCCCGTAGCGCCGCTCGAACGCCTGCACGCGGCCCTCGCTGTCGATCGTGCGCTGGTGGCCGGTCCAGAAGGGGTGGCTCGCGCTGGAGACGTCGACGTCGATGAGCGGGTATGTCGTCCCGTCGACCTCGATCGACCGGCCGGTGTCCTGGCCGGCCAGCGTGGACCTGGTCACGAAGACCTGGCCGGTGCCGCGGTCGCGGAAGGCGACCGGGCCGTAGGCGGGGTGGATCCCCTGCTCCATCCTGACTCCTTCTGATCTAACGAGAATCGTTATCAGTATGACATGGGGTCGCGGCTCCCCCCAATCGGGGTCCGCGAGCGCTGCCACCCCCGCCCAGCCCCCGCCCCTTCCTGGCCGAATGCGGGATTTGTGTCGGTATGGGCCGTCAGAGCAACACAAATCCCGCACTCGGCGGAGGGGGTGGGGGAGGGGGTGCGGGTTATCCACAGGTGGGCGGGTGTCGGGCACCAAGTGACGGTGGGAACCGTTATCGTGGCCCGAGTACGTCGTACCCCAACCTCGGAGCAGCCCGCCGTGACCCAGATCGCCCCGGAGGAGCCCACGGACGGGCCAGCTGATGGGTCCGCAAGTGGGCCCGCCGACGAGCCCACTGAGGACCGCCGCCTGCTCGGGCAGGCCGAGTGGGTGGCGCTGGGGACGGTCGCGATCGTCCTGGGCGCGCCGTGGCTGCGGCCGCTCTTCGCGAACGAGGCCGTGCGGACCTGGTGCACGATGTTCGTTGCGGTCGTCGTGCAGTCGGTGCCGTTCCTGCTGGCGGGGGTCCTGCTGTCCGCGCTGATCGCGCAGCGGCTGTCGCCGGAGCTGCTGAGCCGCGTCGTACCGAAGAACCCGGTGCTCGCCGTGCCCGCCGCCGGGGTCGCGGGGATCGGGCTCCCGGGGTGTGAGTGCGCCGCCGTACCGGTCGCGGGCAGCCTCATCGCACGCGGGCTGAAGCCGGCGGTGGCGCTGACCTTCCTGCTCGCCGCGCCGGCGGTCAACCCGATCGTGCTGGTCTCGACGGCGGTCGCGTTCCCGGGGCAGCCGATGATGGTGGTCGCGCGGTTCGGGGCGTCGATGCTCACCGCGGTTGCCGTCGGCTGGATCTGCCTGGCGCGCGGGTCGCGGCTGCCGCTCCTGCAGCGCGGTCGCGGCCACCATCACGAGGCCGGCTTCGCGGCCGGCGTCCGCCACGACTTCCTGCACGCGGGCGGCTTCCTGGTCATCGGGGCGATGCTCGCAGCGGCCGTCAACACGTTCGTGCCGCGCGCGATCGTCGAGTCGGTCGCCGGCCAGGCGGCGCTCGGCGTACTCGCGATGGCCCTCTTCGCGTTCGTCGCCGCGCTCTGCTCGGAGTCCGACGCCTTCGTCGCCGCCAGCATGACGGCCTTCTCCGACACCGCCAAGCTGGTCTTCCTCGTCGTCGGGCCGGCGATGGACGTCAAGCTCGCTGCGATGGAGTCCGGGGAGTTCGGGTCGGCGTTCGCGCGCCAGTTCGTGCCGCTGGTGATCGTCGTCGCGATCCTCGCCGCGGTCGGCTTCGGGTGGTGGTTGCTGTGAGCAGGACCACCCAGGGGCTGCTGCTCGCGCTGCTCGGCGCGATGCTGGTCCGGATCGCGGTCACGGGGGAGTACCTGCGCTTCGTCGCGCCCTGGACGCGCTGGCCGCTCGCGGTCACCGGGGTGATCCTGGTCCTGCTCGCGATCCGGCCGCTGCTGTGGCGCTCCCCCGAGCGGAGCGACCCCGTCCCGTGGGCGACCTGGCTGCTGCTCGTGCCGACGCTGGTGGTCTTCGTGGTGGCGCCGCCGCCGTTGGGCGCGTACGTCGCGGAGCGGCGCGCCGCGCAGCCGCCCCCGCCGCCGGAGCCGGTGTTCGCCCCGCTCGACACCCACCTCGATCCGGTCCCGGTGGAGCTGGAGGAGTTCGTGTGGCGGGCCCAGTCGCGCAAGGGGGAGACCCTGGAGGGGCACCGCGTGGAGCTGATCGGGTTCGTCAGCGGACGGTCCTCCGAGGCGTGGCACCTGACCCGGCTCACGATCGCCTGCTGCGCGGCCGACGCGCTCGTCGTACGGGTGCGCATCGCGGAGCCCGACGGGCCGCCGCGGGATCAGTGGGTGCGGGTCGTCGGCACCTGGGTGCCGGGCACGGGGACCTCGCCCCGCGCCGTACCGCAGATCGAGGTGGAGTCGGTCAAGCGGATCGCGACGCCCAAGGAGGTCTACGGGTAGATATCGGGGAGTGGAATGTCGGCGGACTCGACTACGATTCAGCGGTCCGCTGACGACCCGAAGGAGCCCCTGTGTCCGAGATCCAGATCGCCGTGCCCGCCGCCGACGAGCGCGCGGAGCGGACGGTCACGCAGGGCACCAAGGCCTGGGAGCTCTTCGCCGGCGATCAGGACGTGATCGCCGCCCGTGTCGGCGGCGCGTTGAAGGACCTCGCCTACGAGCTGCGCGACGGCGACGAGGTCGAGCCGGTCGTGATCGACAGCCCCGACGGCCGCGACATCCTGCGGCACTCGACCGCGCACGTGCTGGCCCAGGCGGTCCAGGAGCTGTGGCCGGAGGCGAAGCTCGGCATCGGGCCGCCGGTGGAGAACGGCTTCTACTACGACTTCGACGTGCCCGAGCCGTTCGTGCCCGAGGACCTGCCGCGGCTCGAGACCGCGATGCGCAAGATCATCAAGGAGAACCAGCGCTTCTCCCGGCGCGTCACCAGCGACGCCGACGCCCTCGCCGAGCTCGCCGACGAGCCCTACAAGGTCGAGCTGATCGGGCTCAAGGGCGGTGGTGCCGCCGACGAGGCCGCCGAGGGGGCGTCGGTCGAGGTCGGCGGTGAGGGCGAGCTGACGATCTACGACAACGTACGACGCAACGGCGACGTCGCCTGGAGCGACCTGTGCCGTGGCCCGCACCTGCCGACCACCCGGCGGATCCCGGCGTTCAAGCTGATGCGCACCGCGGCGGCGTACTGGCGCGGCAACGAGAAGAACAAGCAGCTCCAGCGCATCTACGGCACCGCGTGGGAGTCCCGGGAAGCGCTCGCCGACTACCTGCACCGGCTCGAGGAGGCCGAGCGGCGCGACCACCGCAAGCTCGGGCGCGAGCTGGACCTCTTCAGCTTCCCCGACGAGATCGGCTCTGGTCTGCCCGTCTTCCACCCCAAGGGAGGGGTGATCAAGCGCGAGATGGAGGACTACGTCCGCCGCCGGCACATCGAGGAGGGCTTCGAGTACGTCGGCACGCCGCACATCGCCAAGGAGGGGCTGTTCTACACCTCCGGCCACCTGCCGTACTACGCCGAGGGCATGTTCCCGCCGCTGGACGTCGACGGGATGGAGTATCGGCTGAAGGCGATGAACTGCCCGATGCACAACCTGATCTACCGGTCGAAGCAGCGGTCGTATCGTGAGCTGCCGCTGCGGTTGTTCGAGTTCGGGTCGGTCTATCGGCACGAGAAGTCGGGCGTCGTCCACGGACTGACCCGGGTGCGCGGCTTCGCCCAGGACGACTCGCACTCCTACGTCACCCCCGAGCAGGCGCCCGAGGAGATCAAGCACCTGCTGGACTTCTGCCTCGGGCTGTTCCGCGACTTCGGGCTAGACGACTTCTACCTCGAGCTCTCGACCCGAGACGACTCCAAGCCGGACAAGTTCATCGGGTCGGAGCAGGAGTGGGCCGTCGCCACGGCCGTCCTGGAGAAGGTCGCACTCGACTCCGGTCTCGAGCTGGTGCCCGACCCAGGCGGCGCGGCCTACTACGGGCCCAAGATCTCGGTGCAGGCGCGCGACGCGATCGGGCGGACCTGGCAGATGTCGACGATCCAGTACGACTTCAACCAGCCTGCCGTCGACCGCTTCAACCTGGAGTACATCGCCGCCGACGGCAGCCGGCAACAGCCGGTGATGATCCACTCGGCGAAGTTCGGCTCCATCGAGCGGTTCATCGGAGTGCTCACCGAGCACTACGCCGGCGCGTTCCCCCCATGGCTGGCGCCCGTCCAGGCGGTCGCGATCCCGATCGCCGAGCGGCACCTGGACCACCTGTACGACGTGGCACGGTCGCTCCGGGCCGCGGGGCTGCGGGTCGAGGTCGACGACTCGGATGACCGGATGCAGAAGAAGATCCGCAACGCGCAGCTGCAGAAGGTGCCCTTCATGCTGATCGCCGGGGACAAGGACGTCGAGGCCGGCGCCGTGTCCTTCCGGTACCGCGACGGCCAGCAGGAGAACGGCGTCCCCGTCGCCGACGCCGTCGCCCGGGTCCTCGACGCCGTCCAGTCGCGCGCCCAGGTCTGACCGGGCCGCCCCCGCGCGCCGTACCTCCTCACTGTCCTCACCTCCGCGGGGTAGTCCCCAACGTTCTGCAGGGGTTACGCGCCAGTAACCCCTGCGAAACGTTGGGGACTACCCCACCGGGGCAGGGTCAGGGGCGGGCGACGGACTCGGCGTCGCGGAGGACGCGGAGGATGTTGCCGCGGGCGACCTTGGTGAGGTCGGCGGACGACCAGCGACGGTCGCGGAGCGCGCCGAAGAGGCGGGGGTACGTCGAGACGTCCTCGAGCCCGAGGGGCAGCTCGTCGATCCCGTCGTAGTCGCCGCCGATGCCGAGGTGGTCGACCCCGGCCACCTCGCGGGCGTGCTCGAAGTGGGCGACCACGTCGTCGATCGTGGCGGCGGGCCGCGGGTCGGTCTCGGCGTACGACGTGGCGAAGGCGTTGAACACCCGCAGGTTCGTGGCCTTGAGACCCGCGGCGGTCGCGGCCTCCTGGGCACGGGCCCGCCAGGCGGCCGCCGCCGGCGAGACGAAGTCCGGCACCAGGGTGATCATGAGCACGCCGCCGCCGGCGGCCAGGGTCTCGAGCACGTCGTCGGGCGCGTTGCGCGGGCTGTCGCAGACCGCGCGGCAGCTGGAGTGGGAGAAGATCGCGGGCGCCTCGGTCACCGCCAGCGCGCGGCGCATGGTGTCGGCGTGGACGTGGCTGAGGTCGACGAGCATGCCGAGCCGGTTCATCTCGCGCACCACCTCCCCGCCGAACTCCGAGAGCCCCCGACCGCCCTGAGCAGGCGTGTCCGTGGCCGAGTCCGCCCAGGGGACGTTGTCGTTGTGGGTGAGGGTCAGGTAGCGCACCCCGAGCTCGTGGAACATCCGGAGCACGCCGAGCGAGCAGTCGATCGAGTGGCCGCCCTCGGCGCCCATCAGGCACGCGATCCGGCCGTCCGCGTTGGCGGCCTCGACCTCGTCCGCGGTGGTGGCGAGGCGCAGCTCAGAGGGCCAGCGCCGCGCCATCCGTCGTACGAAATCGATCTGCTCCAGCGTCGCGGTCACCGCGGCCTCGCCCTGCAGCTCGGCGTTGACGTAGACCGACCAGAACTGGCCGCCGACCTCGCCCGCGCGCAGCCGCGGCAGGTCGGTGTGCGTCCGGTCGCCGGTGCCCGCGGCGAGATCGAGCCGCTCGAGGTCGTAGCCGGCGATGCTCCGGGCCGCCCAGGGCAGGTCGTTGTGGCCGTCGATCAGCGCAAGCGGTTCCGTCACGCGGCGAGGCTAGCGGCGGCGGCCCGCGACGACGGTCGCGGCGCGCTCGTCGTCGGTGATCACCTCAACGTCGAGTCCAGCCGCAGTCATCGCCGAGGTCGTGATCGCCGACTGCTCGCGGCCGGTCTCGATCAGGAGCCAGCCGGCGGGCGCAAGCCAGCCGCGCACGCCGCCGACGATCTGCCGGTGCACGTCCGCGCCGTCCGGCCCGCCGTCGAGCGCGACCGCGGGCTCGTGGTCGCGGGCCTCGCGCGGCATGAAGGCGATCTTGCCGGTCGGCACGTACGGCGCGTTGGCCGCGATCAGGTCCACACGCCCGCGCAGCACGGGAGGCAGCGGGTCGTAGAGGTCCCCGGTCAGCACCGTCGCCCGGCCGTCGAGGTTGCGGCGCGCGATCCGGGTCGCCCGCGGGTCGATGTCCGCGGCGTGGAGCTCCGCGACCTCGGCCGACCGGGCGATCACCGCGGCCACGGCCGCGATGCCGCAGCAGAGCTCGAGTACGACGGCGCGCCGAGGCAGCCGGGCCAGCGACTCCTCGGCCAGCAACTCCGTGCGCACCCGAGGCACGAAGACACCCGGCCCTACCTCCAGCCGCAGGCCGCAGAACGCCACCCAGCCGACCAGCTGCTCCAGCGGCTCGCCCTGCTCCCGGGCGCGGATCAGCCACTCGAGCCGACCCGGATCCTCCGGCGCCGCCTCAAGCAGGATGGCCGCCTCATCCTCCGCGAAGACGCATCCGGCGGCCCGCAGTCTGGCCGCGACGTACTCGAGGCCGGGGGTGCGCGCGATCACCGCAGCATCCTCCCTCATCCCCGGCGGGTTACTCGATCACCTGCGCGGATAGGGGCGGCAGGTAACCTGCCGATCACCATGCTCGAACACCTCCGAGGCGCGCTCACGGCGATCATCTCCCCCCTGGCCCGGCTCCTGCTCAGGCTTGGCATCAGCCCGGACGCGGTCACGCTCACCGGCGCGATCGGGGCCTGCACGGCCGCGCTCTGGTTCGCCCCCCGCGGCCACCTGATCGCCGGGGCGCTGCTCGTGACGGCCTTCGCGCTGTGCGACCTGCTCGACGGCACGATGGCGCGGATGTCCGGCCGTACGACGAAGTTCGGCGCCTTCTTCGACGCGACCCTCGACCGGATCGTCGACGCGTGCGTCTTCGGGGCCGTGCTCCTCTACTTCGCCGGCCCGGGCGACATGCTGCTCGGGCAGGCGGCCGCGCTCTACTGCCTGATCGCCGGCGCGAGCGTCAGCTACGCACGGGCGAAGGCCGAATCGCTCGGTTTCACGGCGCGCGTCGGGCTCATGGAGCGGGCCGATCGCCTCGTCGTACTCGGCATCGCCGGCATCGCCGCCGACCTGCTCGAACGGCCTGCGGTGCTCGCCTGGGGGCTGGTGTTCCTGGGGGCGCTCACGACCGTGACCGTCGTCCAACGGATCCTGGCGGTGAGACGCCAGGGCCTCGCCCTAGAATCGAATCATGGCTGAAAGCAACACCCCTGACATTGCGAGCACCGGCACGAACACCGGAACCGGAGCCGTCAAGCGCGGCATGGCCGAGATGCTCAAGGGCGGCGTCATCATGGACGTCGTCACCCCCGACCAGGCGAAGATCGCCGAGGATGCCGGCGCCGTGGCGGTGATGGCGCTGGAGCGCGTCCCGGCGGACATCCGTGCCCAGGGCGGCGTGTCCCGGATGAGCGACCCGGACATGATCGACGGCATCATCGAGGCGGTCTCGATCCCGGTGATGGCCAAGGCTCGGATCGGCCACTTCGCCGAGGCGCAGGTGCTGCAGAGCCTCGGCGTCGACTACATCGACGAGTCCGAGGTGCTGACCCCGGCCGACTACGCCAACCACATCGACAAGTGGCGGTTCACGGTGCCCTTCGTCTGCGGCGCGACCAACCTGGGCGAGGCGCTGCGCCGGATCACCGAGGGCGCCGCGATGATCCGCTCCAAGGGCGAGGCCGGCACCGGCGACGTCTCCAACGCGGTCACCCACATGCGCACGATCCGCGCCGAGCTCGCCCGGCTCCACGGGCTGCCGGCGGACGAGCTCTACGTCGCCGCGAAGGATCTGCAGGCGCCGTACGAACTCGTCAAGGAGGTTGCCGAGATGGGCAAGCTGCCCGTCGTGCTCTTCACCGCCGGCGGCATCGCCACCCCCGCCGACGCCGCGATGATGATGCAGCTCGGCGCCGAGGGCGTCTTCGTCGGCTCCGGCATCTTCAAGTCGGGCAACCCCGCACAGCGCGCCGAGGCGATCGTCAAGGCGACGACGTTCTACGACGACCCCGACGTCGTCGCGAAGGTCAGCCGCGGGCTCGGCGAGGCGATGGTCGGCATCAACGTCGACGACATCCCGATGCCGCACCGGCTGGCCGATCGCGGCTGGTAAACGCTCGAAGAGGCTGGCGGCTGCGCCCTAGCCTTGGCTGCCAGTGCCCGTCCGAGCGGAGATGGCCTGGGCGATCACAAAGCTGACAGCGGTCGTCCCGACGAGGAAGATCACGGCCCACATCCCCACCTGCTTCAGGTTGTCCCCATCCCCGAACCACAGGCTGAACGAGGTCCAGAAGACCGCGGCGGTCACGCCCGCGACCATCGCGCTTAACCAGTTGAGTCCCATCGATTGTCCTCCGTCATGACCTAGATACCTATACTCTGCGGCACAGAGTATATGCGCATCCGGCCACAGCCGGGGCGAGGGTGGGTTAGGTTGGCATTCGTGTCGCACGAAGTAGATCGGGCCGCGCGTTCCCTGCGCGAACTCCACGCGCTGACCGGCCGGACTCGGCTCGCCAGCCGTTCCATGGTGACCGGGCTCCCGCTGATCGGGTGGGGGACCGCCTACATCGTCGGGCTCGCGGCGCTGGACCTGCTCGACGGCGTGCTCCGGATGGCCGTGGTCGCGCTCGCCTACCTGTTCGGCATGGCGTTGAGCTGGTTGCCTACCCGCGATGTCATCAGAACCGGTACCGAGCCACGCATGCGAGCGGCATGGTTCGTGGTGCTGTTCGCGACCCCTTGCCTCGCCGTCGCCGCCCGGCCCGAGTCGTTCACCTATGCGATGCTCATGGCCTGCGCACTGTGGGGGCTCGCGATGTGCCTGTACGGCGTCGCCACCGGCGACGTGGTCTTTGCCACGGTAGCCGGCTCCGGCACGGTTCTCGCCGGACTGCTGGCGATGCCGGACCTGGCGCACCCGCTGGCATGGTTCGGTGTGGGGGCCGGGCTCCCGCTCCTGGTGCTCGGGGCCTCTCGGGTGCTCCATGGGGTCCGCCATGCCTGAGGCGTCCCTGAGGCGCTTCGAGCTCTCCGAGACCATCGGTGAGCGCTTGCGTACGCCGTTCGACGCCACCCTGTCAGACCCCAACAGGCTGCGGATCCAGGCGGCACTCCACGGTCTCGAAGCCGGCGGATCGATCCGGTTCACCGCCCTGGCCAAGGCACTGGGCCTCAGCGACGGGAACCTCTCGGCGCACCTGGCCGTGCTCACCGAGGTGGGCTATGTGACCACGCACGAGTCCTACACCGGTAAGCGGCGCACCCGCTGGTATTCGGCAACCGCTGTGGGCCGAGAGGCGTTCGAGGCACATGTGCGTGCTCTCCAGCTCATCGTCGACTCCGCGCGCGCCCGGCCGGTGGCGACACCGCATCCGCGTTCCCCTCAACCCGAGCCAACGGCATCAACGTCTACGACGTCCCGCAGCCGTACCGGCTGGCCCAGAGCGGCTGGTAGCGACCGCCGAATCGCCTCGGCCGCCAGCGCGAACCTGGGCGACGAGTGAGCCTCGAAGGTGCCGACGACTGGTCGTCCGGGGACGGTGCACACCTGGGCCGCCGCCTCCGAGGTGACGGCATGAGTACGTCGGTCGCTCGCTGAGACGTCGGCCGACCACCCGGACGCTACCGCCTACCGCGCCGCCATCACCTCGGCGCTCCACGGTGGCTAGAAATGGTCGCCGCCCGCCCTGACCGTGTCATACGCGTCCAACGCTCGTCGCCTGCTGGCCTTCAGATCGACGAGCTGCGGCAAGCCCGCGTTCTCGGGCGCCCACAGACTCACATAGTGGCCGTGCGGATCGAACTTCTGCTGCTGCAACTCCGGGTTGAAGATTCGAAAATACGGTGCGGCATCGGCACCGCATCCCGCCACCCACTGCCAGTTGAACGGATTGCTCGCCTCATCGGCATCGACCAGAGTGTCCCAGAACCAGGCCTCTCCCACCCTCCAATCGACGAGCAAGTTCTTCGTGAGGAACGAAGCGGTGATCATGCGCACCCGATTGTGCATGAAACCGGTCTGCCAGAGTTCCCGCATTCCGGCGTCAACCATGCTGAACCCGGTCTCTCCGCGCTTCCAGGCAAGGAGAGCCTCGCGACTGCCCGGTTGCCACGGGAACTCGTCGAAGCGCGGATTCAGGCCCGCGTGCTCGAGGGGGCCGAAGTGGAACGCGGTGTGCTTCGCGAACTCCCGCCATCCCAGCTCTCCGAGAAATGCGCCGATATCGCCCCCGCTCTCGAGCGTGCGATGCCAGACGGTGCGCGGGCTCAGCTCGCCCCACCTCAGCCGAGGCGAAAGCTCGGATCCGCTGTCCTCGGCCGGGAAATCTCTCGTCGAGGCGTAACGGTCGACCCGCTCCCCGAGAAAGCGGTCGAGACACTCGAGGCCTGCGATTTCGCCGGGACTCCAGCGACGGGCCAGACCGGTCGACCAGTCGGGCTCGGTCGGCAGCAGTCCCCACGAAGCGAGGCGGTCGGTTTCGAGATCAAGCGCCGCCCCGCGTGCACGGTCGGGTGCCGGGAGCGGTGCGGCAGGGGCCGGCGACTCGAGACACGCACGCCAGAATGCGGAATAGAGGCGATAGGGGTCGCCTTGACGGGTGGCGATCCGCCACGGCTCGAACAGCACATCCCCGGGCAGCGAAGCCGCATCGATACCGGCATCGCGCAATCGCTGCTTGACCGCCGCATCGTGCGTGCGCGCAGTTCCATAGCGACGGTTCCAGAGCACACGCTTCGCATCGCTCGCGTGCACGACCTCGGGCACCACCTGCTCGGCCTCGCCGCGTCGAAGCAGCAGCGGCACGCCCAGACGCTTGAGCGCGTCGTGAAGCGCCGACAAGGAATGATGCAGCCACCACTTCGACGCCCCGCCCAGCGGCCGCGTCTGATCGGACGACTCATCGAGCACGTAGAGCGCGAAGACCTCGTCGCCATCCGCCACCGCCCGATGCAGGGCTGGGTTATCCTCGACACGCAGATCGTCGCGAAACCACACCAGTGTCCTCATTGCCCCAGCCTACTGAGGCGAGCAGGAGCAGAATGGAGCAATGAGGATCTGCCAGGAATTCGAGGTCGCCTGCGGCGCCGACGCCGCGTGGGAAGCGGTGCACGATCCGGGCGTCGCCGTGCAGTCCTACGAGCCGCTTGTTGGAGATGCAGTCACTACCCGGCAGCCTTCCCGATCGGTTCCAGTCGGGCGACCGGTGCGCGTGACGCTTCGACTCTTCGGCCGGGTGCTGCTCGGCAGCCAGTCCATCGCGATCGAAGATCATCGACTGTCAGGCGAACGGGGACACGGGCGCCTGACGCGAGACGCAGGTCGCCCGCTTACCGGTCCCTCGCCCTCCTGAGGTACCAGAACCATGAGAGCGTCTCGCCGAACCATCCGATGCCTGGAGCCCCGTATACGATTCCGGCGCACCGTAAGTGGTCGCAGACGGCGACGACTGGGCACGCCAAGCTGAGAGTGTGGACCCCGCGATGACGTTGAACTCTGATTCCGTAGATGCCCTCACATTCCCGAGGGGGGATGAGACTGCGCTCCGAGCGCGAAAGAATGCGCATGGCGACGCACCCATGGTGTTAGTGCTCGGTGCAACAGGGTATGTGGGCGGTCGTCTCGTTCCTCGACTGTTGAACGCCGGATATCGCCTTCGGGTGCTCTCACGGAGTCGTGCGCGAATTGACGCGCTCCAGTGGAGCGGGGATGTTGAAGTACTTGAAGGCGACGCAGCGGATCGTGAGGCCCTGGCCCGTGCGATGAAAGATGTCGACATCATCTACTTCCTCGTACATTCCATGTCATCGGGGAAGAACTTCGCTCGAGTCGAACGGACGATCGCCCGCTCCGTCGCCGTCATGAGCAAGAACGCAGGAGTCAGTCGCATCATCTACCTGGGCGGCCTTGCGCCCGATATCGAAGTGTCTGAACTCTCGCCTCACCTCGCATCTCGGCGTGAAGTCGGAGAGATCCTTCTCGACTCCGGGGTGCCGACCATCGCGCTGCAGGCGGGAGTGGTGATCGGTTCGGGATCTGCGTCATTTGAAATGATCCGCCACTTGACTGAGGTACTGCCGGTGATGCCGGCGCCACGATGGGTGAGGAACTTCATTCAGCCCATCGCCGTTCGCGATGTGCTGTACTACCTCATTGCAGCGGCTCGCGTGAAAGATGAAGTGAGTCGCGCCTTCGACGTCGGTGGCCCCGATGTGCTGCGCTACGGGCAGGTGATGAACGAGTATGCACTCGAAGCCGGGTTGCCCCAACGCCACATTCTGGCCCTCCCGGTGCTCACGCCGCGCTTGGCCTCTCACTGGGTGGGGATTGTGACTCCGGTGCCCAAAAGGATGGCGATGCCGCTCGTCGAGTCCTTGCAGCACGATTGCGTGATGGAAGATCACGAGATCGATGAGGTGATTGCACCTCCCGAGGGTGGGTTGACCGGGTATCGTCGAGCGGTGCGACTGGCGCTCGGACGTGTGGAAACCGACGTGATCGAGACCAGCTGGGTTGACGCGAGCCTGTCCGGATCACCGAGCGACCCGCTGCCGAGCGATCCCGATTGGGCAGGTCGCACGGTCTTCACCGACGTGCGAAGCAGACCGACTGCGGCCTCGCGCGAGGAGCTGTGGGCAGTGATCGAGGGCGTTGGGGGCGAGAACGGGTGGTACTCGTCTTCGCTTCTCTGGGCTGTGCGCGGCTGGATAGATCGCTTCGTCGGCGGTATCGGCCTGGCGCGGGGTCGTCGCAGCCGTTCGCGACTCACGGTAGGGGACGCGGTCGACTTCTGGCGGGTCGAAGCCATCGAGCCGGGCAAGATGCTGCGGTTGCGTGCCGAGATGATGATGCCGGGCACCGCCTGGCTGGAACTCGGTTGCCGTGAGAAAGACGGAATCGTCGAGTACACTCAGCAGGCAATATTTTTTCCGAGCGGACTCAGCGGGCGCCTGTACTGGCTCGCGGTTTTCCCATTCCACGGAATCATCTTTGCAAACATGGCGCGGCGGATCGTGTCGCTTGCCGAACAGAAGCGCCGCCCATGACGATGCACTCGAGCGCGCGACGCCGCGTAGGTCCGCCGGCTCCCGGCGGGTGATGGTCTCGGCGCCCTCCATCTCCTGCTGCCCCGTCCGCAACGCGACGCGCGACTCCGTGCCGACCTGGCCGGCGCGTTCTGCCTGGTCAGGCGCACTAAGATCGTCGTGTGACAACCACGATCGGCGTCCTCGCACTGCAAGGAGACGTCCGCGAGCACGTGCAGATGCTGGAGGCGGTCGGCGCCCGGGCTGTCCTGGTACGACGCCCGTCCGAGCTGTCCGAGTTGGACGGGATCGTCCTACCCGGCGGCGAGTCGACGACGATGTACAAGCTCGCGCGCGCCTTCGAGATCTTCGAGCCGGTCCGGGACGCCCTCCGCGATGGCCTGCCGGCGTTCGGCACCTGCGCGGGCATGGTGATGCTCGCCGACCAGCTCGAGTCCGGGATCGTCGGGCAGGAGACCTTCGGCGGCCTCGATGCCGTCGTACGACGCAACGCCTTCGGCCGGCAGGTCGACTCCTTCGAGTCCACCGTGCGGTTCACGCCGTCGTGGGCCGCGCCGTTCGACTCCCCGGCGACCTTCATCCGGGCGCCCTGGGTGGAGAAGGTCGGCGGCGGCGTCGAGGTGGTCGCCACGCTCGGGGACCGCGTCGTCGGGGTCCGGCAGGGCAGCCTGCTCGCCACCTCGTTCCACCCCGAGCTCACGCCCGACACCCGGCTGCACGAGCTCTTCCTCGGCCTCGTCCGCACCCGCGGCGGCTCGGGGGAGACCCGACAGTAAGATCGGCCGCCGGGCCAGGTTGCGCGACCAGCGCCGTGCGGCCCGCGGAGCGAAGCGAGAGAGGGACGCATGTCGGGCCATTCCAAGTGGGCGACCACGAAGCACAAGAAGGCCGTCATCGACGCCAAGCGCGGCAAGATGTTCGCCAAGCTGATCAAGAACGTCGAGGTCGCGGCGCGGACCGGCGGCGGTGACCCGGCGGGCAACCCGACCCTCTACGACGCCATCCAGAAGGCCAAGAAGCAGTCGGTCCCCAACGACAACATCGACCGCGCGGTCAAGCGCGGCTCCGGCGCGGAGGCCGGCGGGGCGGCGTACGACTCGATCACCTACGAGGTGTACGGCCCGAGCGGCGTCGCCGTGCTCATCGAGTGCCTCACCGACAACCGGAACCGGGCCGCCATGGAGGTCCGGACCGCCGTGACCCGCAACGGCGGCACGATGGCCGACCCGGGGTCGGTCTCGCGGCTCTTCACGCGCAAGGGCGTCGTCGTCGTCGCCAAGTCCCAGGACGAGCGCGAGGTTTCCGAGGACGACGTGCTCGAGGCCGCGCTGGACGCCGGTGCCGAGGAGATCAATGACCTCGACGAATCGGTCGAGGTGATCTCGGAGGCGAGCGACGTGGTGTCGGTGCGTACGGCGCTGCAGGACGCCGGCATCGACTACGACTCGGCCGAGGTCCAGTTCGTGCCCAGCCTCGAGATCCCGATCGCGGATGCTGCCGGCGCGGGCAAGGTCTTCCGGCTCATCGACGCGCTCGAGGACCTCGACGACGTGCAGAACGTCTTCTCCAACGTCGACGTCCCCGACGACGTTCTCGCCGCGATGGACGACGACTGAGCGTGCACGTTAGCGCCGACTCGGCGTCCTGAGCGTGCCCGTTAGCGCCGACTCGGCGGGTCTCTTTGAGCCGACTCGGCGGGTCACGGGCCGATCTTGTCGGCGGTGGCGGCTAATGTTGCGAACGCACGTTCGTACGACGCCGTGCCGAGCGGCGCCTGATCCGGTAGGTGAGCCGATGCGGGTGTTGGGGATCGACCCGGGCCTGACCCGCTGCGGCCTCGGGGTCGTCGACGGCGCGCTGGGCCGGCCGCTGCGCCTCGTCGACGTCAACGTCCTGCGCACCAGCGCGGACCAACCCGTGTGGACCCGCCTGGTCACGATCGAGAAGGGCGTCGAGGCGTGGCTGGACGAGTTCCGGCCGGACGTCGTGGCGGTCGAGCGGGTGTTCGCGCGCTCGGACTCCAGCACGGTGATGGGGACGGCACAGGCCAGCGGCGTCGCGATGGTCTGCGCCGCGCGGCGCGGGCTGCCGGTCGCGCTGCACACGCCGTCCGAGGTCAAGGCGGCGGTGTCGGGCAGCGGCCGGGCGACGAAGGCGCAGGTCGGCGCCATGGTGACGCGGATCCTGCGGCTCGACGCGCCGCCGAAGCCCGCCGACGCCGCCGACGCGCTCGCGCTGGCCATCACCCACGTCTGGCGCGGTGGCGCCCAGGCCCGCATCGACGCCGCGCTCGCCGCGGCCGGGAGGTCGAGATGATCGCATTCGTCAGCGGCAACGTCGCCGCGCTCACCCTGTCCAGCGCCGTGGTCGACGTCGGCGGCGTCGGCATCGAGGTGCTCTGCGCCCCCGGCACGCTCGCCAACCTGCGCACCGGCCAGCGGGCGACCCTGCCCACCTCGATGGTGGTGCGCGAGGACTCGCTGACCCTCTTCGGGTTCGCCGACGACGACGAGAAGCAGACCTTCGAGCTGCTGCAGACCGCGTCGGGGGTCGGCCCCAAACTGGCCCAGGCGATGCTCGCCGTGCTCAGCCCCGACGACCTGCGCCGCGCAATCGGCGCCGACGACGTCAAGACGCTGACCCGGGTGCCAGGGATCGGGATCAAGGGTGCGCAGCGCATCATCCTCGAGCTCAAGGATCGCATCGGCGTCGCGCCGAGCGTCGTCGGGGCCGGCCGTACCCCGAGCACTCCCGCCGCCGACGCCTGGCGCGACCAGGTCCACCAGGGGCTGGTCGGCCTCGGCTGGCCAGCGCGCGATGCCGCCGCGGCGGTCGATTCGGTAGCAGGGGAGGCGGGCGAGTGCCCCGACGTGCCCACCATGCTTCGCGCCGCGTTGCGCACCCTGAGCAAGGCGTGATCGGATGGACGAGTTGGAGTACGCCGAGGCGGAGCACCTGCGCTCGCTGACCGTCGCGGAGGCCGACGGCGACGAGCGGACCGTCGAGGCGGCGCTGCGGCCGCGCAGCCTGGACGAGGTGATCGGCCAGGCTCGGGTCCGCTCTCAGCTCGGCCTGGTCCTCGAGGCGGCGCGCCGCCGCGAGCGCGCCCCCGACCACGTGCTGCTCTCCGGGCCGCCCGGCCTGGGCAAGACGACGCTGGCGATGATCATCGCCCACGAGATGTCGACGCCGCTGCGCCTGACCAGCGGCCCCGCGATCACCCACGCCGGGGACCTCGCCGCGATCCTCTCGGGCCTCAACGAGGGCGACGTGCTCTTTGTCGACGAGATCCACCGGATGTCCCGGCCCGCGGAGGAGATGCTCTACCTCGCGATGGAGGACTACCGGGTCGACGTCGTGATCGGCAAGGGCCCGGGCGCGACCGCCATCCCGCTGGAGATCCCGCCGTTCACGCTGGTCGGCGCCACCACCCGCGCCGGGCTGCTGCCCGGCCCGCTGCGCGACAGGTTCGGCTTCACGGCGCACCTGGAGTTCTACGAGCCGCACGAGCTGGACGAGATCGTGCACCGCTCGGCCCGGCTCCTCGACGTCGAGCTCACCGCCGACGGCTCCGCGGAGATCGCCTCCCGCTCGCGCGGCACCCCCCGGATCGCCAACCGGCTGCTGCGCCGGGTCCGCGACTTCGCCCAGGTGCGCGCCGACGGCGTGCTCACGCTGGCGGTCGCCAGGCAGGCGCTGGAGCTCTTCGAGGTCGACGAGTCGGGGCTCGACCGGCTCGACCGCGGCGTACTCGACGTCCTCTGCCGCCGCTTCGCCGGTGGACCCGTCGGCCTGGCCACGCTCGCCGTCGCCGTCGGCGAGGAGCGGGAGACCGTCGAGGAGGTCGCCGAGCCGTTCCTGGTCCGCTCCGGCTTCCTCGCGCGTACGCCGCGCGGCCGCGTCGCCACCCCCGCCGCCTGGGAGCACCTCGGCCTCGCGCCGCCGCCCGTTCAGGCCACCAGCAGTTCGCCGTTCCCCTCCGAGGAGCCGACGCTCTTCGAGGACTGACCGGGTCTCGTCAGCGCGCCCCGGCGGCCCGCGACGCCGGCCCCGGTTAGACTCCGGGCGTTCGCCCCCGACCCGGAAGGCCTCTTCGTGGAGACGCTCCAGGCCCTTTTGCCCTTCGCCCTGATCATCCTCGTCTTCTGGTTCCTCATCATCCGTCCGACGCGGAAGCGCCAGCGCGCGCTCACGGAGATGCGTGAACAGATCTCGGTCGGCGACCAGGTGATGCTGACCTGCGGCATCGCCGGCACGGTCCACCGCGCGGACGGCGGCGAGCACGTCGGCGTCGAGATCGCGCCCGGCGTCGTGGTGACCGCGGTGGTCGCCGCCATCGCCACCCGCGAGCCGATCGGCTCGCCGCAGGACGACGCCGACGACGAGTGACCCTACAAGCCCTGCCGAGTGCGGGATTTGTGACGTTCTGGGCCGTCAGAACGCCACAAATCCCGCACTCGGCAGGACTGGCTGCGGGAGCGCCCGGGAAGGGCGCCACTAGACTGACGGCGTGACCGAGCCGACGCCTCCGCAGCCGCCGACGCGGACGCGCGCGCTCGAGCCGGTGCTCACCGGCCGCGGCATGCGGGCGCGGCTCGCGCGGATCGGGACGCGCGCGACCACGCCGGTCAACCGGACGCTGGAGCCGTTCTTCAACGCCGTACGCTCCAACCATCCCAAGGCGGACCTGGCGCTGTTGGAGCGCGCCTACGTCACCGCCGAGAAGATGCACGGCACCCAGACGCGCAAGAGCGGCGACCCCTACATCACCCACCCGCTCGCGGTCGCCACGATCCTCGCCGACATCGGCATGACCGAGCCGACGCTGGTCGCGGCGCTCCTGCACGACACGGTCGAGGACACGCCGTACACGCTGGAGGAATTGCGCCAGGACTTCGGCGACGAGGTCGCCCAACTCGTCGACGGGGTCACCAAGCTCGACAAGGTGCAGTACGGCGAGACCGCCGAGGCCGAGACCATCCGCAAGATGATCGTGGCGATGTCGCGCGACATCCGGGTGCTCGTGATCAAGCTGGCCGACCGCCTCCACAACATGCGCACGCTGCGCTACCTCAAGCGCGAGACGCAGGAGCGGATCGCCCGGCAGACCCTCGACATCTACGCGCCGCTGGCCCACCGGCTGGGCATGAACACCGTCAAGTGGGAGCTGGAGGACCTCGCCTTCGCGACGCTCCACCCCAAGATGTACGACGAGATCGTGCGCATGGTGGCCGAGCGGGCGCCGTCGCGCGACCAGTTCCTGGCGGAGGTGGTCGAGGGGGTCGAGCGGGACCTCAGGGACGCGCGGATCGACGCGACGGTCACCGGCCGGCCGAAGCACTACTACTCGATCTACCAGAAGATGATCCTCGGGCGGCGCCAGTTCTCCGACATCTACGACCTGGTCGGGATCCGGGTGCTGGTCAACTCCGACCAGGAGTGTTACGCCGTCCTCGGCATCATCCACTCCCGCTGGAACCCGGTCCTCGGACGCTTCAAGGACTTCGTCGCGATGCCGAAGTTCAACATGTACCAGTCGCTGCACACCACGGTGATGGGTCCGCAGGGCAAGCCGGTGGAGATCCAGATCCGCACCTACGGGATGCACCGGCGGGCGGAGTACGGCGTCGCCGCGCACTGGAAGTACAAGGAGGACGGCCGGGTCGGCCGGGACACCGAGCAGGCCGGCGACATGGGCGACATGAAGTGGGTCGCCCAGCTCGCGGACTGGCAGAGCGAGGTCGACGACCCGGGGGAGTTCCTGGAGTCGCTCCGCTTCGACATCAACCGCGAGCAGGTCTACGTCTTCACCCCCCGCGGGGACGTGATCCCGCTGCCGGTCGGCGCGACGCCGGTCGACTTCGCCTACTCGGTGCACACCGAGGTCGGCCACCACACGATCGGCGCCCGGGTCAACGGCCGGCTGGTGCCGCTGGAGTCCTCGCTGGACAACGGCGACGTCGTCGAGGTGTTCACCACGAAGAACCCCGCCGCCGGGCCGTCCCAGGACTGGCTGACCTTCGTGAAGTCGCCGCGGGCGCGGGCCAAGATCCGCCAGTGGTTCACTCGCGAACGCCGTGAGGAGGCGATCGAGCGCGGCAAGGAGCAGATCGCGCGGCTGATGCGCAAGGAGGGGCTGCCGCTCAAGCGGGTGCTCAGCCACGAGTCGCTCACCCAGGCGGCGGTCCAGTTCCGGCTGGCCGACGTCTCGGCGCTCTACGCGGCGGTCGGCGAGGGCAATCTCGGCGCCCGGACCGTCGTCCGCAAGGTCATCGAGCTGCACGGGGGCGCCGAGGGCGCCGCGGAGGACATGGCCGAGGGCGTCTCGATCACGGGCCGCCGGCGCCAGCGTCGTCCCGATCCCGGCAGCGACGCCGGCGTCGTGGTCAAGGGGACCGCGGACGTCTGGGTCAAGCTCGCCAAGTGCTGCACCCCGGTGCCGCCCGATGAGATCCTCGGCTTCGTCACCAAGGGCGGCGGGGTCTCGGTGCACCGCGACGACTGCACCAACGCCGCCAACCTCAAGTCCCAGCCCGAGCGGCTGCTCGAGGTCGAGTGGGCGCCCACCGCCGGCTCGACGTTCCTGGTCAACATCGAGGTCCGCGCCTTCGACCGGCCCCGGCTGCTCTCCGACATCACGATGGCGATCTCGGACGCCCACGTCAACATCCTCAGCGCAGCCGTGCAGACCGCCCGCGACGCCACCGCGACCAGCCGCTTCTCCTTCGAGATGGGCGACACCAAGCACCTCGACCAGGTGATGCGGGTCGTCCGCGGCGTCGAGGGCGTCTTCGACGTCTACCGGGTCACCCAGTAGCCGCTTCGGCGGGGTCTGGCTGGCGGCGTACGGCGACAATCCGGCGCCACATCTGCCCCACTCGCCCCAGCTTCATCAAGTTATGCAGGCGGAGGCGCACTTGTCGCGGCGTACACACCACGAAGAGTGTCGCGCCGCCTGCATAACTTGATGAAGCGGCAGGCTGGCCCGCGCTTGCTCTGGTTATCTAGGTGGAGTGGCACTGTGCGCGGCGTACAGGCCTCGAAGAGTGTCACGCCGCCTGCATAACTTGATGAAGCGGCAGGCCCATCCCGGCAAGTGGCAGGCCTGGCTCGGCAAGCGGGCGACCGGCGGATCAGGAGAACTTCGCGCTCGCCTGCCGGGCCATGTCGAGGAGCGCCTGCTGGGAGGCGATGGCCGCCTCGAGCCGCTTGACCTCGCGCTTGTCGCCGGTGGCCTCGGCGCGCTCCAGCTCGGCGCGCGCCTTGGCGATCGCGGACTCGAAGTTGCTGAGCATGCCCTCGGCACGCCGCGACTTCTCGGGGTCGGTACGACGCCACTGCTCGTCCTCGGCGCCGCGGATCGTCTGCTCGACCTTGCGGATCCTGCCCTCGAGCTCGCGCATCCGGTGCCGGGGTACCTTGCCAGCGGCCTCCCAGCGCTCGGAGATGTCGCGGAAGGCCCGCTTGGCGCCCTCCAGGTCCGCGCGCGGGTCGAGCGCCTCCGCCTCGACGAGCAGCGCGTCCTTGACCTCGGCGTTCGCGGCGAACTCGGCGTCCACCTTGGCGGCGTCGGCCTCGCGGGCGGCGAAGAACGTGTCCTGCGCCCCGCGGAACCGCTTCCACAGCGCCTCGTCCACATCCCGCGGCGCCGGCCCGGCCGCCTTCCACTCGCGCATCAGGTCCCGGAAGGCGCGCGCCGTCTCGCCCCAGTCGGTCGAGTCGGCCAGCGACTCCGCCTTCGCGGCGAGCCGCTGCTTGATCGCCCGTGCCCCCTCGCGCTGCTCCGCCTGCTCGGCGAAGTGGGCACGGCGCCGCCGCGTGTACGACGTGCGCGCGGTCGAGAACCGCCGCCACAGCGCGTCGTCGCTCGCCTTGTCGATCCGGGGGAGCGCCTTCCAGGTGTCGAGGAGCTCACGGAGCCGGTTGGCGCCGTTGCGCCAGTCGTTGCCCTCGGCGAGCCGCTCGGCCTCGGCGACCAGCTGCTCCTTCTGCTCCTTGGACTCTGCGGTGCGGGCCGCGCGCTCGGCCTTGCGAGCCGCGCGCTGCTCCTCGATCACCTCGGCCAGGCCGTCGAGCTTGGCGGTCAGCCCGGCCAGGTCGCCCACGGCGTTGGCGTCGACCACCTGGGCCCGCACGGTGCTCACCGACGAGATCGCCTCCTCGGGGCTGAGCGCCCCGCCCCGGATCCGCTGGGCGAGCAGGTCGACCTCGAACGCGAGCGCGTCGTACCGCTTGGTGAAGAAGGCGAGCGCCTCCGCCTGCGAGACGTCGGGGACCTGGCCCACGCTCCGCTCGCCGTCGGGCGTGATGACATAGACGGTGCCGTCGTCCTCGACGCGGCCCCACTCCTGGCTGGTCACAATGTTCCTCTTCACTAGCTGGCACGTTCACCGGCCACACGGTCGGTGGCCGACACGCTCACTGGCCGATGCGCAAGGCACCTATGCTAATGGCACCGGCCCCCGCGCCGGACAGACCCGCCCGTGCCAATGAGGGAGCGACCTCCCGCGCTCGGTAGGGTGCCGGAGTGTTCATCGCCGGATTCCCCGCAGGACCGTGGGGCACCAACTGCTACGTCGTGGCCACCGCGGCCGGGGCGGAGTGCGTGGTGATCGACCCCGGCAAGGACGCGGCCGACGGCGTCGCGCAGCTGGTCCGCGAGCACCGGCTCAAGCCCGTCGCGGTGCTCGCCACCCACGGCCACCTCGACCACATCTGGTGCGTGGCCCCGGTCGCGGGGACGTACGACGCCACCGCCTGGATCCACCCCCGCGACCGCCACCTGCTCACCGACCCGCTCGCGGGGATGGGCGCGGACACCGCCGCGATGCTCCCGCAGCTGACGGGCAGCAGCTCCGCGACCTGGGCCGAGCCGGACGACGTCCGCGAGCTCGCCGACGGCGAGCCGATCGAGCTTGCGGGACTGCAGTTCCTGGTCGACCACACGCCGGGGCACACGCAGGGCTCGGTGACCTTCCGGACGCCGTACGGCGATCAGGGCGTCTCGGAGCTGATGTTCTCCGGCGACCTGCTCTTCGCCGGCTCGATCGGCCGCACGGACCTGCCTGGCGGCGATCACGAGACGATGCTGCGCTCGCTGCGCGAGAAGGTGCTGCCGCTCGCCGACGACATCGCCGTCCTGCCCGGCCACGGCGACCAGACCTCGATCGGCCACGAGCGCGCCACCAACCCCTACCTGCTCGGCCTCGACCGGGCGGAAGCCTAGGACCACTGAAGATGGCCAAGATCAGCCCGCTGAGCGGGTTCCCCGAGCTGCTGCCCGACCAGCGCGTCGTCGAGCGCGAGATCATCGCGTCGTTGTCGCGCTCGTTCGAGCTGCACGGCTTCGCCAACATCGAGACCCGCGTCGTCGAGCCGCTCGACCGGCTCGCCAAGGGCGGCGAGATCGACAAGGAGATCTACCTCCTCTCGCGGCTGCACGCGGACCCCGCCGTCGCCGACTCGCGCGACCGGCTCGGGATGCACTTCGACCTGACCGTGCCGTTCTCCCGTTACGTGCTGGAGCACGCGGGCAAGCTGGAGTTCCCGTTCCGGCGGTTCCAGATCCAGCCCGCCTGGCGCGGCGAACGGCCCCAAGAGGGCCGTTACCGGCAGTTCACTCAGGCCGACGTCGACATCGTCGGCCGCGCCACGCTGCCCTTCCACCACGACGTCGAGGTGATGCGGGTGATGGTGGAGGCGCTCGCCGAGCTGCCGTTGCCGCCGCTGAGCTTCCAGTTCAACAACCGCAAGCTGATCCAGGGCTTCTACGCCGGGCTCGGCATCGCCGACGTCGCCACCGCGATCCGGATGATCGACAAGCTCGACAAGCTGCCCGCCGCCGCGGTCGCGGAGCTGCTGGTCGCCGAGGCCGGCGCCACCCCGGCGCAGGCCGAGCGCTGCCTGGAGCTCGCGACGATCCGGGTGCCCGACACCTCCTTCGTCGAGCGGGTGCGCGCGCTCGGGGTCAGCGACCCGCTGCTGGACGAGGGGCTCGCGGAGCTCGAGGCCGTGGTCGCCGGTTGCTCCGAGGGCCTGGGTGAACTGGGATCAGTCACCGTCGAGGCTAACCTGCGCATCGCGCGCGGCCTGGACTACTACACCGGCACGGTCGTCGAGATCTTCATGGCCGGCTACGAGCGGCTGAAGTCGGTCGGCGGCGGCGGCCGGTACGACGCCCTGGCCAGCGACGGCCGTACGACGTACCCCGGCGTCGGCGTCTCGTTCGGGGTCTCCCGGACCCTGCTGCCGCTGCTCGCCGACGGCGTGCTGGCGGGCTCCCGCGCCGTGCCGAGCGCCGTCCTGGTCGCGGTCTTCGACGAGGAGCACCGCGCCGACAGCGTCCGGGTCGCGGCCGCGCTGCGCCGCCGCGGCGTCCCGTGCGAGGTGTCGGCCAGTGCCAGCCGCTTCGGCCAGCAGATCCGCGCCGCCGACCGCCGCGGCATCCCGTTCGTCTGGTTCCCCTCCACAGACGGCCACCAGGTCAAGGACATCCGCTCCGGAGAGCAGGTCGACGCCGACCCCGACGCCTGGACTCCGTCCGCCGAAGACCTCCACCCCACGATCCGCAAGGAGAGCACCCCGTGATCCGCACCCATGACGCCGGCAGCCTGCGCGCCGAGGACGTCGGCCAGAGAGTCACCCTCGCCGGGTGGGTGGCCCGTCGGCGCGATCACGGTGGTGTCGCCTTCCTCGACCTGCGCGAGGCCAGCGGCGTGGTGCAGGTGGTCGTCCGCGACGAGGCCGTCGCCCACGCGCTGCGCAGCGAATACTGCCTCAAGGTCACCGGCGAGGTCGTCGCCCGCAAGCCCGGCAACGAGAACCCCAACCTCGCCACCGGCGAGATCGAGGTCGTCGCCCTCCCCGGCACCGAGGGCGTCGAGGTGCTCAACCCCTCGGCACCCCTGCCGTTCCCGGTCGACGACGCGGCGTCGTTCAAGTCGGGGGACGTCGGTGAGGAGGCGCGGTTGCGGCACCGCTACCTCGACCTGCGTCGTACCGGACCGGGCGCGGCGATCCGGCTGCGCAGCAAGGTCAACAAGGCCGCCCGCGACGTGCTGGACGCGCGCGGCTTCGTCGAGATCGAGACCCCGACGCTGACCCGCTCCACGCCCGAGGGCGCGCGCGACTTCCTGGTGCCGGCGCGGCTGCAACCCGGCAGCTGGTATGCGCTGCCGCAGAGCCCGCAGCTCTTCAAGCAGCTGCTGATGGTCGCCGGGATGGAGCGGTACTACCAGATCGCGCGCTGCTACCGCGACGAGGACTTCCGCGCCGACCGGCAGCCCGAGTTCACCCAGCTCGACATCGAGATGAGCTTCGTCGACCAGGACGACATCATCGAGCTCGCCGAGGCCGTGATCGCGGCGCTGTGGGAGCTGATCGGCTACGAGCTGTCGACGCCGATCCCGCGGATGACGTACGCCGAGGCGATGGCCCGCTACGGCACCGACAAGCCCGACCTGCGGGTCGGCCTGGAGCTCACCGACTGCACGTCGTACTTCGCCGACACCGGCTTCCGGGTCTTCCAGGCGCCGTACGTCGGAGCGGTCGTCATGCCCGGCGGCGCGTCCCAGCCGCGGCGCCAGTTCGATGCCTGGCAGGAGTGGGCGCGGCAGCGCGGCGCCCGCGGGCTGGCCTACGTCACCGTCGGCGAGGACGGCACGCTGGGCGGCCCGGTCGCCAAGAACCTGAGCGACACCGAGAAGGCGGGGCTGGCCGAGTTGGTCGGTGCCGCGCCGGGGGACTGCATCTTCTTCGGGGCCGGCGCCCCCAAGGCGTCCCGGGCGCTGCTCGGGGCCGCGCGGCTCGAGATCGGCCGTCGCTGCGGACTCCTCGACGAGTCGGCGTGGAGCTTCCTGTGGGTCGTCGACGCGCCGCTCTTCGAGCCCACCGCCGACGCGACCGCGGCCGGCGACGTCGCCGTGGGCAGCGGCGCCTGGACCGCCGTACACCACGCCTTCACCTCCCCGCAGGACCTCGACGGCTTCGACGCCGACCCCGGCTCCGCGCTGGCCTGGGCCTACGACCTGGTCTGCAACGGCAACGAGATCGGCGGCGGCTCGATCCGTATCCACCGCCGCGACGTCCAGGAGCGGGTCTTCGCCGTGATGGGGCTCGGCGCTCAGGAGGCGGCGGAGAAGTTCGGGTTCCTGCTCGAGGCGTTCTCCTTCGGCGCGCCCCCGCACGGCGGCATCGCCTTCGGCTGGGACCGGATCGTCGCGCTGCTCTCGGGCTCGGACTCGATCCGCGACGCGATCGCCTTCCCCAAGTCCGGCGGCGGCTTCGACCCCCTCACCGCCGCGCCCGCGCCGATCACGGCGCAGCAGCGGCGCGAGGCCGGCGTCGACGCCAAGGCACCGAAGCCCAACTAGGCTCGGCCGCGTGGAGGGCCTCTTCGACGTGCCGGGCGTGCCGAGCGGCGCCGGGTCGCTCTCGTCCGCCAAGCACGCCTCGGCGCCGCTGGCGGTCCGGATGCGGCCGCGCACCCTGGAGGAGCTGGTCGGCCAGCAGCAGCTGCGGGCGGCCGGCTCGCCGCTGCACCAGGTGATCGAGGGCGGCCAGTCGCTGTCGCTGCTGCTCTGGGGGCCGCCGGGCACGGGCAAGACCACGATCGCGGGCATCGTCAGCCAGCAGACCCAGCGCGACTTCGTTGAGATCTCGGCCGTGGCGGCCGGGGTCCGGGAGGTTCGGGCCGCCATCGACGGCGCGCGGGCGCAGCTGGTGCGCGGCGGCCGCGAGACCGTGCTCTTCGTCGACGAGGTGCACCGCTTCACCAAGGCCCAGCAGGACGCGCTGCTGCCCGGCGTCGAGAACCGCTGGGTCACCCTGATCGCGGCCACCACCGAGAACCCGTTCTTCTCCGTCATCTCGCCGCTGCTGTCGCGGAGCCTGCTGCTGCGGCTGGCGTCGCTGACCGACGACGACATCCGCGACGTCGTGGCGCAGGCGCTGGCCGACGAGCGGGGCCTGAACGGCGAGTTCGAGCTCGCCGACGACGCCCGCGACCACATCGTGCGGCTCGCGGGTGGGGACGCCCGCCGGGGGCTCACCTACCTGGAGGCGGCCGCGGGCGCCGCGGCCTCGCAGGACACCAAGCTCATCGACCTCAGCCTCGCCGAGACCGCGGTCGACCAGGCGGCCGTGCGCTACGACCGCCAGGGCGACCAGCACTACGACGTGATCAGCGCCTTCATCAAGTCGATCCGCGGCTCGGACGCCGACGCCGCGCTGCACTATCTGGCGCGGATGATCGAGGCGGGGGAGGACCCGCGGTTCATCGCCCGCCGGCTGGTGATCCTCGCCAGCGAGGACGTCGGCCTCGCGGACCCGACCGCACTCACCACGGCGGTGGCCGCCGCCCAGGCGGTGCAGCTGATCGGCCTGCCCGAGGCGCGGCTCAACCTGGCCCAGGCCACCATCGCGCTGGCGGTCGCGCCCAAGTCCAACGCGGTGATCAAGGCGATCGACGCCGCCCAGGCCGACGTCCGGGCCGGCAAGATCGGACAGGTCCCGCCCCACCTGCGCGACGCCCACTACGAGGGCGCCAAGAAGAGCGGCCACGGCGCGAAGTACCTCTACAGCCACGACCAGCCCTACGGCATCGCCACCCAGCAGTACGCGCCCGACGAACTCCTCGACGCCCGCTACTACCAGCCGACCGAGCTCGGCGCCGAGGCCCAGGTCAGCCAGCGGTGGGCCCGGATCCGCAAGCTGATCCGCGGCCAGAAGGGCTGAGTGGATAGGGTCGGTGGCCATGACCTGGGAATCGGTCGCGCTCGCCTGCCTCGCGCTGGTCGCCGTCGGGCTCGGGGTGGCGCTCTTCCGCACCCGCGCGCAGGCGGTCCGGCAGCAGAGCGATTCCGCCGCCGAGCTGGCAGAGCTGCGCACCGCGATCGACGACGTACGACGGGAGCTGGCGCCGCCGCCTGAGCCGGAAGCCCCCGACGTACAGCCGTCCGACGAGAGCGACGTCGAACACCACACCATCACCGACCTGGGCACCGAGCAGCCCGCCGACCTCGTGCCGGCCCGGATCGAGGGCAGGCTCTTCGCGGACATCGTGGTCCGGGAGGTGGCGGTCAAGGCCGCCTCGCTGGCGCACGGGCTGCGGCATGGGCTCAGCGGCGAGACCCGCAACCGGATCCGCTACCAGATGCGGCTGGAGGTCAAGCGGTCGCGCAAGCACCGCAAGGTCGAGCTGCGCGAGGCCCGCCGGCTGCTCGCCCAGCTGCAGCGGGAGCGGATGCAGGAGGAGCACCAGAAGAAGACGGGGGACGCGGCATGAAGCGCGGCATGTGGTTCGCGGCCGGCGTGGGCGCGGGCGTCTACGGGATGGTCCGCGTCAACCGGATCAAGGAGGCGTTCACCCCGGACGGCCTGCGCGACAGGTTCAGCGGCTTGTCGGTGGGTGCCCGTATGCTCCGCGACGAGGTGGCTCAAGCCAGCGCGGACCGCGAGGTCGAGCTGCGCGAGCGCCTCGGACTGCGGCCCCACGGCCGTCCTGAGCTAGCATCGCCAGCCGCCCCGCCTCCACCGACCCTCCAGGAAGGCCCCGATGGACACAGCTGAGATCCGCCGCCGCTTCGTAGGCCACTTCGAGGCAGCGGGTCACACGCACGTGCCGTCGGCGTCGCTGCTCCTCGACGACCCGACCCTGCTCTTCGTCAACGCGGGCATGGTGCCGTTCAAGCCCTACTTCCTGGGCCAGGAGACGCCGCCGTTCCCGCGCGCGGTGAGCGTCCAGAAGTGCATCCGCACCCCCGACATCGAGGACGTCGGCAAGACCACCCGCCACGGCACGTTCTTCGAGATGTGCGGCAACTTCTCCTTCGGCGACTACTTCAAGCAGGGCGCGATCGAGCTCGCCTGGGAGCTGGTCACCAAGCCGATCGCCGACGGCGGCTTCGGGCTGGAGGAGAGCCGCCTCTATCCGTCGATCCTGGACGGCGACGACGAGGCGCTCGCCGTCTGGCGCGACGTCATCGGCGTCAAGCCCGAGCGGATCGTGCGGTTGGGCAACAAGGAGAACTACTGGTCGATGGGCGTGCCCGGCCCCGGCGGCCCGTGCTCGGAGATCCTCTACGACCGCGGCCCGGCCTACGGCCCCGAGGCCGACTGGACCTCGATCGGCCGCGACATGCCGACCGAGCTCGAGGACCGCTACCTGGAGATCTGGAACCTCGTCTTCATGCAGGACGAGCTCTCCGACGTGCGCTCGAAGTCCGACTTCGACATCTCCGGCAGCCTGCCCAAGAAGAACATCGACACCGGCATGGGCCTGGAGCGGGTCGCCTACCTGCTCCAAGACAAGCAGAACATGTACGACATCGACGTCATGTTCCCCGTCATCGCCAAGGCGCAGGAGCTGAGCGGGCGGCGGTACGGCGCCGATCCGGGCGACGACGTCCGGTTCCGGGTGGTCGCCGACCACGTGCGGTCCTCGATGATGCTGATCGGCGACGGCGTCGCGCCGGGCAACGAGGGCAGGGGCTACGTGCTGCGCCGGCTGCTGCGCCGCGCCGTCCGGTCGATGCGGCTGCTGGGCTGCGAGGACCGGGTGCTGCCCGAGCTGATGCCGGTCTCGCGCGACAAGATGGGCGAGACCTACACCAGCCTGTTCACCGACTGGCAGCGGATCTCCGCGATCGCCTACGCCGAGGAGGACGCGTTCCGTCGTACCCTCCGGGCCGGCACGCAGATCTTCGACCTCGCGGCCAGCGACGTGCGGGCCGGCGGCGGCACGCTGCTGGGCGGCGACCAGGCGTTCACGCTCCACGACACCTACGGCTTCCCGATCGACCTGACCCTGGAGATGGCCGCCGAGCAGGGGCTGAGGGTCGACGAGGCAGGCTTCCGCGGCCTGATGGCCGAGCAGCGCGAGCGCGCCAAGGCCGACGCCCGCGCCAAGAAGGGCCGCCACGCCGACACCTCGGTCTACCGCGGCATCCTCGACGAGCACGGGCCCACCGAGTGGCTGGCCTACGAGACGCTGACCACCGAGTCCGACACCCAGGCGCTGCTGCGCGAGGGCCGGCCGGTCGCCGCGCTCGGCGAGGGCGAGATCGGCGAGCTGGTGCTCGACCGGACGCCGTTCTACGCCGAGTCCGGCGGCCAGGTCGCCGACGCGGGCAGCATCGAGTTCGCCGGCGGCCGGCTCGAGGTGCTCGACGTGCAACGGCCGGTCCGCGGGCTGGTGGTGCACCAGGTGCGGGTCGTTGACGGCGAGTTCGCACCCGGCAAGGTGCAGGCCCAGGTCGACCCCGAGTGGCGCACCGGCGCCCGGCAGGCCCACTCCGGCACCCACGTCGTGCACGCGGCGCTGCGCGAGGTGCTCGGCCCCTCCGCGCTCCAGTCCGGCTCCTACAACCGGCCCGGCTACCTGCGCCTGGACTTCGGGTGGAACAGCGGCCTGAGCCCCGAGCAGGTCCGCGACATCGAGCGGGTCTCCAACGAGGCGCTGCGCGCCGACCTGCCGGTCGGCTGGGAGTACATGACGCTCGGCAAGGCGCGCGACCTCGGCGC
>JBDHZS010000002.1:0-71015 GCA_039812025.1 Nocardioides sp. | reverse complement strand
GCGAGCAGCGACCGGACGTGGCCGGCGGGCGGCGGTTGTGCGGCCGTCTCGCGCTGGGCGCGCCGGTCGCGGCGGGCCTGGGCGATGACGCCGGGCCGCAGGTAGAGCGACGCGAGCGCCCGCAGCTCGTCGAGCGCTTCGCCGGGCGCGCGGAGCAGGAGCAGGCCCACCGCGCGGAGCATGCCGAGGAGGGCGAAGCGGGCCACCTGGACGGGCAGCGAGCGGCCGCTGCAGTTCGCGAGCTGGGTGTAGATCTCGGCGCGGCGTTGGGCCCGGCGCGGGCGTTCCGTAGCGCTGCCGGCCCGCAGCCCGCGGCTGGTCGCCTCGGCGTGGAACACCACCGCGGACGGTACGACGAGGCACCGGTGACCGGCGGCGGCCGCGCGCCAGCCGAAGTCGAGGTCGGCGTTGCGGACCGGCAGCTGCGGGTCGAAGCCGTCGAGCGCGTCGAGCACCGAACGGCGCACCAGCATCCCCGCCGTGTTGACCGCCAGCACCTCGCGGACGTCGTCGTGCTGCCCCTGGTCGTACTCGCCGGACTCCAGGCCGGTCTCGCGGCGGCCCGTGCCGGTGATCGTCACGCCGACCTCCAGCAGCCGCCGCAGGGACGGCCACTCGCGCAGCTTCGGGCCGAGCACATCGACGCGCCGCCCAGCAGCCGGCTCCGAGTCCGTATCGGCCGCCGCCAGGAGCTCCGCCAGCGCGGTGGGCGCCGGGTTGGCGTCGTCGTGGAGCAGCCAGAGCCACTCGGCAGGCTCGGCCTCGAGGCCGTCGAGGAGCGCCAGGCCGCGCCGTACGGCGTCGCCGAAACCCGTCTCAGGTGGCAGGACGGCCACGTGTGCGACCCCTGGTGCGGCGCGCACCAGGTCCGCCGAACCGTCGGCGCTGCCGGTGTCCACGGCGACGACGGCGTCCGGCGGCCGGGTCTGGGCCGCGAGGCCGCCCAGCACGGCGGGCAGCCAGCGAGCGCCGTCGTGGCTGACCAGGATGGCCGCGACGCGGGCGGCTCGGCTCACACGGCGCGCTTCTTCAGCTTGCGTCGCTCACGCTCCGACAGCCCGCCCCAGATGCCGAACCGCTCGTCGTTCATCAGCGCGTACTCCAGACAGTCGTTGCGGACCTCGCAGGTCAGGCAGACCTTCTTGGCCTCGCGCGTCGAGCCGCCCTTCTCGGGGAAGAACGCCTCCGGGTCGGTCTGCGCGCACAGCGCACGCTCCTGCCAGCCGGCGGTGTCGGCCTCAGGTTCGAGAAGGAACAGCTCCCGCATTGGTCTTCGCCCTTTCGACCAGGAATCCTCGTGGGGCCGGTCGGGCCGGGCGGTGTGCACCCGGGGGAAGCCCCGATCGACAAAGAACACTGTCGGAATTACATGCCTGTTGTTCCCACACTGTCAAGCCCGCACGTGCTATAAGCGGGCTCCGGCGGCCCTGCGCCACGTCGTACCCACCTCTGATCTAGACTCCGCTCCCATGGCCAAACCCCAGAAGGTAGACCGGCGAGAGGCGGCCGCGCTCGTGCGGAACCAGCAGCGCTCCGCCGACCGTCGCCGGAGCCTGCTGATCGTCGGCGTGTGCACGGTGATCGCGGTTCTGATCATCGGCGCCGGGGTGTGGGCCGTGTTCAAGCCCTCCTGGGACCAGCGCGGGCTGGCGGGCGTGCCGCTCGCCGAGCTGGGCGAGCCCGCGAAGGCCTGCGGCGAGATCACGACGAAGGACGCCACCGGCGAGCAGGACCACGTCTCGCCCGGCACTCCGCTGGAGCTGCAGGACTCGCCGCCGGCCTTCGGCACCCACTACGACGTGTGGGAGCCGATGGAGCGCAAGTTCTACTCCCAGGCCGACCGGCCCGAGATCGGGCGGCTCATCCACAACCTGGAGCACGGCTTCACGATCCTGTGGTACGACGAGACCGCGGCCGACGACGCCGAGACGATGGCCACGATCCGCGAGATCGCCGACCGGTTCGCGGGCACCGACAACCAGCGGCTGAAGTTCATCGCCGCGCCGTGGCTGGACGGCGACGGCGACTCCTTCCCCAAGGGCAAGCACATCGCCCTCACCCACTGGTCGGCCGGCGGCGTCGGGCTGGAGGCGACCGGGCAGCAGGTCGGCGTCTGGCAGTACTGCTCCGGCCCCTCCGGTGCCGCGGTGGTCGACTTCATGGAGAAGTACCCCTACATGGACTCCCCGGAGCCGGGCGCGGTCTGAAGCTCCTCGGCGACCTGCTTCACCTCCTGGGCGTGCGCCCTGGTCGTGACCAGGAGCGCGCCGGCGGTGTCGACAACCACCACGTCGTCGAGGCCCACGACGGCCACGAGCCTGCCCGAGGCCGGTACGACGAGGCCCGAGGCGTCGACCGCGTGCACCAGGGTCTTGTCCCCGAGGACTGCGACCCGGCTCCCATCCCCCCGGTCCGCGCCGCCCAGCAGGTCGGCGAGCGAGGCGAAGTCGCCGACGTCGCGCCACCCGAACTCCCCCGGTACGACGGCCACGCGGCCCTCATCCGCGGCGGGCTCGGCGACCGCGTGGTCGATGGAGATCCGGGGCAGCTCATCCCACTCCCGGCCGATCCGCTCGGGGTCGGCCGCGATCCGTCGCAGCGCCGCCGCGAAGCCCGGGTCCCGCTCGGCGAGCAGGTCGAGCAGGACCCCGGGCCGGACCACGAACATCCCGGCGTTCCAGAGGTCGCCACGCGCGCAGAAGTCGGCCGCCGCCTCCGGGGACGGCTTCTCGGCGAACCGCTCCACCCGCCTCGCGCCCGGGTGCTCGGCCACCGCCGCGCCGAGGCGGAGGTAGCCGAAGCCGGTCGCCGGCTCGGTCGGGGTGATCCCGATCGTGACCAGCCAGCTGTCCCGGGCGATCCGCTCGGCGGCGCGGACGCACGCGCGGAACGACTCCGGATCGGCGATCACGTGATCGGCCGCGAACGAGCCCAGCACCGCGTCCGGGGCGCGGCGCTCCAGCACCGCCGCGGCCAGCCCGATCGCGGCCATCGAGTCGCGCGGGGACGGCTCGACGAGCAGCCCGTCCTCGGGGAGGCCCGGCAGCTGCGCGGCGACCGCCTCACGGTGCGCGGCGCCCGTCACTAGCAGCATCCGCTCGCCCACCAGCGGGCCCAGCCGGTCGGCGGTGGCCTGGAGCAGGGAGCGGCCGCCGCCGGTGAGGTCGTGGAGGAACTTGGGCTCGGCCGGGCTGGAGATCGGCCACAGCCGGGTGCCGGCGCCGCCCGCGGGGATCACGGCCCACAGGTCGCCGGCTGCGCTCGTCATGGCCCCACCCTGTCAGGCGTGGTGATCCGGCTCCCGGTAGCCTCGCGGCGATGACGCCCGCGCAGACCTTCGGCGGCCTCCTGAAGCGCCGCCTCGCCGCCGATCCCGGACGCCCGCTGATCACCTACTACGACGACGGCCGAGCCAGTGGTGGATCCGGTCCCGAGCGCACCGAACTGTCCGTGGCGACGTACGGCAACTGGGTGGCCAAGACCGCGTCGTACCTCGCCGAGGAGCACGACCTCGCCCTCGGCGACCGGATCCTCCTCGACCTGCCGGCGCACTGGCTGGGGCCGGTCTTCGCCGGCGCGGCGTGGTGGCTCGGGCTGGTCGTCGTCCATCCAGACGACGAGACGCGGGACGCGGACCTGGTCGTCTGCGGCCCGGACGGCGTCGCCACCTGGGCCGGCTCCGGTACGACGGTGGTGGCGACCGCGCTCCACCCGCTGGGGCTGCGGTTCTCCGAGCCGCTGCCCGCCGGCTTCCACGACTTCGGCGCCGAGGTGTGGTCCCAGCCGGACTCCTTCGAGTCCTGGGAGTCCGTCTCCGCCTACGACGAGGCGGCGCCGGGGCTGTCCCAGGCCGAGCTGTGGGCGACCTCGAGCGCCGGCCTCCCCGACGGTGCGCGCGTGCTCAGCACCGCCAACCCGTGCTCTGCCGCGGGCCGGGCCTGCTTCGCGGGCCCGTTCGCGGCGGGCGGGTCGCTGGTGCTCGTCCGGCCCCGCGAGACCACCACCCCCGCCCGGCTCGACGAGATCGCCGCCGCCGAGCACGCCACCCCGACTCGGCTCTGAACCCACCCCGAGTCGGCTCTAAAGTGCACGCAGAACCCGCCGAGTCGGCGCATCCGTGCACCCCAAACACGCCGAGTCGGCGCATCCGTGCACCGAAATCACGCTGAGTCGGCGCTAAAGTGCACGGCCATCCACAGGCCGCGCCGCCTACCTGTGGACAGCCATGCATGTTTGCGCCGACTCGGCGCGTTTCTTGTGCACCTTTGAGCCGACTCGGCGCGTTTTTCGTGCACCTTTGAGCCGACTCGGCGTGTTTGGCGTGCACCTTTGAGCCGACTCGGCGGGTTAGCCGAGCAGGTCGTAGGGGGAAGCGTCGCCGAGGAGCTTGCGCTTGGCGAACGTACCGCCGGACTTGCTCTGGATCAGGAACAGCTGCTTGGTCTTCTTGACGCGCGCGACGAGGTCGCCGGAGCCGTTGCCGTTGGTCGAGCTGACGCCGACGATGGTGCCGTAGCCGCCCACCCGCAGCGGCAGGGTGGCGGGCGACCCGGTCAGCCCGCCCGGGCCATTGCCCCGGAGCACCGAGAGCGACGACCCCTTGCGGAAGACGCTGTCGGGCGCCCCGTCGGCGTCCCACCGGCCGATGCCGATCTGCCGGGAGGCGTCGACGGCGCGGTAGGCGACGTACCCGCTGGTCAGCCGCTTGGTGCCGCGCCCGGGATAGATCCGCATGGAGCCGCCGACGGGCTGGCCCATGAGGTCGGGGCGGCCGTCGCCGGTCATGTCGCCGACCGCCGCCAGCAGCCGCACCTGCCCGAAGCCGGACCCGATCACGCCGTGCTTGACCAGGCCGCCCTTGCCGTCGCCGCGGTAGAGCATCAGGTTGCCGCCGCCGGTGCGGACGACGAGATCGCCGAACCCGTCCCGGTCCCAGTCGCCGACGTTGAGCAGGCGGGTCGCCTTCGGCGCGTGGACGCCGGTCGCGATCGGCTTGCCCAGCTCGAAGCCGGCCTTCCGTGCCCTGATCGGTACGACGAGCACCTGGGCGTCGGACGCGCGGCGCACGAAGAGGTCCGGCCCGCCGGAACTGGTGACGTCCGACTGCAGCTCGCGGCCCGACCAGCCCGCCTGCGCGGCGCCGGCCAGCTTGCGGATCCGCGGCAGCTTCTCGTAGAGGTAGCGGCCCGGACAGGCGGTGGAGCCGGCGTCGCGGTGGCCGTTGATCGCGGCGAACGTCTTGGGGCCCACCCGCTGGCTGGTCGAGGTCGCCGAGACCCCGTGCAGCGAGAGCTTCCAGCCCATGAGCGCCCCGTAGGCGCGGATCATCTTGGCCTTCGGCCGCGCGGTCTCGAAGTTGCCGATGGCCGACATCGCGAAGGCGTAGTCGTTGTAGCCGAGCGTGTGGGCGCCGACCACTGGCCGCGCGATCCCGCCGTACCGGCCCTCCCAGATCCGCCCGAACCGGTCGACCAGGAAGTTGTAGCCGATGTCGCTCCAGCCCCGCGACCGGGTGTGGTAGGCGTAGATGCCGCGGATGATCCCCGGCACCTGGTCCTTGGTGTAGTCGTTGGCGTTGACCGTGTGGTGCACGAACCCCGCGTGGACCTCGAAGTACCGCAACGACGACGCGCTGCGTAGCCGCTCGTCGGCACCCCACTGCTCGCGGCTGAAGATCTTCGGGCGGTCGGTGACCTTGGTGGCGCGGAGTACGGCGCCGCTGGAGTCCTCGACCGGCTCCTCGACGATGCCGGCGTCTGGGTCCTCGACGGCGGGAGCCTCACCCGAGGCAGCCTCATCCGAGGGAGCGGCGTCCGAGGAGTAGCTGGACTCGTCCGCGGTGTCGAGCTCGGGCGCCTCCTCGCGCGTCGCGGCGGCCTCGCCGGGCTCGATGAGCGCGAGACGGAGGTCGGAGGGCACCGGGCCGGCGGCGGTGCGGACCCGCACCTGCACCTCGCCCACCTCGCCGACGACGAGCGCGTCGGTGCCGGGCCGGGCGCTCATGGCCTCCTCGCTGCCGGGGTCCGGGCCGTGGTCGTCGTGGTACTCGATGTCCAGCCACTGAGACCATTCGGCGCCGTCGGTGCTGGTGCGCGTCTGCACGGTGATCTCGTCTGGGCTCGGGGTCTGGCCGGGCGCCCAGGTGACGCCGATGGTCCCGTAGCCCGACAGCCGCTGCGGGTCGCTCACCAGCTCGGTGCCCTGGCCCGCCTTGCGCTGCGTGGCCGGGGGCGGCCCGCCCTGGCTCTTGGCGGTGACGCCCGCCGGGAGGGTGAGCGGCACCTCCGTCACGTTCGGTACGACGGCCGCCGTGGGGACCTCCGCGCGCAGCTGAGCCCGGGGCGCGTGCGTCGCGCCGGCCGGGGCATCGGGCTGCTCGGAGACGATGTCGAGGGAGATCACGCCGGTCGCGGGCGTGAGGAGGGCGAGGACGGCACCGAGGGCCAGCAACTGCTGGCACAACGTGACGAAACGGGCCTGGCCGGGACGCATGCGGGGGTCTCCAAGTGTGGGGGAAGAAATCACACGAGTTGCAAGTTTCACACCAGTCACACGGGTAAGCGCAAGACCTATCGAGTAACTACAACTTTGTAATTCCCGCCGCACTCGGAATAGCCGAGGAACCTCGAAATAATTACACCCGTGTAATCATATCGATTACACGGGTGTAATTAATGAGTCAGATGTCGGCGCCGAGATCGTCATCGTCGTCGTCGCCGTCCTTGTCGTCGTACTTGAGGTAGTGGATCCCCTCGGCGACCGGCCCGTCGAAGCCGAGCCGTCCCTCCTCCAGCACGATCGCGCGCGTGCACAGCTTCCGCACGGCGCCGGGCGCGTGGCTGACGAACACCAGCGTCCGCCCCGAGGTGCGGATCTCCTCGAGCTTGGCCTTGCACTTGCGCTTGAACGGCCGGTCCCCCACCGCGAGCGCCTCGTCGGCGAGGAAGATGTCGGAGTCGACGTTGATCGCGACGGCGAAGCCGAGCCGCGCCACCTGCCCCGAGGAGTAGTGGCCGACCTGGCCGTCGAGGTGCTTGCCGAGGTCGGCGAACTCGACGATGTCGTCGAACTTGCGCAGCGTCTCGGCCTCGCCCATGCCCAGGATCGCGGCGTTGAGGAAGATGTTGTCCCGCCCGGTCAGCTGCGGGTGGAAGCCGGTCCCCGTCGCGATCAGTCCGGCGATCCGGCCGCGCGTGCGCACCTTGCCGGCGTCGGGCTTCATGACGCCGCTGATCAGCTTCATCAGCGTGCTCTTCCCCGAGCCGTTGAGCCCCATCAACGCGACCGACTCGCCCTGGGAGATCGTGAAGGAGACCTCGTCGACGGCCCGGAAGGTGCGCGAGACCTCCTCGCGGCGCACCTTGGCGACCGACATCTGCTTGATCGTGCGGTGGTAGCGGATGGTGAAGTTCTTCACCACCTCGGAGACCACGATGGCTTCGGGCATCTACAGCAACTCCGGGATCTTCGTCTCGAGACGGTTGAAGACCGCCTGCGCGATCACCAGCAGCACCAGGGCGATGCCCAGGTGGATGAAGCCGAGCTGCCACAGGTTGTCGGGCAGGTGGTGCTTGGCGGCCTCGACGGGGTCGGAGTTGGTGCCGATCCACACGGCTCGCTGCACCAGCAGCACGGCCTCGGCCACCGGGTTCCACAGGTAGTACGGCGCGAAGTCCTTGAACCGCTCCTCGACCATCGTGTACGGGTAGATCATCGGCACGCTGAACGTGACGAACTGGTTGAGGGTCTGCACGATCCGCCCGAAGTCGCGGAAGATCACGTTGGCGACGCTGAAGATCAGCGCGAGCGCGAGGCCCAGCACGCTGACGATCGCGAAGCCGAGGACCAGCGCCCCCATCCCCACCCAGTCCGGGCGCCACCCCAGCAGCGCGCTGGTGGCCAGGAGCAGCAGCAGGCCCGGGATCACGTGGTAGGCCGAGACCAGCATGGACGCGACCGGGAACATCTCGCGCGGCAGCGACATCTTCTGCACGATCTTGCGGTTCGCGACGATCGACCGGGTGCCCGCCCCGAAGGTCTCGGTGAAGTAGTGCACGACCACCAGTCCGCAGAAGAGGTGGATGGCGAAGTTCTCCATCCCGTGGCCGCGCTCGATCAGGATCTGGAAGACGAAATAGAACATCAACAGCCGCACGGCCGGCTGGATGTAGGACCACAAGAACCCCAGCACCGAGCCGGAATAACGCGCCGAGATCTCACGCCGCACCAGCAGCTTGAGCAGATAGCGCCGGCGGAAGACCTCGAGCAGCCCGGTGTTGGCCGCCGGGTTGACGAGAGGCGGCAGGGAACTCTCAGCCATCGCTCGACGAGCTACCAGCCGAGTCCCTGCCCGGGTCGCCGCCCAGATCCCCGCCCGAGTCATCGCCCGAGTCGCCGGACGCGGCCACGTCCTCCGACCACGGCCGGAATGTCTCCTCCCAGGTGTCCGGCGAGGTGATGTCGCCCAGCGCGGCGCGGTATTCCTCGACCAGCCGCGGCCATTCTCGGCGCAGCCGCAGGTGGATCTCGGCGGTCCGGCGCACCAGGTCGCGGAACCGCTCGGGGTCGCGCTGGTAGAGCGCGGCGGACGTGCCGTCGTTCATCGACACCACGGCGGCGTCGTAGCGGGTCAGGTTGTACCACTTGGCGTCCATCGCGAGCACCTCGGCCTCGGGGAAGTCACGCGACAGGTCGCGCGGCTTCTTCAGCTGCCTGATGGGCGCCATCGCCGCGGTCAGCTTGACCCCGAGCCGCCCCGGGATCTCGGTGCCGTCGCGGCCCTTGCGGGGAGGCTTGGTACGACGTACGGCGGGGAACGCGTCCCGGTCCGCCTCCAGCCGGGCGTCGGTGAACTGCTTGCGGAAGGCGTTGATCTCCGCCAGCTTGGTCGGCAGCTCCTCGTGCAGCCGGCCCGGCCCGGCGAGCACGTCCTCTAGGGCGAGGTGCCGCAGCTCGACGGTGGAGTACTGCATCGAGACCAGGTGCTTGACCTGGTGGTTGAAGCTCTCGCGGATCATCCGGCCGCCGCCGGCGTACGGCGAGTGGAGCAGCGCCGCAATGAAGCGGTTGCGCTGGTGGAAGTAGGCCTGCCAGTCCAGGGCGTCGTTCTTGTCGCTCCACGGGATGTGCCAGACCGCGGCGCCCGGGAAGGACACGGTCGGGAAGCCGGCCTCCTTGGCCCGCAGCCCGAACTCGGAGTCGTCCCACTTGATGAAGAGCGGCAGCGACAGCCCGACCTCCTCGAGCACGACCCGCGGGATCAGGCACATGAACCAGCCGTTGAAGTCCACGTCCACCCGGTGGTGCAGCCAGCGCGCGGAGCGCAGGTTGCGGGCGGAGAAGTCCCAGTCGCCGAAGACGTTCGGCGCCGACTGCCACCAGAACCGCCACGGCTGCACGATCTCGCCGAAGCTGTGCAGCCGGGAGCGGGAGTAGAGGGAGAACATGTGGCCGCCGACGATCGTCGGGCGCCGCGCCAGGTCGCCGAAGGTCACCGCGCGGATGATCCCCTCGGGCTCGCAGACCACGTCGTCGTCCATCATCAGGGCGTAGGTGGCGGTGCCCTTGCGCACCGACTCCAGCTGGCCCCGCGCGTAGCCGCCGGAGCCGCCCAGGTTGCCCTGCTCGATGACCCGCAGCTTGTCGTCGAGGGCCTCGGCGGCCGCCGGGAAGAACTCCGAGTCCACCATCTTCTTGGTGCCCTGCTCCATGACCATCACCTGGTCGAGGTAGGGGCGCAGGTCTGCGTCGCCGCCGAGCTGGCCGAGCAGCTTCGCGACGAAGTCGGGCCGGTTCATCGTGGTGATGCAGATGTCGACGGTGCCGTGCTCGAGCCGGTCGGCGGGCACCTCGGCGTCCCAGTAGCCGGTCACCTCGACGTCCTCGTCGCCGGCGACGACGTCGTACCAGTACCACCCGCCGTCGACGAAGGGCTTGAGCGAGAGGTCGAAGGTGAAGGTCGTCGCCTCGCCCGCCGAGCCGGTGCTGGCGGTGTCGACGCGCTGCGAGCGGCCGTTGGCCATCGACTTGTGGACGACGACCGTCGCACCCGCACCGGTCAGCTGGACCGTGAGCCGGACCTCCTCGCTGACCACCGTGTGGCGGCGCCAGTAGCCGGCCGGGAAGGCGTTGAAGTAGGTGCCGAAGGAGACGGTGTCGCCGCTGGTGATCCGCACCGAGTGGCGGCCGGTGAGCTGATCGGGGTGGAGCGACTGGCCGCTGCCGATCGACTGGCGCATCGCGATCGCGTTCATGTCGCGGGCGTTGCGGTTGGTGCCGATCTCGTACTTGTCGGCGTCGAGCTGGACGTGCTCCAGGTCGAGGTAGAGCGGCAGGACGTCGAGGTCGCCCTCGAGCGGGAGGATCTGCCGCTGCAGGAGCCGACGGGTGTCGGCGGCCGTGCCCTCCGACCCACTCTTGGATGCGGTGCTCACGCGTCGACACCCCCGCTCGCCAGCGCGGTCCCGTCCGCGAAGTGCGGCCGGATCTTGTTGTCGTAGGTCGAGAGCGCGGAGCCGATGGCCATGTGCATGTCCAGGTATTTGTAGGTGCCCAAGCGCCCGCCGAAGATGACCATCGGCTCGGCCTTGGCGAGGTCGCGGTAGCGCAGCAGCGTCGCGCGGTCCTCGGCGGTGTTGATCGGGTAGTAGGGCTCGTCGCCCTCCTCGGCGAAGCGCGAGTATTCGTGCACGATGACGGTCTTGCCCGGCAGGTGGGTGCGCTCGCGCTCGGGGTGGAAGTGCTTGAACTCCAGGATGCGGGTGTAGGGCACGTCCTCGTCGTTCGCGTTGATCACCGCCGCGCCCTGGTAGTCGTCGACGTCGACGACGCTCTCCTCCAGGTCGACCGTGCGCCACGACAGCCGGCCCTCGCTGTGGCCGAAGTACTCGTCCACCGGGCCGGTGTAGACGATCGGGACCTTGCCCTTGTACTCCTCCGCGACGTCGAAGAAGTCGGTGTTCAGCCGGACCTCGATGTTCGGGTGGTCGGCCATCCGGGTCAGCCAGGCGGTGTAGCCGTCGGTCGGCAGGCCCTCGTAGGTGTCGGCGAAGTAGCGGTTGTTGTAGGTGTAGCGCACCGGGAGCCGGGTGATGATGTCGGCGCTCAGCTCGCGCGGGTCGGTCTGCCACTGTTTGGCGGTGTAGCCCTTGATGAAGGCCTCGTAGAGCGGCCGGCCGATCAGGCTGATCGCCTTCTCCTCCAGGTTTGAGGCGTCCTCGGTCGCGATCTCGCTGGCCTGCTCGGCGATCAGCGCGCGCGCCTCATCCGGCGTGTGCGCGCGGCCGAAGAACTGGTTGATCAGCCCCAGGTTCATCGGGAGCGAGTAGACCTGGCCGCGGTACTTGCCGAAGACCCGGTGCTGGTAGTCGGTGAACGTCGTGAACCGGTTGACGTACTCCCACACGCGCTCGTTGGAGGTGTGGAAGAGGTGCGCGCCGTACTTGTGCACCTCGACGTTGGTCTCCGGGTCGCGCTCGGAGTAGGCGTTGCCGCCGAGGTGGTGGCGGCGCTCGATGACGAGGACCTTCAGGCCCAGGTCGGCGGCGCAGCGCTCGGCGACGGTCAAGCCGAAGAACCCGGAGCCGACGACGACGAGATCCGGCAGTGTGGACGGTGCTGACAAGGCAGGGTCTCCTGGAGGGTGGCGAGGCCGAACGGGCGCGAGTCAGTCTACGGTGAGCGGTCCGGCCGGCCCGATCCGACGCGGCGGGTCATGCCATCCGCCGCGCGGCCCGCAGCGCGCGTACGACGTTGCGCGCCTCCCCGCGCCCGCCGCGCGCCGGGCTGAGCACGAGCACGGCGGCGGTGATCAGCCACGGCTTGGCCCGCACCGCGGCGTTCTCCCCGTGGCGCATCAGCACCACGAAGAGGTTGCGGTACATATAGAAGCCCTTCCAGGTGTCCAGCGCGTGCTGCTGGTCGAAGTCGAGCTGCCGGACCAGGACGGCATCGCGGATCGCCCAGATCTCCAGTCCGGCCTGGCGGGCCCGGATCGCGTAGTCGCAGTCGTCGTAGAAGATGAAGAACGATGCGTCCGGCAGGCCGATCCGGTCCACCACCCGGCTGCGGAAGAGGAAACCCTCGAAGGCGACATTCTCCAGCGCGACCCGCTCCGGCATCTCGGCGCGGCTGGCGTACACCTTGTCCACCTGGGCGGTCTTGGGCCGGACCCGCAGCGGGTTACGCAGGTCGAAGCGGAGCGCCGCCTTCTCGACCAGGCGGCCCTGTCGGTCCTCGCGCACCGCCATCAGGCAGTCGGCGTCGACCGCCATCAGCACCTCGAGGCAGTCCGGCGCCGGCACGACGTCGTCGTCCATCAGCCACAACCGGTCGTAGCCGCGGGCGTGGCCCTCTTCCACTCCGCGCGCGAAGCCGCCGGCGCCGCCGGTGTTCTCCTCCTGCCGGATCACGACCAGCGGCAGGTCCTCGCGCGCGCCCAGGACGGCGGCCGTGTGGTCGGTGCTGGCGTTGTCGACGACGATGACCGCGTCCGGGAGCCTGGTCTGCGCCGCGAGCCCGTCGAGCATCCCGACCAGCAGGTCCGCGCGGTTGTAGGTCACGACCACCACCGCGACGGACTCCTGCGCGCCACTCATGCCGCTCGTGCCGCTCATGCCAGAAACCTCTCGTGTCCGGTGAAGTCGCCGCGCAGCCCGTCGCGCATCGCCCGCGCCGAGAGCCGCAGCCGCCCGAGGTCGCGCCGGGTGAAGGTGTAGAACCACGCGGTCTTCGCCACGAACGCCGCCGCGTGGAGGGGCCCCTTGTATTCGCGGAGGTTGAGCAGGTTGTTGCGCGCCATGCAGTAGTGCTTCAGGTCGCTCGGGGAGTGGTTGTACGTCGTACGCCCGAACGCCATCGGCGTGCCCAGCTCCCCCACCGACGGGTGGCGCACGCGCGCGTCGGTGATCGTCGCGATCCGGGCGCCGGCCCGCTCCGCGCGGAACCGGTATTCGTGGTCGTCGCCCCAGATGAAGTAGTCGGCGCGCACCAGGCCGATGCGCTCGACGAGCTCGCGGGTGAGCAGGACGCCGTTGAACGGGATCACCACGTCGGACAGCACCCCGGGCGAACCAGCACGCGCGACGGCGGCATCCACTTCGGCGACGGTGTGTACGACGCGCGCGGAGCCCGGGAGCCGGATCGGGAAGACCAGGCGCTCGGGGTCGTCCTCGTCGACCACCAGCGGCCCGGAGAAGTCGAACTCGTCGCCGTGGCCGAGCAGCAGCCGCAGGCAGTCGAGGTCGGGCAGGCCGTCGTCGTCCATCAGCCAGATCCGGTCCGCGCCCCGCTCCAGCGCCCACTCCAGCCCCGCCCGGAAGCCGCCGGCGCCGCCGGTGTTGCGCTCCAGGACGCGCCCGAGCAGCCTCGGGGACCCCTCGGGAGACGCCTCCCGGGCCAGCCACTCGCCGGTGCCGTCGGTGGACGCGTTGTCGATCACGAGGATCTCGGTGAGCTCCTCGAGCTCGCGCAGGCGCCCCACCAGCCGCTCGAGCAGCGGGCGCCGGTTGTAGGTGACGACGACCGCGCAGATCACGCCGGACACCCTACGGAAGACCCGGGCCGGCGCAACTCAGCAAGTCGCACCGAGGTCGTCGGCCTGGTTGGCGGCGTACCCGTCGCTGAGCGTGCCGACGGAGCCGCCCGTGACCGTGCCGCCACTGGCCTTCTTGCCCTTGTTGCCCTTCTTCGGCGCCGGCTCGATCGAGCCGTCGGAGCGGCCGATGGCGGTCTCGACCATCTCGTGGATCTTGTCGATGTCGGGATCGGCGGTGGTGATCGCCGGCGGCACCAGGGAGACGCTGGCGACCTTCTGGTCGCGCGCCTTGAGCGCCAGGTCGACGAACCTGCCGGCCTCGGTCGCCGGCAGCGAGGTGGAGACCATCGAGCTGCCGGCCTCGGCGATCTCGGAGAAGTTGAGCAGCACCCGCTGGGGGCTGGTCTGGTGCAGCATCGCGTTCATCACGCACTTCTGGCGCGCCATCCGCGAGTAGTCGTCCGACCCCTCGCGGGCGCGCGCGAACCAGAGCGTGTCGTGGCCGTTGAGGCGTCGTACCCCCGGCTCGATGTAGCCGGTGACGTCGGCGCCGAGGCCGCCGACGGGGATCCGCTCCCGCACGTTGAGCTTGACCCCGCCCACCGCGTCGACCAGGTTGCGGAAGCCCTTGAGGTCGACCAGCGCCCAGTAGCTCATCTCGAGCCCGGTGATCCCCTCGATCGCCATCACGGTGGCGTCGATGCCCGGCGTCTCGGAGTCGCCGAAGAGCTCAGCGTGGTCCTGGGCCCAGGTGCTGACGCCGTTGAGGTAGCAGCCGTCGCAGTCGAAGCCGGCCGGGAACTCCTTGTCCATTACCGACCCGGGTGCGAAGGGGAAGTTCGCCATGTTGCGCGGCAGCCCGACGATCACGGTCTTGCCGGTCTCGGCGTCGATGCTGACGACGTTCATCGAGTCCGGGCGCAGCCCCCAGCGGCCCGCGCCCGCGTCGCCGCCGAGCAGCAGCACGTTGTAGCGACCCTGGTGCGCGTCGACCGCCTCCCCCTGGGAGAAGGTCGCGAGCACGAAGTCCCGGTTGACCGCGACCAGGTGGGCGCCGAAGAGGAGCACCCCGGCGACGGTGAAGGTGAGCACGCCGTTGAGGGCGACCGCGGCCAGCCGCTGCTTGCGCATCAGGCTGAGCGGGTTGCCCAGCCGCCACGCGTCCATGAAGAGGAACGCCCAGCCCAGGGCCAGGCCGATCAGCAGCAGTTGCAACGCGAGCAGGTTGCCGGGCCTGACCAGCAGCCGGAAGAGAAGGCCGTGGCTGAGCATGCCCACCACGACGGTGACCACGGTGAGGGCGACCGCCGCCATCCAGATCCGCATCGCGATCCGCCCGACGCGCTTGTTGCCGGCGACCAGCTGGGCGGAGCCAGGGATCAGCAGCGTCATCACCATCAGGGCGATCGCGCGCCGGAACCGCACCCGGGCGGCGCGCTCGGACGGCTGGAGCCTGCGTCCGGCGGGCCGTGGGGAACCAGCGGTCGGCATCGTCGGACTCTCCTGCTCTGTCACGCCTCGGCACTCCTCGGCGGGCGCCGGGTCGGGGGTGGAGCCAGTATTCGCCAGTCGCGCCGTCGCAGGCGGTGCGACGCGCCGCGCGCCCCGTGCCGCGCTCCATCGGGCCTGCACCAGCCTCGTGAGGCTCGTGTCGGCACCGCAACCGGGTCCGGCACGGTAGCGTTTCGGTCATGGCATCCGACGGGCGCGGGAAGGGCACCCCCCAGGAGGGGTCGCCCGAGTACGAGTGGCTCTACGGAGCCTCCCCCGCCGACGACGCGACGCAGGTGATCAGGCCGTACGGCGACCAGCCGGACGCCACCCGGGTGATGCCGGTCCAGCCAGCCGGTCCGCCGTCGGGTCCACCCTCCGGTCCGCCGGGCACGCCGCCTCGTGGGCCGGGCCGCGGGACCGGCGGCGGCGCCGTACCGCCCGCCCCGTCGAAGCGACGCCGGCGTCCGCTGCGGTGGGTGAAGTACCTCCTCGTGCTGTGGCTGGTGTTCCTGATCGCCGTGCCGTTCTGGGCGTGGACCAAGGTCGACAAGGTGGCCTTCGCGCCCGAGGGCGACCGGCCCGCCGAGCAGGACGGGACGACGTACCTGATCGTCGGCAGCGACTCCCGCGAGGGCCTCACCGAGGAGGAGGGGGAGGACCTGTCCACCGGCGCGGGCGACGTCGGGCAGCGCACCGACACCATCATGCTGCTGCACACCGGCAGCGGCCCCAACCTGCTGATGTCGATCCCGCGCGACTCGATCGTGGAGGTCCCCGGGCACGGCACGACGAAGATCAACGCGTCCTACGCCTACGGCGGGGCACCGCTGCTGGTCGAGACCGTCGAGCTCAACACCGGGATCCGGATCGACGACTACGTCGAGATCGGGTTCGCGGGGTTCGTCGACATGGTCGACGCCGTCGGCGGCATCGAGATCTGCCCGACCGAGGCGATGAAGGACCCGCTGGCCGGCATCGACCTGGCCAAGGGCTGCCAGGAGGCCGACGGCAAGACCGCGCTCGGCTACGCCCGCTCGCGCAAGACCCAGGAGCTCGGCGACATCGACCGGGCGCGGCACCAGCGCGAGGTGGTCTCGGCCGTGGGCAGCAAGGTGGTCTCGCCGTGGACGGTGGTCAACCCGCTGCGCTGGTACGGCGTCAACATGGCCGCCGCCGAGTCGGTCTCCGTGGGCGAGGGCACCGGCCCGATCTCGGCCGCGCGGTTCGCGTGGGCGATGACCCGGGTGGACGGCGACGCGGGCCTGACCTGCGGCGTACCGATCTCGGACCTCGCCGTGACCTGGGACGCCGAGCGCGCGCCCGAGCTCTTCCAGCACATCATCGACGACGACACCTCGAACGTCCCCGACCAGCTGTGCACCCCCTCGGGGCTGCCCCAGTAGCCCCCGAGTCGGCTCAAACGTGCACGCAAACACGCCGAGTCGGCGCATCTGTGCACGCAAAACACGCCCAGTCGGCGCATCCATGCACGTGAAAGGTGCTGCGGCGGCGGTATTCGGGAGGCGAACCTCAGCGCAGCTTGAGGACCTCGAGCAGCGTGCGGGCCGCCTCACCGCCGCCGGTCAGCGCCGCGTCGAGGGCGGCGGGCACGTCGAGGTCGGCCAGCAGCGCGGCGAGTACGGCGTCCGGTCCCGCCGGACTGCGCCGGGCCGCCGCGGCCCGTAGCCCGGTGAGCAGCTCGGTGGCGCGGGTCAACTCGTCGGTCGTGAACTCCCATGGGTCGGCCCAGGGCCGGTTGAGCAGCATCAGCCGGATCACGGCGCCGTCGTGCTCGGCGAGCAGGTCGCGCACCAGCACCAGGTTGCCGGTCGACTTCGCCATCTTGGCGCCGTGCGCGTGGACCGTGCCGACGTGGAGCTGGCGCCGTGCGAACGGCGCGACACCGGTGGCTGCCTCGAGGATCGCGGCCTGGTAGGCGTGGTGCGGGAAGGCCAGGTCGGCGCCGCCGACCAGCACGTCGACCGACGAACCGAGCACGGTGGCGGCCATCGCCGAGCACTCGACGTGCCAGGCGGGACGGCCCCAGCCCCACGGGCTCGGCCAGGCGGGATCGCGGTCGCCGGACGGCTTCCACAGCGGCACGTCCCACACCGACCGGCGCCCGTCCTCGGCCCGCTCGCCGAACTCCGCGAACGCCGAGAGCGCCTCCTGCTCGTCCAGGCCGGCCAGGTCCAGGTCGTCGCCGGCGACGAAGAAGACGGTGCCGTCGACCTCGTAGGCGCGGCCGATCCGCAGCAGCGCATCGGCGATCTGGATCACCTGCGTGATGTGGGTGCGCGCGTGCGGCGTGACGTCGGGGCGGGCCACCGACAGCGCCCGCATGTCGCGCTCGAAGTGGAACTCCTGGGTGGCCGCGACCTCGTCGTAGTGCTTGTGCACCCGCTCCGCGGCGGCGGTCAGCACGTCGTCGACGTCGGTGACGTTGCGGCTGACCTGCGTGATCACGTCCATGGACCGCGCCAGCGAGACCAGCAGGTCGCTCCAGACGAAGGTCGCCGCGTGGCCGAGATGCGTCACGTCGTACGGCGTGATGCCGCAGGTGTAGACCCGCAGCGTGCCGAGCATCGGCAGCGGCTCGCCGGCGAGCACGAGGTCGGCCGCGGATGGGCCCCCGCTCGGCGGCAGCGCGTAGCGACCCGTGATCCCAACGATTCCTGGCGGCGTACCCACGCCACCATCCTGCCCCACCCCCACCCCACCACCCCCTGCCCTCCCTTGCCGAGCCCCCGCCCCACCCTTGCCGAGTGCGGGATTTGTGTCGTTCTGACGGCTCATAGCGACACAAATCCCGCACTCGGCAGGGGCTGGGCAGGGGCGGGGTGGGTGGGCCTCTTCCCAGGAGAGTTGTCGTGTTGTAGTTGATTCGGCATGACCTCAACAATCTCGGGTATGCTCGCAACCAAGTTGTCGTGTTCTAGTTAGTTCAGCTTCAGCGCGACAACCTCGCCCAGCCCGGAAGGATGGCCTCGTGGCCCGCGGACGCCCCTCACGCCAGACCGTCTACAACCTCCTCGACGACGCGATCGAGGATCTGCGCTCTCGCATGGGAGGCCTGCCCAGTCCCGCCGAGGCCGAGGAGATCTGGTCCGACCTATGGCATCAGGAGGCGCACCACTCCACCGCGCTCGAAGGCAACACCCTGATCCTCAACGAGGTGCGGAAGCTACTCGACGAGGGCCGGGCCGTCGGCTCGAAGGAGCTGAAGGAGTACATGGAGGTCATCGGGTACGGCGCGGCCGCGAAGTGGGTCTACGGCCAAGCCATGGAGCCGGGCGACTGGACGACTGGCGACTTGCTCAGCCTCCAAGAAGTACGGACCGTCCACTACCAGGCGATGACCTCGGTCTGGAATGTCGCCCCGCACCCACACGCGACGCCGGCCGAGTCGCCGGGCAACTGGCGCAAGCACGACATCCAGTCGTTCCCCGAGGGCATGACCCCTCCCCCGTTTCCCGAGGTAGACCACCGCATCACCGACTGGGTCGCCGAGGTCAACCAGCTCCGCGAAGATAGCGACACCCCCTTCCCCGAGCGGCTCGCCCGCATCCACAACGAGTTCGAGAGGATCCACCCCTACCTGGACGGCAACGGGCGTACTGGTCGCCTCCTGCTCAACCTGCTGCTCGTCCGTCTCGGCTACCCGCCGGCGGTGGTGTTCAAGAACGAACGGGCCAAGTACCTCACGGCGATGCGCAAGGCAGACAAGGGTGAGTACGGGCCGCTGGGTGAGCTGATCGCCCGAGCGGTCACGAACAACCTCTACCGCTTCGTCGTGCCCGCGGTCGCCGGGCCGGCCCGGCTGGTGCCGCTGGCAAGCCTCGTCGACCCGCAGGAGGGCATCACCGCGACGGCCCTTCGAGCAGCGGCCGAACGCGGGCGTCTCCGCGCCCAGAAGTCCGCCAACGGGACGTGGCTCAGTTCGAAGAACTGGGTTGCCGAGTATCAGCGCAACAAGTACAAGCGGACGAACGCGCCGGCCTCGAGTGATACGAAATCTTGACAAGAACACCCGCGGAAGCCGCGTCTCGGCCCACCCCTGCCCTCTTGCCGAGTGCGGGATTTGTGTCGTTCTGACGGCTCATAGCGACACAAATCCCGCACTCGGCAGGGGGTGGGTGGGTACGGCGGGTGGGCGCGGTCAGAGGCGGGACTGGACGCCGTTCAGGAGCTCGCGGGCGGCGATGATCCGCTGCACCTGGTTGGTGCCCTCATAGATCTGGGTGATCTTGGCGTCGCGCATCATCCGCTCGACGGGGTAGTCGCGGGTGTAGCCGTAGCCGCCGAGGACCTGGACCGCGTTGGTGGTGATCTCCATCGCGACGTCGGAGGCGAAGCACTTGGCCGCCGCCCCGAAGAACGTCAGGTCGTCGTCGTCACGCTCCGAGCGGCCCGCGGCCGCGTAGGTGAGCTGCCGCGCCGCCTCGAGCTTCATCCCGGCGTCGGCGAGCAGGAACTGCAGCCCCTGGAACTGCGCGATCGGTCGGCCGAACTGCTCGCGCTCCTGGGCGTAGCCCAGCGCGTAATCCAGCGCGCCCTGCGCGATGCCGACCGCCTGCGCGGCGATGGTGACCCGGGTGTGGTCGAGGGTCTTCATCGCGGTGGCGAAGCCGGTCCCCTCCGCGCCGATCATCCGCCACGCGGGCACCCGGACGCCGTCGAGATAGACCTCGCGGGTCGGGCTGCCCTTGATCCCGAGCTTGCGTTCGGGGGCGCCGAAACTGACGCCGGGATCGAACTTCTCGACGACGAACGCCGAGATCCCGCGGGAGCCCTGGGACGGGTCGGTGACCGCCATGACGGTGTAGAACTGCGACCAGCCGGCGTTGGTGATCCAGCGCTTGACCCCGTCGATGACCCACTCGTCGCCGTCGCGGACCGCCTTGGTCTTCAGCGCGGTGGCGTCCGAACCCGCGTTCGGCTCGGACAGGCAGTAGGAGAAGCCCTCGCCGGCGGCGAGCCGCGGCAGGCAGGCGCGCTTGAGCTCCTCGGACCCGGCGAGGATCACCGGCAGCGAGCCGAGCTTGTTGACCGCCGGGATCAGCGACGCCGACGCGCAGGCCCGGGCGACCTCCTCCACGATCAGCACGGTGGCCAGCGCGTCGGCCCCGGCGCCGTCGTACTCCTCAGGCACGTGCGACGCGTGGAAATCCGCGGCCGTCAGCGCGTCCGCCGCCTCCTGGGGGAAGCGGGCCTCCTCGTCGACGGCGGCGGCGTACGGCGCGACCTTGGCGTCGCACAGGTCACGCACCGCTTCCCGGATGGCACGGTGTTCTTCGGACAGGGCGAACATGTTCGCAGTGTAGGAGTCTCCGGCTAGGTTGGCATCGTGAAGACTGACTGGCAGGACGAGGACTCCGTGTCCTTCATGCTGGACGATTGCACGACCTGGGCGGTCGTCGGCCTCTCGGACAACCCGCGCCGCACGGCCTACGAGATCGCGCAGCTGCTACAGGCCAGGGGCAAGCGGGTCGTACCGGTCCATCCGAAGGCCGCGACGGTGCTCGGCGAGCAGGGCTACGCCACCCTGGCCGACGTGCCCTTCGACATCGACGTGGTCGACGTCTTCCGCCGCTCCGAGGACGCCGGGGTCCACGCCGACGAGGCGCTGGCCGCCGGTGCGCGCGGGGTGTGGTTCCAGCTCGGCGTCATCGACGAGGACGCGTTCGCCCGGGTCCGGGCCGCCGGCGTGCCGATGGTGATGGACACCTGCCCCGCCATCGAGTGGCGCCGCCGCGGCTGACCTTCTCATTGCGCCAGGGCGGCCCTCGCCAGCGCGAAGTCGGCGTCGAGGATCGCGCGGTCCTCGGGGTCGGCGATCTCGACCGCGAGCGCGTCGCGCCAGGCCTCGGTCGACTCCTGGATCCGGCCGAGCCCCCGCAACGCGCGGGACCGCGCCTCCAAGGTGTAGGCGAGGTCGAAGTCGGCCAGCCCGTGCTCGGCGCACGCCGCAAGCGCACGGTCGGCGACCAGGAGCGCCCGCGCCGGCTGGTCGGTCTCGCTGAGCGCCCGGGAGATCAGGTAGTCGGCCCGGGTCGCGTGCGCCGGGCCGGCTCCGGCGACGCGCTGCCAGTGGTACGCCGCGGCGTAGGCCGACCGGAGCAACTCCTCGTCGCCCGCCGCGTCGCGGGGGCCGGGCAACAGCTCGAAGGCCGCGTTGTTGGCCTCGATGCCTTGGCGGCGGTGCCAGTCCGACTCGGCCGGGGCTTGCTCGCCTGGCTCGTCTTCGGCGCCGGTCTCGTCTTCGGCTTCGGCTATCGGCGGCAGCCCGCGGCCAGTCTCGAGCACCGTCTTGAGGGCGTCGAGCAGCCAGGCCCACCCGTCCTTGACGCTCCCCCAGGTCAGCGGGCTGTTCGCGAGGTCGCCGTGGACCAGCCGGATCCGCGTCAGGCCCGGGCCGGCCTGCTCGACGGTCCACTCGACTCGGCTGGGCGGCTCGGCGGCCATCGCCACGTCGTACAGCACGCGCCAGGTCTGCACGAGGCGGCCCGGCCGCCCATCGGCCGGTGGGACCAGCTCCTCGATCACGCCCTCGATGGCGTCCCGGCCGTCGCTGGTGACGAGCCGGTAGCCGGCGCCGGGGGCGGGCGGCTCGACGAAGGCGACCGAGTGGAACCAGCGCCGCGTCCAGTCCGACTCCGTCATCGCGGCCCACACCTCCTCGACCGTGGCGGCGATGTGGATCTGGTAGACGTGCGCGGTGATGGTCATGACGGTCCTTGCTGTGAGCGGCCCTCGCGTAAACGGCCTGTGTCTGAGCGGTCGGCGTCGACCTGCTGCTCGAGGTCGACGAGCGCTGCGGTGAAGCGGGCGGCGTACTTGCTGATCCAGCGGTTGGCCACCTGCTCGATCGGGACGGGGTTGAGGTGGAGCCGCTTGCGGCGACCGTCCGGTACGGCGATCACCAGCCCCGCCTCGGTGAGCACCCCGAGGTGCTTCATGACCCCGAACCGACCCATCCGCTCGGCGAAGACGGCGCACACCTCGCCCACCGTCTGCCCGTCGCGCTCGAAGAGCAGGTCGAGGATCTCGCGCCTCGTCGGGTCGGCGAGGGCCCGGAAGACGAGGTCCTGGGGGTCCATGCCCCGATTATATGTGACTATCTGGTCACCTATCAACCCCGAGTCGGCTCATAAGTGCACGCAGAACACGCCGAGTCGGCGCTAACGTGCACGCCAGGGACGCCGAGTCGGCGCTAACGTGCACGGCTGTCCACAGCCGTGGGCCCGTCCCTGTGGATGACGGCGTACTTTTGCGCCGACTCGGCGGGTCTTGCGTGCACAGATGCGCCGACTCGGCGCGTTTCACGTGCACCTTTGAGCCGACTCGGCGTGTTTCACGTGCACCTTTGAGCCGACTCGGGGGAGCGCCTAGAGTGACACGCCATGGCACAGGTGTTTTCGGGTCGCTACGAACTGCTGGACCCGATCGCCGAGGGCGGGATGGGCTCGGTGTGGCGGGTGCGCGACCGGCGCGACGGCGCGATCAAGGCCGCCAAGCTGCTCGGGCAGCAGGACGCCGGATCGCTGCTGCGGTTCATGCGCGAGCAGTCCACCCGCATCCACCACCCGCACGTGGTCACCCCACTCAACTGGGCCGGCGAGGACGATCAGGTCCTCTTCACGATGCCGCTGTTGCGCGGGGGCTCGGTCGCGATGCTGGTCAGCGACTACGGCCCGCTGCCCGAGCAGTGGGTGCGCGTGGTGATCGACCAGACCCTCGCCGGCCTGGGGGCGATCCACGCGGCGGGCGTCGTCCACCGCGACCTCAAGCCCGCCAACCTCCTGCTCGAGCCGACCGGCCCCGGCATCCCGCACGTGCGGATCACCGACTTCGGCATCGCCGTGCCCCTCGCCGAGCCCCGCCTCACCGCGCCCTTCACCACGCTGGGCACGCGCGGCTACATGGCGCCCGAGCAGGAGCGGGGCGCCGACCCCGACCCGCGCCAGGACCTCTACGCCGTCGCGGTGACCGGGCTCGAGATGCTCACCGCCGTACGCCCGCCGATCCCGGACGGCGCGATCCCGGGTACGGCGCTGGGCGAGCTGCTCCGCGCCGCGGCCGATCCCGACCCGGAGCGGCGCCCGGACGACGTCGCCACCTTCCGCGCACTCCTCGCCGAGGCCGTCCCCGACCGCGGCTGGGAGCCCGGCGAGATCGAGGTCTTCGACCACTTCGGCGCCGGACTCGTCGGCCCGGCCACCGGGATCGCCACCGGAGAGTTGCCCACCACCCAGGCGAGCGCCGTACGAACTGCCGCGGCCAGCGACCCCGAGACGAACGCCGCGACCGAGGCCGGCCCCACGGAGGCCGCGACGACGCCGACCGCGCGAGCCACCGCAGCCATCCCGACAGCCCGCCCGGAGCCGCGCCAGGCCGCCGCGTGGCCGATCGTGGCGCTGATCGTGGTGGGGCTCGCGCTGCTCGCCGTGGGCGGCTTCATCCTGATGTGACCCGCTTAAGACGAGTCCTCGGTCACCCGGCAGCGGCCCCGCGGCGCCGCCGGATCGCGAGCCACACCGCACCGATCAACGCCAACAATCCGAGGCCGACCGCCGCCAGCCCGACGACCGCCAGCGGCCCGGTCTCGGAGTCCTCGGCGGCCGGATCGCCCAGCAGCTCGGCGCCCTCGTCGTACTCCGGGGTGCCCCGCACCTTGCCGGTGACCTCGACGCCGAGCACGAACGGCACCTCGAACGACCCCTCGCCCGTGGAGGCCGTCGGATCGTCGGCGAGCGTGACGACGAGGTAGTGGTCCCCGGCCAGCGACGCGGCCAGGTTGGCCCGGCTGCTGCTCTGCCGGTTCGCCCACGCCATCGGCAGCGTGTGCGCCGTCAGCCCCGCGCCGGAGCTCTCGGAGATGGCGTCGTAGCTCGACGAGGACGACGAGGTGTTCGCGAACGCCCTGGTCGGGGCGTGGAGGCGCAGCGAGACCGGACGGCTCGCGTCGCCCAGCTTGGCGGCGAGCTCGGTGTTGGGCGGCGGGAACTCCACCGCGGCGCTCGCATACTGCCCCCAGCCGACCGGCACCGAGAAGATCTGGGTCTCCCCCGGCGTGAGGGTCCCGCGGTAGCTGCCGGCCTCCAGCGCGACGGCGTCCTCGAACGACCGCCCACCGCGCACGTCCTCACCCGGGCTGCTCAGGTCGATGGCCGGCGGCTCGATCTCGTCGAGCTGGGCCAGGCCCGCCGAGTCGATGGCGGGCGGCTCCTCGATCACCCGGATCTCCAGCGGGGACTTGATGTCCAGGCCGCTGCCGGACGGCCCGCGGGTGACCGAGAACGCGAACGCCCCCGCGCCCGCGCACTCCTCGCGGGTCACCTGTGGTCCGGGGACGGCGAGGTACGACGTGAGCAGCCGCCCCTGGCGCCGGGAGCCGGACTCGCGCGCCGTACCGCACTCCTCGCTGCCAGCGTAGGCCGCCACCTCGATCTCGTCCGAGGCCCACGGGTCGGCGGCCAGCATCCCGATCGTCGCCGAGAAGTGCACGGTGGAGCCCGGATACTGCCGCTCGTAGCGGTACCAGCGCTGCGCGGTGTCGCTGTCCGGCCCACCCAGGCTGTCGAGGTGGTCCCCGACCTCGATCTCGGTCGCGGAGGCGACATCGGAGGCGCCGGCGAGGGGCTCCCCGATCGGCACGTAGTCGCCCGCTTCGTCCGCCCCGACGGCGGGCGCGCCGGGGAGGATCGCCAGCAGTACGACGGCCGCGGCGAGCCCGATCGTCGAGGTCCTCATCGCTGGGCACCTCACTGCCCTCATCACCGGGCACCTCCCCGGCGCCGGGCCAGCAACAGCGCGGCGACCAGCAGCGCGAGCAGACCCCCGCCCACGACCACGCCGGTGGCCACCAGCTTCACCATGCTCGCCTCCTCGCCACCATCATCGGTCCTGGCCTCCGCGGACTCGTCTTCGGCACCATCGGCCTGATCCTCGGACTGGTCATCGGCCGCCTCGGACGGTTGCTCGCCGATCGGCGCGGCACCCTCGGCGTACGACGGGGCGCCGCGCACCGCGCCGTTCACCTCGATGCCGAGCACGAACGGCACCTCCACGCGGGACCGCTCCCCCTCCCGGCCGACCAGGGAGATCGCGACGTAGTAGTCCCCGGCCACCGAGGCCGCCGCCTGGTGGTCGTAGCTGCTCGTGCGGTTGGCCCACGCGATCGGATAGCTGTGGCCGTGCAGCGACGAGGCGTAGTGCGCCCCGAACGTCCCCTGGTTGCGGGCGTCGGACGTCGCGCTGACCAGCCCGCGCGCCGGCGAGTAGAGCCATAGCGCGCTATAGCGCGCCTGGTCGCCGAGCGCGTCGGCCAGCGCGGCGTTTGCAGGTGGGAACTCGGCTGCGGCGCTCACCGTTTGCCCCCAGTCCGCCGAGACCTTGAAGATCTGCGTCTCGCCGGGCACCAGCGTCCCCGAGAACACCCCCGGCTCGATCGGCTCCGCCTCGCCGAAGCTGTTGCCGCCCCGAGGGCCCTCCAAGGGGTTCGCCAGGTCAACAGCCGGCTGCTCGGAGGCGTCGGACTTGGCCAGCGAGTCCGCGTCATCGGCCGGCGGCTCCTCGATGACGCGGATCTCCAGCGGCGCCTCGACGTCGAGCCCGGCGCCGGTGCTGTCACCGCGGGTCACCGAGAAGGTGTACGCCGCCGCATCCGTGCACTCATCGCTGTAGGACCGATAGCCCGGCACCGCCAGATAGGTGGCGAGGATCGGGCGGTACTGCCGGGACACCGAGTCGTAGGACGTACCGCAGTCCACGGCACCCGCGTAGGCCGCGACCCTGAGGTGATCCCACGCGCCCGGGTCCGCGGCGAGGTGTGCCATCGAGGCGCTGAAGTGGACGGTCGAGCCGGGGATCGTCCGCTCGTAGCGGTACCACCGCTGCCCGCCCTCCGTGCCCGGCCCCGTCAGCGCGTCGAGCGAATCGCCGACCCCGACGGTCGTGGCCGAGAGCGCGTCCGCTCCTCCTGTCACCGGGGTGCCGATCGCGGCATACGGGTTGGCCGCCCGCTCGCCGACGCGGGCGAGCACGCGCGTGAGTTCGGCGGCGTCCTGAGCGTCGTAGTAGGTGCCCCGGCCCTTCTCCGCGATGCAGCGCAGCTGGTTGCGGGCGGCCCCGCGCACCGACAGCCCGACCACGTCGACCTGGAGGTCGATGCCCTGCCCGGCGATCTCGGCCGCGACGTCGCACGGATCGGGCTTGCAGGTCGACTCCCCGTCGGAGACCAGCACGATCGAGCGCTTCCCCTCGCCGCCGAGGTCCTTCGCCGCCTGCCGGAGCGCCGCCGGGATCGGCGTCTCGCCGTAGGGCTCGTAGCCGCGGACCGCCTCGCGCAGCTCGTCGCGGTTGCCCACCCCCGGCTCCACGACGAGCTGCGTGTCGGCGCACGCCCCCGGGTCGTTGCGGGAGAAGACCGTCGCGCCGAAGACCCGCAGCCCGACGTGCGCCCCCTCGGGCAGGTCGTCGATCACCCTGTCGAGCGCCTCCTTCGCCGCCTCGATCTTGGTGGTGCCGCCGGCCTTCTCCGCCATCGAGCCCGACGAATCGAGCACCAGCATCATGCGGCCGTATTCGGTGGCGATCGCGTCGTCCATCCTGGCGGGTGCGACGGTGCTGGGTGCGGCGGCGCTGGGCGCGCTCGGCGCGACGAGGCCGTGGGTCGCGGCGATCAGGACGCCGGCGATCGCGGCTCGGAGCAGGCTCCTCATGGTGTCCCCCTAGGTCGGGTCGGCTGTTCGCGATCGAACATAGATGTTCACTTTTGCAAATGTCAAGGCGTGGTAGATTCGCGCCAGTAAATCGGTCGGAGGGTGGTCGTCATGGTCGTCAGGTCGGATGACGCGCGGGAGCAGCAGCGACAGTTGTACGGCGCGCCGGTCAAGGAGGTCGTCGGCCACATCACGTCCCGCCTCCAGCTCTCCCAGGCCGCGGTCGCCCGGGTGCTCGGACTGAGCCCGGCGATGCTCTCCCAGCTCGTCACCGGGCAGCGCATCAAGATCGGGAATCCGCTCGTGCTCAACCGGCTCCAGTCGCTGCACGAGTTGGCCTCGCGAGAGCCTGCCCCGGCCGGGGCCGAGCTGGACGAACTGCTGCGTCAGGTGTCGGAGTCCCAGAGCACGATCACGACCACGGCGGCCGCGCCCGGCGTCGTACCCGCTCCCGGGCCCCAACCCGGCGCGGAGACGGTACGGCGCTTGCTGCGCGCCGTCGCGTCGGGCCAGGAGCTCGAGCGCGCAGCCGCCACCCTCGACGACGTCTCACCCCAGGTCGCGGCCGTCCTGCGCGTCTACGGCACCCGGTCGGCCGAGGATGCCGAGCGGCACTTCCGCTCCGTGGCACACCTGATGTCCTGAGGGTGCCGGCGTGAGACCGGGTCGCTGAGCGCCGCAGGACGCGGGGCCGGCCTTGTCACGCCTTCGAAGAATGCTCGGCCCAGCCGGCGTCGCAGCCGGCCGCGTCGGGATCAATGCGCGCCAGCACGGCCCCGCCGATGGCACGGAGGGTCTCGAGCTCGCCGGGATCGACGGCATCGACCAGCACGCGCCGTACTGTGGCAACGTGCCCGGGCGCCGCCTCGGCGACCTTGTCGAAGCCGGCCTGGGTGAGCGTGGCGGTGGTACGACGTCCAGGTCCGCCGCACCGCGTCCGCCGCAAGTAGCCCTGCCGTTCCAGCCGCTTGGCCGTGTGGGAGAGCCGCGAGAGGGAGGCCGACGCGAGGCGGGCGATCTCGCTCATCTGCAGCGACCGGTCGGGCTGCTCGGACAGCACCGCCATGACCATGTACTCGAAGAAGCTGAGCCCGGCGTCTCGCTGCAACTGGGCGCCGAGCTCCGCCGGCAGCTTGACGATCAGTGCGGCGACCGCGAGCCATGCCGCGCGCTCGTCCGCGTTGAGCCAGGGTTCGACCCCCTCGCCCACGGTCGGGCACGGCTGCGCAACGCCGACCGCGGTGGCGGCTTCGCGCTCGTTCGGCATGACTGCATCCTACCCAAACTTGACTGTTCAAGTTCTGCCACGTAGGATACTTGAACTATCAAGTAATCGAGAGGAACGTCCGTGAACATCGCACTCTGGGTCGTCGCCGTCCTGCTCGCCGGAGCCTTCGCCGCCGCCGGGGCCGGGAAGCTCACCATGACCCGGAAGCAGCTGGCCGAGAAGGGCATGACGTACGTCGAGGACTTCAGCGACGGCCAGATCAAGACCATCGGTGCCCTGGAGGTGCTCGGCGCGATCGGCCTCATCCTGCCGCCGCTCGTCGGCATCATGGAGTTCCTGGCTCCGCTCGCCGCCACCGGGCTGCTCGCCACCATGGCCGGGGCGATCGTCGTACACCTGCGCCGCAAGGAGCCGTTCGTGCCTGCGCTCGCGCTCGGTGTCCTCGCCGCGTTCGTCGCCGTCGGCCGCTTCTGGATCGCGCCCTTCTGATCCGCCCAGGGCACCCGCTCTCGGTGCGTTTCGCTCAACCGCCCGGCCTGTGAGCGGAACGCACCCAGACCCGCCCCGAACGGTGCGGATCGCTCAGTCTTCACGGTCTCCGCCCACCCACTGAGCAAAACGCACCGAGAACCAGTCCTGAACGGTGCGTACTGCTCAGAGCCTCCAGTCTCTGAGCGAAGCGCACCGACCAGAGCGCCGTACGACGTGCGCATCGCTCGACTCGCGCGCTCAGGCATTCGCGGGGCGGCCAGCTGGACACACCAGCCACGGGCGTCCCAGCTTCACCCGGTTATGCAGGCGGCGTCGCAGTTCTCACGGTGTACCCACCAGGACAAGTGCGCCTCCATCTGCATAACTTGATGAAGCAACGGGCCGAACCGCGCTCCGGCCCGAGGCCCGACTCCACCGCGCCGTACCCCCGCCCAGTACGGCGTGCACGTTTGCGCCGACTCGGCGTGATCTGCGTGCACGTTAGAGCCGACTCGGCGCGGTTTCCGTGCACGTTAGAGCCGACTCGGCGTCATTTCCGTGCACGTTTGAGCCGACTCGGCATGATTTGGGTGCACTTTTGAGCCGACTCGCGTTCAGTCGAGCAGCTCGGCGGTCTCGAGCCACTCGAGCTCGAGGTCCTCGCGCTCGGCGGAGAGCTCGGTGAGCCGGGCACTCAGCTCCGCCAGCCTCACGTAGTCCTGGCCCGCCTCGAGGACCTGCTCGTTGAGCTCGGTCTCGCGCTCGGCAATCCGCTGCAGCGCGCGGTCCAGGCGCTCGAGAGCCTTGCGGGCGGCACGCTCCTCGGCGGACCCGGTGCGAGCCTTCGGTACGGCGGGTGGCCCGGCCGCCGGTCCCAGGTTAGTCGGCTCGGGAGCCGCTGTGCCCGGACCCGCCAGCTCGGTCCCGGTCCGACCGGCCGTGGGCGAGACCCCCGACGAGCGGGCCGGACCGGAGACCCCCGGACCCCCTCGGGCGAGCATGGCGGCGCGGCGTTCGAGGTACTCATCCACCCCGCGGGGCAGCATCGAGATCTGCCCGTCGCCGAGCAGCGCCCAGACCGAGTCGGTGACCCGCTCCAGGAAATACCGATCGTGGGAGACGACCACGAGCGTGCCGGGCCAGCCGTCGAGGAAGTCCTCGAGCACGTTGAGGGTCTCGATGTCCAAATCGTTCGTCGGCTCATCGAGAAGCAGCGCGTTGGGTTCGGTGAGCAGCAACCGCAGCAGCTGGAACCGGCGCCGCTCGCCACCCGAGAGGTCCCCCAGTCGTGCGGTCAGCCGGTCGCCGGTGAAGCCGAACCGCTCCAGCATCGACGTCGCCGTCACCTCGCCGTCCCGGGTCGCCGTCACCCGCCGGATCGACTCGATCGTGGGGAGCACGCGCGCCTCGGGGTCGATGTCGTCGGGTTCCTGGGCCAGGTGCTGCAGCGCGACGGTGCGGCCGTGGCGGACCCGGCCGGCCGTCGGCGACAGCGCGCCGGAGATCAGCGACAGCACGGAGGTCTTGCCCGCGCCGTTCACGCCCACCAGGCCGACCCGGTCGCCCGGGCCCAGCCGCCAGGTCGCGTGCCGCAGCAGCGTGTTGTCGCCGCGCACGAGGTCGACGTCCTCCAGGTCGATCACGTCCTTGCCGAGCCGCTGCGCCGCGAACCGCTGCAGCTCGAACCGGTCCCGCGGCTCCGGTACGTCGGCGATCAGCTCGTTCGCGGCCTCGATGCGGAACTTCGGCTTCGAGGTCCGCGCCGGGGCACCCCGCCGCAGCCAGGCGAGCTCCTTGCGCACCAGGTTGCGGCGCCGGAGCTCCGAGGCCGCCGCCTGGCGCTGCCGCTCGGCCTTGGCCAGCACGAACGCGGCGTACCCGCCCTCGTAGGCGTCGACCACCCCGTCGTGGACCTCCCACGTCTGTTGGCAGACCTCGTCCAGGAACCACCGGTCGTGGGTGACGACGAGCAGCGCCGAGGACCGCGCGGCGAGGTGCCGGGCGAGCCAGCTCACCGCCTCCACGTCGAGATGGTTCGTCGGCTCGTCGAGCACGATCAGGTCGTGGTGGCCCAAGAGCAGCGACGCGAGCGCGCACCGGCGCCGCTCGCCCCCGGAGAGCCCGTGTACGGCGCGGTCCAGCGTGAGCCCGGCCAGCAACTCGGTCACGACCTCGCGCAGTCGCGGATCCGCCGCCCACTCGTGGTCGGACCTCCCGCCGAGCACCGCCTCGCGGACCGTGTGGTTGTCGTCGAGCTCGTCGCCCTGAGCCAGGTAGCCCACGGCCAGCCCGCGCGCCCGGGAGACCCGGCCGGAGTCCGGCTCGACCAGCCCGAGCATCACCTTGAGCAGCGTCGACTTGCCGTCGCCGTTCCGACCCACGATGCCGACCCGCTCACCCGCGCCGACGCCCAGGGAGACGTCGGTGAGCAGCGGCCTGACGCCGTAAGACTTGCCGACCCGCTCGAGGTTGACCAGGTTGCTCACTGTGCCTCCTGGTGAGCTCGCAGTTCGAGCACAAACTCCCGGTCGGCGGCCCAGCACAGACCGACGCGCTCTCTCGCTTCGCTCACTGGACCACCTCGTGAGCGTGGCGCGCGATCACGTGCGCGCCGGCGACCGGCCCGTGGGCGGTCAGCACCACGTCGTACGACGCCCGCAGCGCCTCGGCGGCCAGGCGGGCCTCCGTGGCGCCGGCGCACAGGAAGACGCACGTCGGCCCCGATCCGCTGACCAGCCCGCGCAGGGCGCCGGCGGCCTCCCCCGCCGCGATCAACTCGCCCAGCTCGGGCCGCAGGTCGATCGCCGCCGCCTGGAGGTCGTTGTGCAGGGCATCCGCCAGCAGCTCGGGCTCGCCGGACTCGATGGCGGCGAGCAGCGCGTCACTCGAGGTCGCCGCGCCGGCCGAGGGATTCAGCTCGTCGAAGCGCCGATAGACCGCCGGCGTGGACAACCCGACCGGCGAGGGCACCAGGACCCACCACCAGCTCCCGTCGTCGAGCACCGGCGTGACCACCTCGCCGTGGCCGCCGCCGTGCGCGGTGCCGCCGACCAGGGCGAACGGGACGTCGCTGCCGAGCCGTGCCGCGAGCGCGAGCAGCCGGTCGTCGGGCAGCTCCAGCCCCCACAGCCGGTCGAGCGCAACCAGCGCGGCGGCAGCGTCTGCGCTCCCGCCCGCCATGCCTCCCGCCGCCGGGATCAGCTTGTGGATGTGCGCCTCGGCCCCCGGCGTGCCCCCGCCCACCTCGCGGAGCAGCCCGCCCGCCTCGCGAAGCAGCCCGGCCGCCCGAGCGACGATGTTGCGGTCGTCCAGGGGCACGGCGCCGGCGTCGACGTACGGCGCGGAGGTGAGCGCGAGGGACCAGCCGGGGGCGGCGGCGACCGTGAGGTCGTCGTACAGGCTGACCGCCTGATAGACCGTGTCGAGAGCATGGAAGCCATCCTTGCGGAGACCACCGACACCCAGGTGCGGGTTGATCTTCGCGGCGGCCCGGACGGTCAGCCCGGGAGCGGTCTCAGCCATGAGAAGCCTCCGGATCAGCGGAGAGCGCCTCGGCGATCCTGGCGAAGTCGCCGACCCCGAGCGCCTCGCCGCGCAGCGCGGGCGAGATGTGCGCGGCGGCAAGAGCGGCGTCGACGGCGGCGGTGGGCCACCGGGATCGCAGCGCGGCCCGGATCGTCTTGCGCCGCTGGGCGAAGGCGGCATCGACGACCGCGAACGTCTGCTCCCGGTCCGCAGGGGCAGACGGCGGATCCCGCCGGGTCCACGAGACCAGCCCGGAGTCGACGTTGGGCGCGGGCCAGAAGACGTTGCGGCCGACGGCGCCGGCGCGGCGGACGTCGGCGTACCAGGCCGCCTTGACCGACGGTACGCCGTACACCTTGCTGCCCGGTGCGGCCGCGAGCCGGTCGGCGACCTCGGCCTGCACCATCACCAGGCCCCGCTCCAGGGACGGCAGCGTCCCGAGCAGATGCAGCAGCACGGGCACCGAGACGTTGTAGGGCAGGTTCGCGACCAGCGCGGTCGGCGGCGGCCCCGGGATGTCGACGAGGCGCAGCGCGTCCTCGGCGACGACCTCGAGCCGGTCGGCCTGCGCCGGCGCCCGCGCGGCGACGGTCGCCGCCAACCGCCCGGCGAGCGCCGGGTCGACCTCGACCTCGACCGCGCGGGCGGCGACGGCGAGCAGCGCCAGGGTCAGCGACCCCAGCCCCGGCCCGACCTCGACGACCACGTCGGAGGGTCCGACCCCGGACTCGCGCACGATGCGCCGCACCGTGTTGGGGTCGATCACGAAGTTCTGCCCGCGCTGCTTGCTCGGCCGCAGCCCGAGCTCGGAGGCCAGCGAACGCACCTCTGCCGGCCCCAACAGGTGTGGGGCCGGCAGAGAGGAGGTCACGGTCGGGAAGCGTAGCCCCGGACGACCCGCGTCAGCGCGGCAGTCCGAGCTTGGCCGAGCAGGCCGGCCAGGAGCCGTAGCCGCCGGTCGCCGCACGCAGCCGCTCGGCGATCATGATCTGGTACTCCCGCGACTGCTGGTGCGGGTAGCCGGCGCCGCCGTACGCACGCCAGGTGCCCAGGTTGAACTGCAGGCCGCCGTAGTAGCCGTTGCCGGTGTTGATGGCCCAGTTGCCGCCGGACTCGCAGGCGGCGAGGCTGTCCCAGACGCCGGCGGGAGCGGAGGGCGCCGCCGGGGCGGCCGGGCGCTCCTTGGTGCCGACCCGGACGACCGCGGTGACCGGCTCGCGGACCACCTTGGAGTCGACCGCCTTGGTCTGGGTGAGCCGTCCGTTGCGGTATCGGAGCTGGTAGGTCACCTCGCGCACGCCGTCGGCGCCCGCGGTCTCGGTGCTGGTCTCGTCCTCGTAGAGCGAGTCGTCGCTCTTCTCGACCGTCTTGTGGCCGATGGTCTCCTGCCGGACGTCGGTGGCGAGGCGGATCCGGTCGAGGACGACCTTGTCGCCGTCGGCGACCGCCTTCTTGGGTCCGGGCGCGAGCACGTCGTTCTTGCCGACCTTGACCTTGAGCTCGGTGAGCACATCGGAGACAGTCAGGGCGGTGATCGTGTGCTTGGCGGGCTTGCCGCCGACCACGACCGTCACCTTCTTGGGCGTCACGACCGACAGCGCGAGGCCGTCGCGGCCGACGGTCGCGGAGCGGGAGACGCTCAGGTCGGAGCCCTGGTAGCGGTTCCCGACCTCGGCGAGCGCGCTCGCGACATCCGTGGCGAGCACCCAGTGGGTGGTCTGCTCGCCGTCGACCTCGAGCTCCAGCTCGCGGGCGAACCTGACGGCGATCGCGGTGCCGTCGGTCACCTCCTCGTCGACGTCGGGGGCCACCTCGTCGTGCGGGCCGATGTCGATGCCCTCCGCGTCGAGCACGTCGCCCACGGTGCGGGCGGTCGAGCTGACCTGGGAGGCATCACCGTCCAGGGTGATGGTCACGGACTTGCTGAGGGCGGCGTAGCCGAGCGGTACGGCGACCAGACCGAGCGCGAGTGCGCTCACCAGGCCGACCGTCCACGCGCGGCGCTTGCTCCAGTGCGCGAGGCGAGTTACCACGATGCTCCGAACGTCGAGCTTTCCGGGCCTCGGGACGACCGGCGCCAAGACCCCGGGCGCGCGCACACATGACTAGGTAAGGGGGGTGCGGGGGAAGGCATTTCGGGGGTTGGTGGGCGGCAACGGCCACCCGGCGCCAGCCTGATCGTTCCCGATCCCGGCCAACAATCACGAAACGATAACGGTGCTCGCGCGACACGCCAAATCTTCGTGTTCGATCTGCGAGACGCCGGCCCCCGCGTGTGCTAGTACGACGACCTACCAGGCGCCCCCGAAGGCAGCGTCGGTCGCGTGCGCCACGCTCGCACAGAGCTCGGCCAGGTCGTCGCCGCGCACCTGCGCCATCGCCCGCATCGTGTGCGGGATCAGGTACGACGCGTTGGGGCGTCCCCGCCACGGCACCGGGGTCAGGAACGGCGCGTCCGTCTCCACGAGCAGCCGCTCGGGAGGTACGACGACCAGCGCGTTGCGCAGCTCGGCGGCGTTGCGGAAGGTCACCGTGCCGGAGAACGACAGGTACGCGCCCCGCTCCAGGCACGCCCGCGCGAAGTCGACGTCGCCCGAGAAGCAGTGCATCACCCAGCGCCCCGGCGCGCCCTCGTCGTCGAGGATCCGCACGATGTCGTCGTGGGCGTCCCGGTCGTGGATGACCAGCGTCTTGTCGAGCCGCTTGGCCAGCTCGATGTGCCGGCGGAAGCTCTCCTCCTGCGCCGCGATCCCGTCCTCGCCGGTGCGGAACCGGTCCATCCCGGTCTCCCCGACCGCCCGCACCACGGGGTCGGCGGCGAGCGCGGCGATCTCGTCCCAGGCCGCGTCCAGCTCGCCCGCCGCGGCCAGCCTGGGCGCCTCGTTGGGGTGGAGCGCCACGCCGGCGACCAGCTCCGGGTGCTCGCGCGCCGCCTGCACCGCCCACCGGGCGCCGGGCAGGTCGCAGCCGATCTGGACGATCCGGGTGACGTTCACCGCGGCGGCGGACGCGATCGCGTCCGCGGTGGCCAGCCAGTCGCCGTCGGCGATGTCCAGGTGGCAGTGGGAGTCGGCCACCGGCGCCGGCAGCGGCTCGGGGGCGGGCGGGCGCTGCCGGGCGCGGCGCGCGCCGTCCTCGGTGGTCGCGGACCGGCCGCGGGTGGGGCCGCCGGGCGTTGGCTGGGTCATCGGTCCTCCTGGTCCTCGACGCGATGCACCACGTCGTACACCTCTCGCTTCGGTACGCCGACGCCGCGGGCCACCTCGGCGATCGCCTGGCTGCGTCGTACCCCCTCGGCGACCCGGGCCTCCACCGCGGCCCGGAGCGAGGCCGGATCCCGGGCAGGCTGCTCCGGGGGGGCGCCCCCGACCACGATCGTCACCTCGCCGCGGATCCCCTCGGCGGCCCAGTCGGCGAGATCGCGCAGCGGCCCGCGCCGGACCTCCTCGTGCGTCTTGGTGAGCTCCCGGCACACCGCGGCGGGGCGGTCGCCGCCGAGGGCCTCCGCCATCGCCGCCAGCGCGGCGGCGGTGCGGTGCGGGGCCTCGAAGAAGACCATCGTCCGCGGTTCGCCGGCCAGGCCGATCAGCCGGCGCGCCCGTTCCCCGGCCTTGCGGGGCAGGAACCCCTCGAAGCAGAACCTGTCGACGGGCAGCCCCGAAACCGCCAGCGCCGTCAGCACCGCGCTGGGCCCGGGCACCGCGGTGACCCGGATCCCGGCCGCCACGGCCGCGCTGACCAGGCGAAACCCCGGATCCGACACGGACGGCATCCCCGCGTCGGTCACCAGCACCACCCGCGAGCCGGTCTCGAGCGCCTCGATCAGCGCCGGGGTGCGGGCCGCCTCGTTGCCCTCGAAGTAGGAGACCACCCGCCCGGGCATCTCGACCCCCAGCCCGTCCGCCAGCCGCCGCAGCCGCCGGGTGTCCTCGGCCGCGATCACGTCCGCGGCGGCGAGCTCCTCGGCGAGCCTCGGCGGCGCGTCGGCCACCCGGCCGATCGGGGTCGCCGCGAGCACCAGCACCGGGTCCGTCATGCCCCGATCATCCCCGATCCGGCGGCGCGTGCCGCGGCCTGGGCCGGTCTGGGGCGCCGACGTAGAGTGCGGCCTCGTGAGCACCGACGCGCCCGGAGTCGTCGGGTTGTCGCGGACGGCCGACGGGCACGTCGTACCCCTGGCCGCGGAGCGCGCCCGGCCCCGGCTGGCGGCGACCGAGGACCCGGTGGTCGGCTGGAGCTCGGCGATCGGGCTGGCGCTGCTGGCGCTGTTCTTCCGGCTGTGGCAGCTCGGCGAGCCGCGGCGCTTCCTCTTCGACGAGACCTACTACGCCAAGGACGCGTGGTCGCTGCTCCACTTCGGCTACGCCCGCGAGTACGCCGACGACGTCGACGAACGGATCGTCGGCGGCGACCTGACCGGGCTGTGGACCGACCAGCCGTCGATGGCGGTCCACCCCGAGGTCGGCAAGTGGCTGATCGCGGCGGGCGAGCAACTCTTCGGCATGAACGCCTTCGGGTGGCGGGTCAGCGCCGCCGTGGTCGGCTCGCTGATGGTGCTCGTGATGTGCCGTTTCGTACGACGCCTCACCGGCTCCACGCTGCTCGGGCTGGTCGCCGGGGTGCTGCTGAGCCTCGACGGGCTGCACCTGGTGCTGTCGCGGCTCGCGCTGCTGGACATCTTCGTGGCGTTCTTCGTGCTGCTCGGGACCCACCTGTTGGTGATGGATCGCGACTGGTTCCGGCGGCGCCTCGCCACGTCGTACTCCACGGACGCGGGCGGCGAGCCGGGCGAGTGGGGACCACTTGTCCTGTGGCGGCCGTGGCTGCTGGTCGCGGGCGTGGTGTGGGGGCTCGCGGTCGGCACGAAGTGGGTGGCGCTGTATCCGCTGGCGGCCTTCGGGCTGTGCGTGTGGCTGTGGAGCGGCGGCGCGCGGCGCAGCTTCGGCGCCCGGTGGGAGATCCTGCGCTCGGCGGTCACCGACGGCCTGATCGCCTTCGTGTCGCTGATCGGGGTCGCGCTGGTGACCTACACGCTGACGTGGACGGGCTGGCTGCTGAACGCGGGGCAGTTCGAGGCGGCGTACTCCAACACGCAGTACACCGCCTACGACGGCGGGCAGCCCTGGTCGAGCGCGGGCGAACCCGACGCGTCGGGGCTCGGCGAGGTGGCCCAGTCGCTGCGGTCGCTGGCGCACTATCACCGCGACGTGTTCGTCTTCCACGTCCACTTCCTCGACGAGTCCGACCACACCTACGAGTCGCACCCCGCCGGCTGGCTGCTGCTGAACCGGCCGGTGGGCGCCAACGCCGACACCGCGATCCAGCCCGGTGAGCGCGGCTGCCGGGCGCCGGAGGGCTCGGACTGCCTGCGGCAGGTGCTGCTGCTGGGCAACCCCGTGATCTGGTGGCTGTCGATCCCCGCACTGCTGGCCTCGGTGGCGCTGTGGATCGGCGCGCGGGACTGGCGGTTCGGCGTCGCGGTGATCGGGATCTGCGCGAACTGGTTCCAGTGGTTCTTCAACGCCGACCGGCCGATCTTCATCTTCTACGCGATCACGATCCTGCCCTTCGTGGTCCTCGCCCAGACGCTGCTGATCGGCAAGCTCCTCGGGCCGCCCGGGGGTCCTCGCCGGCTGGCCGGCGTCGTCGCCGGGGGGTCCTTCGTGGTGCTCGCCCTCCTGGCGTTCGCCTTCTTCTGGCCGATCTGGACCAACGAGCTCCTCACCCACCGCGACTGGCTCGAACGGATGTGGCTGCGGCGCTGGATCTAGCCCCCCACCCCCCCGAGTCGGCTCAAACGTGCACGAAAAACACGCCGAGTCGGCTCATCCGTGCACCCCAGAGACGCCGAGTCGGCGCAAACATGCACGGCTGTCCACAGGCATACCGGCCAGCCTGTGGATAACCGCGTACTTTAGCGCCGACTCGGCGTCTTTCAGATGCACTTTCGAGCCGACTCGGCGTGTTTCAGATGCACCTTTGAGCCGACTCGGCGTGATTTTGGTGCACCTTTGAGCCGACTCGGCGTTCTTGGGATCAGTCGTCGGCGCCGCGGGCGATGAGCGCCTCGCCGAGCCGGTCGGCGTGGCGCAGGGTGCGGATGAGCAGCGGCACGGCGTACGCGCGGGGGCTGGCCCGCAGGCCGCGGGCGCGCTGGGCATCGCGGACCTGCTCCGCCATGGTGAGTACGACGGGCACCGACCGGATGCTCAACGCCAACAGCAACCCGATCCGCTCCGGGTCGACGCCGACGAGGCGCAGCGGCCGCAGGCAGGCGACCAGCACGTCGATCAGGTCGGTGGTCCGGGTCGTCAGTGTGACCAGCCCGGCGAGCAGGACCAGACCGGTGACGATGCCGACCACCAGCGCGGCGGTTTCCCAGCCCGCGACGATCCCCTGCAGCACCCCGAGGCCGAGGAGCAGCGGGACGAGCGGCCGCAACTGGCTGCCGATCAGCCGCGGAGGCAGGCCCGCCAGCAGGTAGCCGAAGACCACGACGCACAGCCCCGCGATGACCTGCCACACCGCGCTGACCTGCGTCGATGCCGCCGCGAGGACGACGAGCAGCGCCAGCTTGAGCCACGGCGGTGCCCGGTGCACCAGCGACGTCCCGGGGACGTAGAGGCCGAGCACGCTCATGGGCGCTCCGCCATCAGGTCCCGGTAGAAGGCGACAGCGGAGGCGGGCGCGCCGTCGTACACCAGGCGTCCCTCGTCGAAGACGAGCACCCGTTCGTAGTCGGCGAGCAGCTCGAGGTGGTGGGTGACCAGCAGCACCCGCAGGTCGAGCGCGTCGAGGTGGCGGGCGACGCGGTGGGCGTTGCGCAGGTCGAGCAGCGTGGTCGGCTCGTCGAGGACCAGGATCGAGGGTTCGGTGACGAGTACGGCGGCCAGCGCGAGCAGCTGCTTCTGCCCCCCGGAGAGCAGGTGGGTGGGGTGATCGGCGTGGTCCAACAGGTCGAAGCGGGCGAGCGCGTCGCGGACCCGCTCGCCGATCTCGGCCTTGGAAAACCCGCGCCGCCGCAGCCCGAATCCGACGTCCTCGGCGACGGTCGGGAGCACGATCTGGGCGTCGGGATCGGTGAAGCAGAAGCCGACGCGGCGTCGTACCGCCTTGGCGTCGGCGCGCGTGTCCAGCCCGTCGACCCGCACCCGGCCCGCCGTCGGGACCACGAGCGAGTTGAGGAGCCGCGCGAAGGTGGACTTGCCCGAGCCGTTGGCGCCGATGACGCCGACGCGGCGCTCGTCGAGGCTCACGGTGACGTCGCGGAGCACGGCGCGCGCGCCGTACCGGTGGCTGACGCCGTCGACCTCGATCACGCCGCCTCCACGCGCTCGACGACCATCGCGACCCCCTGGCCGCCGCCCGCGGCGATCGCGGCCAATCCCAGGTCACCGCGCCCGCGGCGAACAAGCTGGGTGAAAAGGCGTACGACGAGCACCGCGCCCGACGCGCCCCACGGATGCCCCAGCGCGAGCGCGCCGCCTTCGGGGCAGACCCGCTCGGGGTCCAGGCCCAGCGCACCCGCACACGCCAGCATCTGGCCCGCGAACGCCTCGTTGAACTCGACGACGTCGATCCGATCGAGCCCCACGCCCGCGCTCTTCAGCGCAGCCCGGACGGCGGGGACGAGCGCGCCGCCCGGGCGCTTCGGGTCCGAGGCGGTGGTCGCGGTCGCGAGGATCCGCAGCCCCGGGGCCCCCCATGCCCGGCGGGTCTCCTCGCCGACGACCGCCACCGCGGCGGCGCCGTCGCTGATGCCGCAGGAGTTCCCCGCCGTCACCGTGCCGCCCTCGCGGAACGCCGCCGGGAACCGAGCCAGCCGGGCCGCGGTCAGGCCCGGCTTGGGGCGGTCGTCCCTGGTGACGCCGCCGACCCCGACGATCTCCTCGTCGAAGCCGCCACGCGCCCCGGTCGCGACCGCCCGGGCGTGCGACCTCGCCGCGTAGTCGTCCTGGGCGGCGCGGCTGACCTGGTGTTCCGCGGCCAGCAGGTCGTTGGCGAGGCCCATCTCGGGGTCGTCGGCCGGCGGGTGGGCGAAGGGCGCCCGCTCGTAGCGCACCGGGGCTCCCCCATCGTGCGGGGGCCAGAGCCGCCACGGCGCCGTCGAGGCGGACTCGACGCCGCCGGCGAGGATCGCCCCGGGCCCCGGGGAGGCCAGCGCGATGGCGGCCAGGCCGCTGGCGCACTGGCGATCCACGGAGAGTGCGGGCACGTCGTACCCCAGGCCGGCGCGGAGCGCAGCCACCCGCGCCAGGTTGCCGCCCGGGCCCATGCAGTTGCCCAGGATCACCTCGTCGACGGCGCCCCCGCGGGCCGTGACGTACGACGTGAGCCGACTCAGCACGGCAGCCCCCAGCTCGTCGGCGGTGCGAGCGGCGAGGCTGTGGCCCGCGGTGCCGATCGGGGTCCGCAGCGCCTCGACGATGACGGCGCTCACGGCTCGCTCACGGCCGGGCCGGCCACCAGCCGGCGCAACGCGCCCCGTGCGACCTGCTCGGTCAGCGCCGCCCGGTCGACCTTGCCTGCGGGGGTCTCGGGCAGCCGCTCGGCGTGGAACCACAGCCGCGGCCGGTGCGCGCCGGTCAGCTCGGCGCGCGCGCGGGCCCGGGCGGCCGCGAAGTCGCCAGGATCCGTGAGGACGGCGGCGACGACCTGGCCGAGTTCGCCGTACGGCGCGCCGACCGCGACCAGCTCGCCCGCCAGCCCCGGCCGGAGCGCCCGCTCGACGTCGGCGGTCGGCACGGTGGCGCCCCCGACCGCGACCGCCGACGGGCCGCGGCCATCGATCCTGAGCAGGCCGTCGGCGGTCAGCGTGCCCCGGTCGCCCACCGTGGCGAAGCCGTCGACCCGCCCGAGCGACTCACGCACCCCCGCCGTCACGCACGCGGTCGCGAGGTAGGGCGATCGGACCCAGACGACGCCGTCGCGAAGACGGATCTCGGCTCCCGAGAAGGCGCGCAGGTCCTCGGCATGGGCGCCCCAGGCGACGAAGGACAGCTCGGCGGCGCCGTAGTAGTGCGCGACCGCAGCGCCGGCCGCGACCGCCCGGTCGTGCAGGGCGCGGTCGAGCCGGTCGCCCGCGACGGTGAGGTGCATCCCTGCCAGCGGCGTCAGGTGGGCGTGGGTCGCGGCGCCCGGGTCGGTCCGGACCGAGGCGCCCGCCCACCGCGCCAGCGCGGCGGCGAAGAGCGTCAGGGTCGCCGCGAAGGACCCTGGCAGCCACATCCGCGACCCGGCGGCCAGCCCCGTCAGTGCCCTGACCTGGGGAAACGAGGAGACCCAGGAGTCGGTGGTGCGGACGATCGCCCGCGGCGTACCGGTCGATCCCGACGTCGCGAGCCAGACCTCGCGGCCCGCGTCGTGCGCGGCGAAGAAGGCGGCGACCGGGTCGGGCGCATCCAGCGGACGCACGCTCAGGGGGCCGTCAGCCACGAAGGTCAGCACCGCGTTTGCGTCTCGGGTTGCCGCGGTCGCCGAGCAGGCCCGGCCGCCCGGCGTGCACGCCACGGCAGATGAGCGCCGCGACGACGGCCTTGACCGCGTCGCCGGGCAGGAAGACCGCGTCGACGCCGAGGGCGGCCGCGAAGGTCATGTGGCCGAAGACCATCATCCCGGCGATCCCGCACAGGTGGAGCACCACGATGCCCCCGACCACGTTGGCGAGGATGCCGGCGCTGACGCGGTAGCCGCCGGTGGCCCGCACGATGCGCTCGGTGATCAGTCCGACGACGTACGCCGCCAGCGGGGCGCCGTACCAGAAGCCGGCCGATGGCGACACGAAGACGCCCAGCCCGCCGCGGCCGCCGGCGAGCAGCGGCAGCCCGACCGCCACGAGCGCGATGAAGACCAGCATGGCCAGCGCTCCGCGGCGGGCGCCGAGGATGCCGCCGGCGAGCATGATGCCCATCGACTGCGCCGTGATCGGCACCGCGGCCCCGAAGGGGTAGAACGCCGGGACCAGGCCCAGCGCCGCCATGATGCCCACGAAGACCGCGATCAGGGCCAGATCGCGGGCTGTCAGACGCCGGGTCGACTTCTCCTGCATGAGCCCATCATGCCGCCTCCCGGCCGCGTGGACGCAGCTGACCCGCCCGGAGCCGCGCCGGATTGGGCCGCCCATCCCGGACGAGCACGAGCGGTCGCGACTCCGGGTCGGAAATCTGAGACCGTGTCCGCATGGCTCACCACATGGAGATCGATAGCTTCCCCGCTCGCCCGGGAGCGCGCGTGGACCGTCCCGATGCCACCGGCGCGAGGTCGGGTCGGGTCGGATGACGGCGGTCCGAGGCACGGCGATCGCGACGCCGCACCACCTGGCGACCGAGGCGGGCGCGGCGACGCTGGCCGACGGGGGTACGGCGGTCGACGCGGCCCTGACAGCCGCGGCGACCCTGTGCGTGACCTATCCGAACAATGTCGCCCTCGGCTCGGACCTGGTGGCGCTGGTGCGCTCGCCGGACGGCCGCACGACCTGCGTCAACGCGACCGGTCCGGCGGCGCGCGGACTCACGCTGGAGGAGCTCCGCGCCCGGCACGGCGACGCGATGCCGGTGCGCGGTCCCGACACGATCACGGTTCCCGGGGCCGTGCGGGGCTGGGCGGCGCTGCACGCTCTCGGCGGCACGCGCCCGTGGGCCGAGTTGCTCGCGCCCGCCATCGGGCTGGCGCGCGACGGCTTCACCGTGCCGAGGTCGGTCGCTGCGGCCGTGCTCGACGAGTGGGACGCCCTGGTGGCCGACCCCGGTTGCGCGGCGCTCCTCGCTCCCGGGGGCATCCGGGTGGCGGAGGGGGACACGCTGCGGCAGCCGCGCCTGGCCGAGACGCTCGAGGCGCTGGCGAACGGCGGCGCCGAGGAGTTCTACACCGGCGCGCTGGCACGAGCCTGGGTCGCCGGGCTGCAGAGCCTCGGCTCGGCGCTGAGGATCGACGACCTGGCAGCGTACGACGTCGAGATCGGGCCACCGCTGGCCGGCGAGGTCCGCGGCCGCACGATCCTGACCAGTCCACCCAACACCCAGGGCTTCTCCCTCATCCGCTCGCTCACCGCCCTCGACAGGCTCGGCGTCAGGGAGATCTCCGGCGGCCTCGACGGCGACACCGCGGTCGCACTCGCGCGCGTGCTCGCCGACAGCAACCGGGCACGGGACGCGTGGCTGACCGATCCGCGACGCTCCGGCATCGGGGTCCGCCAGCTGGTCGACCCCGATTCGCGGCCCGGCAGCATCGGCAACCCGCGGCACCCGGCCACCGGCGACACGATCGGCATCGCGGCGGTGAGCGCCGACGGCTGGGCGGTCTCGCTGATCCAGTCCGTCTTCCACGGGTTCGGCGCGTGCGTGCTGGAGCCGGGCACGGGGATCCTCTTCCAGAACAGGGGTACGTCCTTCGAGCTCGATCCCCGATCTCCCGCGGCGTTCGCCCCGGGCATGCGTCCCCCGCACACGCTGATGCCCGTCCTGGTGGATTCGGGCGCCCGGCTGAGGAGGGTGTCGGCCACGATGGGCGGCCAGGGCCAGCCGCAGATCCACACCCAGATCCTGTTGCGGGCCTTCGGCGGCGCCTCGCCGGCCGAGGCGGTGGCGGCACCGCGGCTCGTGGTCGGTGTCCAGGACGCCGGCGACAGCCGGTCGACCGTCACCGTCGAGGCGGACCTCGGCGACGCCCCGATCGCGGCACTGGAGGCGGCCGAGGAGCTCCACCTCAGGGTCGTCGCGCCGCACAGCGAGCTGCTGGGGCATGCCAACCTCGTCGACGTCGCCGCGGACGGTTCGCTCCGGGCCGCCGCCGACCCCCGGTCGGACGGGTCCGCGGTCGTGACGGGTGTGTCCGAGTGACCCGCTCGGGGACCTACCGCGGGCCGACGCGGGAGGCGGCGGACCGGTAGGCGGCCGCCGCGAGCGCCTCCAGCGGGCCGCGCCCGATGAGGAGCCGCCACGGCACCGCGACCGCCACGGCGACGGCCACATGCGCCAGGAGCGGGTACGACGCGGTGCGGGGCAGCGCGGTCGAGATCAGCACGACGTGCAGTGAGTACAGCGTGAAGGTCATGCTGCCCACCGCCGCCAGCGGGCCCAGGACCCACATCCGCGCCCGTCCGAGGAGCCGCGCGAGCAGCAGCATGACGCCGAGCACGGCGAGCGCCGTACCGATCGTGTGGACCAGATCCGGCGGCGCCCCCGAGTGCGGCGACGCGACCCGCAGCCAGGCCCACGAGGTCGTCGGCGTCGTCCCGTAGAAGCCGACGTGCAGCAGGTCCGGCCCGATCGGCCCGCTCACCGGATGGCGGCCGACGCCGGCGGCCTGCAGCGGGTCGAGGCCGCCCGAGGCGAGCCAGCGCTCGGAGGAGGACCAGGCCAGCGCCGCGACGACCGCGCCGACCACCGCGAGCGAGGCGGCCACGCGTGCGGTGTCGAGCCGGAGGCGTCCGACGCCGAGGCCGATGAGCAGGTACGACGTCCAGGTCAGCACCGGGTAGTAGCCGGTGACCAGGATGCCCGTGAACATCACGCCCGGGTCGGCCACCAGCGTCTCGATGCTCGGCACCGCGTAGTCGAACGGCCGGACGACCCCGCCGCGCAGCCACTGGCTGAGCACCGGCGTGAGCAACGCCGACGCCGTCCCCAAGGCAATCAGCCAGCCCGCCGACAGCCGGAGCACCGGGATCGCGACCAGGAAGAGCGCGCCGTAGTAGCACAGGATGATCGCGAGGTCCGAGTCGAACTCTCCGAGCACGAGGCCTGCGCCGAAGACCACCCCGGCGCGGGCCGCCGTGCCCGCGGACGCGCGCGCCCACGACCAGCCCCGCGGGGGCGTCGTACCGCCCGAGGCGAGCGCCAGTCCGACGCCGGCGAGCACGGCGAAGAGTGCCGACGCGCGCCCGCTCGCGATCAGGTAGGCGACGGTGACCTCGCCCTCGGGCGTGGTCCGGGGCGCCAGGTGGGTCGCCATCATGCCGAAGAGCGCCACGGCGCGCGCCGCGTCGATCCCGACGAGCCGGGCGCCCGAACGCAGCCCCGCACGGAGCGTCGCGCGGCGTCTGTCGGGGCTGGGAGCGGTCATGCGATCCCCCGGACACTCGGCGGGCAGCACACGGGCCCGGGCTGCTCTCGGTCGCGACCAGGATACGAGCCGTCAACCACCCCTCGGGACCCGTTCCCATTCCCACCACCGAGGTAGTCCCCAACGTTCTGCAGGGATTACTGGTGGGTAACCCCTGCGAAACGGTGGGGACTACCCAAAAGAGGGCTTGGGGAGTGAGTGCTCACTCACTAGAGTGGGGAGCGTGGCAGATGGCGACCAGAGGAGTACGACGCGGCGCGGGCGATCCCGCGCCCAACCGATGGCCCCGGACGAACGACGCGAGATGATCGCCAAGGCCGCCGTACCGCTGCTCCTGGAGCACGGTCAGGGGCTGACGACCCGCCAGCTCGCCGAGCACCTGGGGATCGCGGAGGGCACGATCTTCCGCGCCTTCGGGGACAAGGACTCGCTCGTGCGGGCCGCGGTGGACCAGTTCTTCGAGCAGTCCCGGGCGCGCATGGCCGAGGGTCTCGTCGACCCGTCGCTCCCGCTGGAGGAGAAGGTGGCGATCCTCGTGCGGGGCACCCGGACCTGGATGCAGAGCATGCTGCGGATGCTCTCCCTCCTCGACCGGGAGGACGCCGCGCAGTACTTCTCGCGGCCGCGCGACGACAAGTACCGCGCCGCGGTCGCCGCCATCTTCGCCCCCGACGCGGACCGGCTGACGATCCCCGTCGAGCGCCTCGGCGCCGTCATGCGGATCGCCGGCATCGCCGCCCGCGCGGCCCAGGTGGACGAGAGCGCCGCGCTGACCGACGACGAGCTGGTGCGCCTGATCCTCTACGGCATCGCGGGCGAGCCCCGCCCGAGCCTGGCGGAGGGTGACCCCGTCGACAACGACCGGCGCGAAAATGCCGCGCGGACTGTCGGCGGTGCCCGCCATAGTGAGGACCACAACCCTGAGGAGGACGACTGACATGCTCGGCAAGCTCCTCGTGCGCTACCTGCGCCCGGCCTGGCCGCTGATCGTGGCGGTGCTGGTCTTCCAGCTCGCGCAGTCGATCGCGTCGCTGTGGCTGCCCACGCTCAACGCGGACATCATCGACGAGGGCGTCGTCACCGGCGACATCGACTACATCTGGCGCACCGGCGCGATCATGCTCGCCGTCAGCGGCGTCCAGATCGTGTGCTCGGTGATCGCGGTCTACTTCGGCTCCCGACTCGCGGCGCGGATGGGCCGCGACCTGCGCGGCGACGTCTTCCGGCGGGTCGTCGCGTTCTCCCAGCGCGAGGTCGGCCACTTCGGCGCGCCATCGCTGATCACCCGCAACACCAACGACGTGCAGCAGGTGCAGATGCTGGTGCAGATGTCGGCGACGATCATGGTCTCGGCGCCGATGCTGGCGATCGGGGGCGTGATCATGGCGGTGCGCCAGGACGCCGGCCTGTCGTGGCTGATGGCCATCTCGGTGCCGGTCCTGCTGCTGATCGTCGGGCTGATCGTGATCCGGATGGTGCCGGCGTTCGCGCAGATGCAGATCCGCATCGACCGCGTCAACCAGATCATGCGCGAGCAGCTCACGGGCATCCGCGTGGTGCGGGCCTTCGTGCGGGAGAAGGAGGAGCGCGACCGGTTCCACAGCGCCAGCGAGGGCGTGATGGAGATGGCGCTGCGCTCGGGCAACCTGATGGTGCTGATCTTCCCGGCGGTGATGCTGGTGATGAACGCCTCCAGCGTCGCGGTGATCTGGTTCGGCGCCTTCCAGGTGGAGAACGGCGACGTCCAGGTCGGGACGCTCTTCGCCTTCCTCAACTACATGATGCAGATCCTGATGGGCGTGATGATGGCGACGTTCATGTTCGCCATGATCCCCCGCGCCGCGGTCTGCGCGAACCGGATCGGCGAGGTGTTCGACGCCGAACCGTCGGTGACGGCGCCCGCGCGGCCCGAGGAGCCCGCGCACGCCGGCGGCGTGGTGGAGTTCGACGACGTCAGCTTCGCCTACCCCGGCGCCGACGAGGACGTCCTCCACGACCTGCGGTTCAGGATCGACCCCGGTACGACGACCGCCGTGATCGGCTCCACCGGGGCCGGGAAGACGACGCTGGTGGGGCTGGTGCCGCGGCTGTTCGACGCGACCCGCGGCGCCGTGCGGGTCGACGGCGTCGACGTGCGCAAGCTCGACCCCGACGAGCTGTGGCGGCGGATCGGGCTGGTGCCGCAGCGCGCCTTCCTCTTCTCCGGGACCGTCGCCTCCAACCTTCGGTACGGCGACTCGCGGGCCACCGACGAGGACCTGTGGACCGCCCTGGAGCTGGCGCAGGCCAGCGACTTCGTGGCGGCGCTGCCCGACGGCCTCGACGCGCCGGTCGCCCAAGGCGGCACCAACCTCTCGGGCGGCCAGCGACAACGCCTCGCGATCGCCCGGGCCCTGGTCAAACGGCCGGAGATCTACATCTTCGACGACTCGTTCTCGGCGCTCGACCTCGCCACGGACGCGGCCCTGCGCCGCGCGCTGGACGCCCACCTCCCGGACGCGACCCGCCTGGTCGTGGCCCAGCGGGTCTCCACCATCCAGCAGGCCGATCAGATCGTCGTCCTCGAGCACGGCCGGATCGTCGGCCTCGGCACCCACGACGAACTGGTCGAGACCTGCCAGACGTACGCCGAGATCGTCGAGTCCCAGCTCAGCGTGGAGGTGAGTTGATGTCCACCTCCAACCAGACCGCTCCCCGCCGGATGCCCCTCCAGCGCGGCCCGATGGGCCAGGCGGGCCCGGGCGAGAAGGCGCAGAATTTCGGTCCCAGCGCGAAGCGCCTGCTCAAGACGCTGCGCGCCGACACGCACCTGCTGCTCGTCGTGCTCGGGCTCGGCACGATCAGCGTCGCGCTCAGCGTGCTCGGCCCCAAGATCCTCGGCTCGGCGACCGACGTCGTCTTCGCCGGCTTCATCTCCCAGCGGATCCCGGAGGGCGTCACCAAGCAGCAGGCGATCGACCAGCTGGTCGCGAGCGGCAACCAGAGCCAGGCGGACATGCTCGCCGCGATGGACCTGACCCCGGGCGAGGGCATCGACTTCACCAGGCTCGGCCAGATCCTGCTCGCGGTGCTCGCCATCTACGTGGTCGCCGCCCTCTTCGGGTGGCTCCAGGGCCGGATCCTCAACGGGATCGTGCAGCGCGCGATGCACCGGCTGCGGATGCAGGTGGAGGACAAGATCCACCGCCTCCCGCTGTCCTACTTCGACAAGGTGCAGCGCGGCGAACTGCTCAGCCGGGTCACCAACGACGTCGACAACGTCGGGCAGACGATGCAGCAGACGCTCTCCCAGGCGCTCGTCTCGCTGCTCACCGTCGTCGGCGTGATCGTGATGATGATCGTGATCTCGCCGGTGCTCGCCCTGATCGCGCTGGTGACGATCCCGCTGACCGTGCTGATCACCGTGATGGTGGCCAAGCGCTCGCAACGGCTCTTCGTCGCCCAGTGGACCGCCACCGGCGTCCTCAACGCCCGCATCGAGGAGACCTTCTCCGGGCACGCGGTCGTCAAGGTCTTCGGCCACCAGGCCGAGGCCCAGGAGGACTTCCGCGGCGAGAACGACGCGGTCTACCGCGCCACCTTCGGCGCGCAGTTCCTCTCCGGGATCATCATGCCCGCGATGATGTTCGTGGGGAACCTCGTCTACGTCGCCATCGCGGTCGTCGGCGGCGTCTTCGTGGCAGGCGGCCGGCTCTCGATCGGCGACGTGCAGGCGTTCATCCAGTACTCACGGCAGTTCACCCAGCCGCTGAGCCAGCTCGGGTCGATGGCCAACCTGCTGCAGTCCGGCGTCGCCAGCGCCGAGCGGGTCTTCGAGCTGCTCGACGAGGACGAGCAGACCCCGGACGACTCCCCCGCCGAGACCACCGCCCCGGAGGCGAGCCACCTGGCCTTCGAGGACGTGTCGTTCCGGTACCTGCCCGACGAGCCGCTGATCGACGACCTGTCGCTCGACGTGCCGCCCGGGTCGACCATCGCCATCGTCGGCCCCACCGGCGCCGGGAAGACGACGCTGGTCAACCTGATCATGCGGTTCTACGACGTCGACGCCGGCCGGATCACGCTGGACGGCGTGGACACGCGGCGGATGACGCGGGCCGACCTGCGCTCGCGCACCGGGATGGTGCTGCAGGACACCTGGCTCTTCGCCGGGACGATCCGGGAGAACATCGCCTACGGGCGGCACGGCGCCACGGAGGACGAGCTGGTCGAGGCGGCCGCGGCGGCGTACGTCGACCGGTTCGTGCACGCGCTCCCCGAGGGCTACGAGACGGTGCTCGACGACGAGGCGACCAACCTCAGCGCGGGAGAGCGTCAGCTGATCACGATCGCGCGCGCCTTCCTCGCCGATCCGCGGATCCTGATCCTCGACGAGGCGACCAGCTCGGTCGACACCCGCACCGAGCTGCTGATCCAGCGGGCGATGGCGCGGCTGCGCGAGGACCGTACGGCGTTCGTGATCGCCCACCGGCTCTCCACCATCCGCGACGCCGACCTGATCCTCGTCATGACCGACGGCGCGATCGTCGAGCAGGGGTCGCACGAGGAGCTGCTGGCGGCCCAGGGCGCCTACTGGCGGCTCTACAGCGCCCAGTTCGAGGCCCCGATGGACGAGGACCAGGACCAGGAGCCCGCACCGGTCCCGGCGCCCCCGCTCGCGTGATGCGGCTCACCGATGGACCAGGAACATCCGGGGCACCGCGCGCGTCTGTCTGGGTGACGGGGAAATCGAGGATCTCCTCACCGTCGAGGGGACGACCCGTCACGACACCGCAAAGGAAGCGCTGACCCATGATCCGCCTCGCGAAGGCCATCCGCAGCCACCGTGAGACCGTCCGCACCAACCGCCTTCTGAACGACGCGATCGAGCACGCCAGCTCGCCGTCGCTGCGCGATGAACTGATCGCGATCGCGCACTCTCAGAACCGGCACGTCCGCTAGTGCGTCTTGCCCGGGCACGTCCCGGGCAAGCACCTTCACCGCCATGGGTCGGTGATCTCGCGCAGGTCGGTGAGCACCTCGTGCACGAGCCGCAGCCGCTCGGCACCGACGTGGTCGGCCCACTCCCCCAGCGCACGCTCGACCTCGGCGTTGGCGACCGCGACCACCCGGTCGGCCCGCTGCGTCAGCCGCACGAGCTGCGCGCGGCCGTCCGAGGGGTCGGGCACCCGCTCGACGTATCCCGTCTCCTCGAGCTGGCGGACCAGGAAGCCGGCGCTCTGTTTGGTGATCCGGGCCCGTTCCGCCAGCTCCGAGACCCGCGTGCCGTCCGGGCCGATCCGGGCGGCCAGCCGGGCCTGGGCGAGGGTGATGTCGGTGATGCCGGCGGCCGCGAGGGCGTCGTGAGCACGCTGCTCGAGCGCTCGGGACGCCACGAAGAGCAGCACACCGAGGTTCATCTCTTGACGCTCCTGGCTCACACTGCGATCCTATTAGACAGATAATCTGTCTAATAGGATCCGGGCAGGTGACACGCCATGGACAGCGACCGCATCTGGCACCACATCGACACCGAGCGAGCGTGGCTGGCCGACCACCTCGAGTCGCTCCCGGCCGACGACTGGGCTCGGCCGAGCCTCTGCGCGGGCTGGACCGTGCGCGACGTCGCCGCGCACCTGACATTCGCCCAGGCGCGCGTGGCCGACATCCTCTGGCCCACGATCCGCACGGGCTTCCGCTTCAACGCGATGGTCGAGTACGCCGCCGTCCACTCCCCGCTGACCCACGAGCAGATCGTGGCGCGGTTGCGCGGCTTCGCGGGATCGCGTCGGACGGCGCCGTTCGTCACCGAGCTCGAACCGCTCCTCGACATCCTCGTGCACACCCAGGACATCTGCGTCCCGCTCGGGACCCACCACGCGATGCCCGTCGACGCGGCGGCCGCGGCGGCGACGCGCGTGCTCGCGCTGCGAGGGTTCCAGCGGCTGTGGAAGCCGCCGGTCGGCGCGCGCCTGGTCGCCACCGACGTCGACTGGGAGTACGGCGAGGGTCCCGTCGTCGAGGCGCCCATCCAGGATCACCTGCTGACGCTCACCGGCAGGCGCTGATCAGGAGCTCAGTGCACGAGGGCCTTGAGCACGATCATCAGCAGGCCGAAGCTCGCCGTGCTGAGCGCGCCGACGATCCGGCCCACCGGACCCGCGCCCTGGCGCGCGAAGGCGATGTAGCCGAGGTAGGCCAGGAGCGCGACGCCGACCCACAGCGCCGCCCAGTTGGCCATCCGGTCGGGGATGACCCTGGTGACGCCCGCGAGCAGCACGGCGCACGGGATCACCGCCGCCTCCAGGAGGCCCTGCGACTCCCGCGCCGAGGCCACAAGCGCCCGGCGCATGCCCTGGCCCCGGTTCGCGATGCCGCCGTGCCGGGCGATCGCGCCGGCGTAGACGTGCGCCGCCCAGAAGATGACGACGGTGCTCACCACCGCCGTGAAGGTGCCCCAGGACGTCTCGCCGTGGGCGCCGGAGACCACGATCATGCCCGAGACCAGCAGGATGCCGTAGACGCTCTGCTCGCTGGCGAAGCGCCTGTTCTTCACCGTCGCGGTGAAGAGGGATCCGTCGGACTGCTCCACTCCGGGGAACCTACCAGCACCTCCGAGCGGCCCGCACGACCCTCGCGCGCGAGCATCGACAGCACGGCGGCGATGGCGCAGAGCCCGGCGCCTGCCCAGAAGGCGTAGGCGTAGGTGCCGAAGACGTCCCGGATCACCCCGGCCCCCAGCGCCGCGACGGCCGCGCCGACCTGGTGGGACGCGAAGACCCAGCCGAAGACGATCGTGCCGCGGTCGCCGAAGATGCGCCGACAGAGCACGGCGGTCGGGGGCACGGTGGCCACCCAGTCCAGTCCGTAGATCACCACGAACAGCACCATCGATGGGTGCACGCTGTCCGAGAGCAGCCAGGGCAGCAGGACCAGGCTGACGCCGCGGAAGGCGTAGTAGCCCGCCAGCAGCTTGCGCGGGTCGAACTTGTCGGTGAGCCACCCCGAGGCGACTGTGCCGGCGATGTCGAAGATGCCGACCACGGCCAGCAGCCCCGCCGCCGTGGTCGTCGACATCCCGTGGTCGTGGGCCGAGGGGATGAAGTGGATGCCGATCAGCCCGTTGGTGGTCGCCCCACAGATCGCGAACGCGCCCGCCAGCGCCCAGAACGCCCGCTGCCGCACCGCGAACCGCAGCCCCTCCAACGCCCGCGCGACCGCGCCGCCGTGCGCGCGCTCGGGGGCCGCGTAGACCGCCGGGTCCGCGCCGTACGGCAGCACGCCGCGGTCCTCGGGGTAGTCGCGCATCACGAACCACACCAGCGGTACGACGACCAGCGCGGCCGCGCCGATCGCGAGCGACGCGGGTCGCCACCCGACGTTCTCGGCGAGCGCGGCAACCGGCGGAAGGATCACCAGCTGCCCGGTGGCCGAGCCGGCGGTGAGCACGCCGACGACGAGGCCGCGCCGCTCGATGAACCACCGGTTGGCGATGGTCGCGGCCAGCACCAGGGCCATCGAGCCCGTGCCGGTGCCGATCAGCACGCCCCAGAAGACGACCAGCTGCCACGACTGGGTCATCACCACGCTGCCGCCGGCGCCCAGCGCGACCAGCGCGAGGGCCGCCGCGACGACCTGGCGCAGCCCGAACCGGTCCATCAGCGCCGCGGCGAACGGCGCCACCAGTCCGTAGAGCAGGAGGTTGATCCCGACCGCCAGCGACATGGTCGAGGTCGACCAGCCGAACTCGTGGTGCAGCGGCACCATCAGCGCGCCCGGGGCGGCCCGGAACCCGGCCGCCCCGAAGAGCGCCAGGAACGCGACGCCCGCCACCCACCAGGCGGGGTGGATCCGATGCTGCTTGATGTCTGCCATTCCCATACTTTCTTCAAGAAAGCTATACTTGACGGCGAGCGTATCCGACAGATGCCACGCGAGGGAAGCCGATGCCGCTGCGATCCGACTGGTCCCAGGACATGTGCCCGATCGCGCGGTCGCTGGACGTGCTGGGCGACCCGTGGGTGCTGCTGATCGTCCGCAACGTCCTCCATGGCCGCGGCCGCTTCGAGACCCTGCGCGCCAACCTCGGCATCTCCGACGCCGTCCTGGCCCGCCGGCTGCGCGCGATGGTCGAGGCCGGGCTGTTGGTGCGGGTCGACTACACCGACGGGACCCGCAGCAGGCAGGGGTACGCCGCCACCGAGGCCGCCGCCGACCTGCTGCCGATCCTGCAACAGCTCGCGGTCTGGGGCGAGAAGCACACCGCCCTGCCCGACGGCGGGGCACACATGTCGATGATCCACGACGCGTGCGGCGCCGAGACCACCCGGTCGGAGGTCTGCTCCGGTTGCGGCGAGCCGCTGCGGCCCGAGGACATGACCTGGGTCAAGCCCTGGCGCGGCGCCCGCGACCGGCTCGTCGGCACCGGCGTCCTCCGCTGAGCCAGGCAAGCAGCCCGGCGACGCTCGGGCCCGACCAAGGGCAGCCTCACGAATCCCGCGGGGTGCATCCTGGTCGCGAAGCCCCCTCGCACCCCGGAGCCCCCATGAGCGAGTACGACGTTTCGAGACCGCACGACTACGACCACACCCACCGCTCGTCGGCGGGCACCGGCTGGCTGCGAGCCTCGGTCTTCGGCGCCATGGACGGCCTGGTCTCCAACATCGGGCTCATCACCGGGATCGCCGCGACGGGCGCGAGCCTGCGGATCGTCACCCTGACCGGCCTGTCTGGTCTGATCTCGGGGGCGATCTCGATGGCGCTGGGTGAGTACACCTCGGTCCGCACCCAGAACGAGCAGCTCGCCGTCGAGGTGCGGACCGAGCGCGACGCGCTGCGCCGCAACCCGGTCGGCGAGCAGGGCGAGCTCGCGGGGATGTTCACCGAGCTCGGCATGGAGAAGGAGACGGCCCGAGCCGCGGCGTCGCAGATCCACGCCGACCTGGAGCACGCGCTCAGGGTCCACCTCGCCAACGAACTGGGGCTCACCCCCGACAACCGGCCCTCCCCGGCGGTCGCCGCGATCTCCGCGCTGATCTCGTTCAGCCTCGGCGCGCTCATCCCGGTGCTGCCGTTCCTGCTCGGCTTCGGCACCCTGTGGTGGGGGCTCGCGTTCGGGGCCGTCGGCCTGCTCGCGGCCGGCTTCGTCGCGGCCCGCTTCACCGACCGCAGCCCCCTCCTCGGCGCCGGCCGCCAGTTGCTCTTCGGCGGCATCGCGGTCGCGGTGACCTACGGGATCGGGACCCTGCTCGGTGTCTCGGCCCTCGGGTGAATGCCCTGAAGCTCAGGTCGTCGCGTCGAAGCCCGTCATCCGGATGAGCTTCGCGGGTACACCGGCGACGATCGCGTTGGCGGGCACGTCCCTGGTCACGACCGCACCCGCGCCGACGATCGCTCCGTCGCCGATCGTGACGCCGGGGACAACCGTCACGCCGGCGCCGAACCACACCTTGCGGCCGATCACGATCGGCGCCGGGGTCATGTCCGCGCGGCGGGCGGGGTCGACGCCGTGGTTGAGGGTCGTCAGGGTGCTGCCGTGGCCGATGAGCGTGCCGTCACCGATCGTGATGCCGCCGGTGTCCTGGAACCGGCAGCCGATGTTGATGAAGACGTCCCGACCGAGGGTCAGGTTCTTGCCGAACTCGCTGTAGAACGGCGGGAAGACGGTGACCGATCGGTCGACCTCCTTGCCGGTCAGCCGCTCCAGGAGAGCCCGCACCTCATCGGGCGTCCGGTAGCCGCTGTTGATCTCGGCGACAATCCGCAGGGCGTCCTGGGCGGCGCCGTGCATGAACCCGTGTTCTTCCGAGCCGCCTTCGATCAGCGCACCGCGGTTGACGTGGTCGAGGAACTGCTGAAGGTCCATGTGGGGCTCCGTCGGTTGGGGGTCTAACAGGCGCGGGGCACGTGCGGTGCCGTCCAGCCGTGCCACAGGTCAACGGTATCCGCGCTCGACTGGCCGGTTTCCGACGCCAGATGCTCGAATTTGGGCCGATCGGCCCGGTTCGGCGCGTCTGGCGTCGGAAACCGGCCAGTGTTGCCAGCGCACGGCGGGATCAGCGCGCGTCGTCGAGCAGGGTCGCCAGCCCGTCGAGCACGAGGGCAAGGCCCACCTCGAAGGAGTCGGAGAAGGCGTAGCCCTCACGCATCACGTGCTGCGAGGCGAACTGCGCCATGCGCGGGAAGCCGGCCAGGTTCATCCCTGCCAGGAGTTGATCGGCCGAGTCGTGGAGGCCGATCGAGTCCAGCGCAGCTTCCTGCAGCGCGAAGCCGTAGACGAACGCATCCAGGGTCGCGTAGGCGTGCGCTGTGGCCTCCAGCGAGAAGCCGGCCGTCAGCAGCACGTCGAGCGTCGCCTCGTGGTTGGCCAGGTTCGACGGCCCGGGGTTGACCCGGGTCTCCATCAGCGAGACCGCCCAGGGGTGGCGGCCGAGCGCCTCGTGCATCGAGCGGGAACGCCGCAGCAACTCGTCCCGCCAGTCGCCCCCGGCCAGCGGGAGGTACACCTCGCCGTAGACCGCGTCCACGATCGCGTCCAGGATCTCCTCTTTGTTGGCGACGTGGTGGTAGATCGCCATCGGCTTGACGCCCAGCCGCGCGGCGAGCGCCCGGATGGTCAACGCGGCCAGCCCCTCAGCGTCGGCCAGGGCGACCGCCCCGGCGACCAGGCGGTCGCGGGTCAGCGTGTTGCGCGGGGCGCGGGCGGTGTTCGGCACAACGCGAACCGTACCATTACCGTACGCTGTACCGTACGATGTACGATACAACCAGCCGCCCAGGAGGACCCATGCTCGCCGCACCGACCCACCCCGCCGCACCGACCCACCCCGCCGCACCGACCGACGCCGACGCCCGGACAGAAGCCACGATGCTCGCCGTCACCCAGCCCGCCTACGGGGGCACCGAAGTGCTCGGCATCGAGCGGATCGCGCGGCCCATCCCGGGCGAAGGCGAGGTGCTGCTGCGGGTCCGGGCGGCCGGCATCGACCGGGGCACCCTGCACATCCTGACCGGCCTGCCCCGGCTCGCGAGGCTCGCGCTGGGAGTGAGCCGTCCACGGCGCCGCGTGCCCGGACTGGACGTCGCGGGCACGATCGTCGCGACGGGCGCGGGCGTCACCCGGTTCGAGGCGGGGCAGGAGGTCTTCGGCATCGCGATGGGCTCGCTCGCCGAGTGGGCCGTCGCGAAGGAGCGCAAGCTCGCACCGGCCCCCGGCGTCCTCGCCCCCGCCGAGGCCGCGGTCCTCGGCGTCTCGGGCATGACCGCGATCCAGGCGCTCGACGCCGGCCGGGTCGAGGCCGGGAGCCAGGTGCTGATCATCGGCGCCTCGGGCGGCGTCGGCAGCCTCGCGGTCAAGCTCGCCGTCGCACGCGGCGCGGTCGTGACGGGCGTGTGCAGCGCGGCCAAGGCCGACGCGGTGCGCGCGTGGGGCGCGGGCCGGGTGATCGAGCACGACGCGGGCGGCCGGCTCGAGGAGGAGGCGCCGTACGACGCCGTCATCGACATTGCCGGCGGGACGCCCCTGCGCCGGCTGCGCGACCTCCTGACGCCGACGGGCGCGATCGTCTTCATCGGCGTGGAGACCGGCGGGGAATGGACGGGCGGCTTCGGGCGTCCGATGCGCAATGCGCTGCGCATGCTGCCCGCCCGGCAGCGGTACGTCATGCTCACGGCGCGCGAGACCCACGTGGACCTCGAACGGCTCGCCGAGGCCGTCGAGCGACACGGGCTGCGCCCCCACGTGCACGCCACCTACCCCCTGGATCGGACCGACGAGGCGCTCGACGCGCTGGGCGCCGGCGAGGTCACGGGCAAGGTCGCCGTCGCGATCGGCGACGAGCGGTGAACGAGCTGCGCGCCCCGGCACTCGTGGCGGGCGGCTCACTCGCCCTGATGGCCATCATCGCTCCCTTCGGCCTGCTGATCGCCCTGCCCGATGAGCGCACCGGCGTCGCCGCGATCGCCGTACTCGTGATCGCCGTGCTCGACGTCGTCGCCGCCGTCGCGCTGGTGCCTGTGTTGGCAACCGGCGGGCTCCTCCTGGCCCAGACGGCGGCCGCGTTGCGCATCGCCTACGCCGCGGTGTTCACGGTCGCGGGAGCGACGCTGCTCGCGCCCGCCGATGTGGACCGGTTCCACGCGGCATGGGACGCCGGGCTGTTCGTCTTCGGCGCCCACCTGGTGGCGGCGGGCATCGCCTGTCTGCGCAGCGGCATGATCCCCACGTGGATCGGCTGGCTCGTCATCGTGGCCGGCGCGGCCTACGCCGGGGACTCGACCGCCGTCGCGGCCGGCATGACGCCGTCCGTCTCGTTGGCCGAGTTCGCCTTCGTCGGCGAGATGGCGCTGCTGCTGTGGCTGCTCCTGCGGGCGGGCCGCACGGACCGTCCGACGATCCACGCTGCCGGGTCTCAGGCTCGCGGCTGAGCCTCCGCAGCGGCACGGCGGTCGAGGCCGGACGCGGTCTCGGGCAGATGGGCTGCGCCGGCGAGGGACGGCGGAATACTCCCGACCGCCCGGATGGTTGGGCGCATCATGGGTGAGATCGAGTTCGGCCTGGACACCTTCGGCGGCGTGACGAACGACGCCGAGGGGCAGCCGGTGCACCACGCGCAGGTGATCCGGGACCTCGTCGAGGACGGCGTCACTGCCGACCAGCTCGGCCTCGACTTCTTCGGGGTCGGCGAGCACCACCGCCCCGACTTCGCCGTGTCCAGCCCGGAGATGGTGCTGTCCGCCATCGCGGCGCGCACCCAGCGGATCCGGCTCGGCTCCGCGGTCACGGTGCTCAGCTCCGACGACCCGGTCCGGGTCTTCGAGCGGTTCGCCACCCTCGACGCCGTCTCGGACGGCCGCGCCGAGATCGTCGCCGGCCGCGGCTCGTTCATCGAGTCCTTCCCGCTGTTCGGCTTCGACCTGCGCGACTACGAGGTGCTGTTCGAGGAGAAGCTCGACCTGCTCGCCAAGCTCCTCGCCGAGGAGCCGGTGACCTGGAGCGGCAGCACCCGCGCCGCGCTGACCGACCAGCGTGTCTACCCCGAGACCGCCGGCGGCATCCCGGCCTGGGTCGGCGTCGGCGGCAGCCCGGAGTCGGTGGTGCGCACGGCCCGCTACGGGTTCGGCCTGTTCCTGGCGATCATCGGCGGACCGCCGGGGCGGTTCGCGCCGTACATCGACCTCTTCGAGCGGGCCCAGGACGAGCTCGGCGTCGCGCGTCAGCCGATCGCGGTCCACTCGCCGGGGCTGGTCGCCGAGACCGACGAGGCCGCCCGCGCGCTCGTGCACAGCGGCTGGCTGGCGATGCGCCGCCGGATGATGACCGAGCGGCGCTGGCCCGCCCCGGCGCCCGGCGACTTCGAGCGCGAGATCGAGACCGGCTCCCTCTACGTCGGCTCCCCCGAGAGCGTCGCCCGCAAGATCGCCGGCACCCTGGGTGCGCTCCGCGTCAACCGGTTCGACCTCAAGTACGACCAGCCCGTCCAGCACTCCGCGCAGCTGCACTCGATCGAGCTGTACGGCGAGCGGGTCGTGCCCCTGGTCAAGGACCTGCTCTCCTGACGGCTGGTCGGCCAGCGCGTTTGCGCCCCTTCGGTGCGTTTGCTCCCCTTCGGACAGTTTGCTCCCCCTACGAAGGGGTGCAAACTGCTCAAAAGGGAGCAAACGTGTCGACGGGCCGCGGGGTGCTCGCCGTAGGGCGCCCGACCTGGTCACGGGCTCACGGTGCGTCGACGCGGATCAGGGCTGCTGGCCTACATCCGCCCCGGGCGGGCGTCGTCTGCCAAGGCCTGCGACTCGATCGCCTGGATTTCGGCTGCGCGCCGTTGGTAGTCCGCGATGACTGCCAGCTCTTCGGTGGTGTATTCGGCGTTGAGCTCGCCGAGCTGGGACATGAGGCCGCGGAAGAGCGCGCCGATGCGCTCGGCGCCGGAAGCCGTGCCGATCACGGAGACCTTGCGTCCATCGCTGGGGTGAGGTCGGCGTTCGACGAAGCCCTTCTCCTCCAGGCGGTCGAGCATGTCGCTCAGGGAGTTCTTGCGCATCCCGGCGTGCTCGGCCAGCTCGCTGACGGTGGCTTGCCGGTGGCGGTGCACGAGTTCGAGGACCTTCTCCTCCGAGGGCCCGAGGCCGACCCGCCGAGACAGGTTGGTGTGAAAGAGGATCACCGCGGTGCTCAGCTCACGGCCCGAATCCGCTAACGCAGCGAGCACTTCCTCGCGGCTGGGCTGTTCAGGGTTGCTCGGACTCACGGGAGCCATGCTAGCGTGATTCTGTTCGTTCGTACGAACGATCTACTGCACCGCGAAGACTGGAAAGGACCCCCGTGAAGACTCTGATCATCGGCGGCGGCATCGCGGGCTCCACGCTCGCGTATGCGCTGCGGCGTTCTGGACACGAGGCGCTCGTCGCGGAGGCGCGCCCCAGCCAGCGCGACACCGGCGGCGCGTTCCTGTACCTCGCACCGAACGGCATCAACGCTCTGCGTGCGCTCGGGCTCGGCGACGTGCCCGCCGCAGCCGGCGGGTTCGAGGCGTCCGGGATGGAGTTCTACAACGCGCGCGGGCGCAGGATCGCCGAACTCGACGGCAGCGACGACCTCGACCGCTACGGCGCGCGCGGCGTCGTGCTTCGGCGCGCGCGGCTGCGTGCCGAACTCGCCGAACGAGCCCAGGCCGCCGGAGCGGCCTTCCAGTTCAACTCCCGACTGGTCGAGCTGCGTACCCGGCCCGACGGCGCGGAAGCGGTCTTCGAGGGCGGGCTCACCATGACCGCGGACGCGGTGATCGGGGCGGACGGCATCTGGTCGACGGTACGACGGTTGACCTGGGCCGACGCACCCACGCCGTCGTACAACGGGATCGTGGACTGCGGCAGCTGGACCGAGGTCGACCTGCCCGACACCACCGGCCAGCAGATGTGCTTCGGGCATCGCGCCTTCTTCGGCTACACCGTCAAAGACAAGACCGCCTACTGGTTCACCAACCTCCCGCGCCGCGACGAGCTGGCGCGAGGCGAGCTCGACAACCTGGACCAGGACGACTGGATGGCGAGCATCCGGCGGCTTCACGAGGACGACCCCGCCCCGATCCGCGCCATCCTCCAGGCCGCCCGGCACTCCCTCGGCGCATGGCCGCTCTACGACATGCCCGCCCTGGACGCCTGGCACACCGACCGGGTCTGCCTCATCGGGGACGCGGCGCACGCGGTCAGCCCGTCCACGGGACAGGGGGCGAGCCTCGCCATCGAGGACGCCGCCGTCCTCGCCCACTGGATGCAGCAGAGCGGGCCCCCTCGCGCGGCCTTCGAAGGCTTCACCGCCGATCGGAAGCCGCGCGCGGAGAAGATCGTCCGGTTCGGACGGCAGATCGGCGCTCGCAAGGTCTCCTCGGCCGCGGGCAGCCTGTTCCGCGACCTCACGCTGTCGATGTTCCTGCGCATGGGCGGCAGGGCGACCGTCGAGCAGTACGGCTACAGCGTTCCCCATCAGTCGACGGACCAGCGAGGAGACGGGCCGTGAGCGGTGTCGCCATGGGCACCAGGCCCACCCGGTCGCCGGTACGGCGAGTGCTGGTCTGGATCGCGATCATCGTCGCGAATTGCCTGGTCATCGGCATCGGAGTCGCCGGGTGGTTCGCGGTGTCGTACTTGACTGCCAGCGTCAACACGATCGGGGACGTCGATTTCGACCGTGAGCTCGAGATTCCGCCGCTGGCCGGGTCCCGCGTCGAGGACGGGGTACGCGTCTTCGACCTCACCATGCAGAGCGGCGAATCCGACCTCGGACAGGCCGCAATGACGCCGACGTGGGGCATCAACGGCCCCCACCTCGCGCCGACCATCCGGGCCGAGCGGGGTGAGCCTGTCCAGGTCAATGTGACCAATGAGCTGGGCGAGGCGAGCACCCTGCACTGGCACGGCATGCACCTGCCCGCCGAGATGGACGGCGGGCCGCACCAGATGGTCGCTCCCGACGACACCTGGACGCCCGGCTGGACGATCGACCAGCCGGCGGCGAGCCTCTGGTACCACCCGCACCCGCACGGCCAGACCGCCGAGCACCTCTACCGCGGCCTGGCGGGCATGTTCCTCATCGACGACAAGGCCGAGGCTGCTCTTGCGTTGCCGCGGGAGTACGGCGTGGACGACGTCCCGCTGATCGTGCAGGACCGCAAGTTCCACGACGACGGCACCCTCGACGCCTCGACCTCATTCATGCAGTCCACCGGGATCCTCGGCGACACGGTGCTCGTCAACGGCACGCCCGGCCCCTACTTCGAGGTCACCACGCACACCGTGCGACTGCGGATTCTGAACGCGTCGAACACGCGCCCGTACCACTTCGCCTTCGAGGACGACCGTGCCTTCTCGATCATCGGCACCGACGGCGGGCTCCTCCGGGCGCCCGTCGAGGCGAGCAGCATCCAGCTCTCGCCCGGCGAGCGCGCCGAGGTCATCGCCGCCTTCGTCCCCGGTGAACGGGTTCGTCTGCAGAGCAATCCGAGCGACGGCGGAGACCGGCTCGCCGGCGGCCAAGATCACCTCGACATCATGCAGTTCCGCGTCGCCGACCGACTCGAGGGCCTCACCGCGGTGCCCGCGCAGTTGGCCGAAGTCCCGCGCATGGACGCGCCCACGGCGACACGGACGCGGACCTTCGGCCTGTCCGGCTACGCGATTAACAACCAGATGATGGACATGGGCCGCATTGATGAGGTCGTGACCCTCGGCGACACCGAGATCTGGACCGTGACGAACGTCGACGGCCAGACCCACAACTTCCACGTCCACGACGTGCAGTTCCAGATCCTCGACATCGCGGGCCGCGAGCCGCCGCCGCACCTCCAGGGCTGGAAGGACACCGTGTGGCTCAAACAAGGCGAACCCGTCCGGCTCATCATGACGTTCACCGACCACGCCAGCGATGAGTGGCCGTACATGTACCACTGCCACATGCTCCGCCACGAGGACAACGGCATGATGGGCCAGTTCATCGTCGTCGCGCCCGGCCAGAGCACCGACCCTTCCGACCACCGCATCCGCTCCGGTCACGGCTCCCACGGCGGCTAGGAGCGCGGTCAGCCGTTCGCTTCGCGGACGTCTGTTCCGTGCTCGGCGAACGCCTTGAAGTCCTCCATGTGCTGTCGGGACTGCTTGATGAAGACACCACGCATGAGGGGAGCCATCAACCGCATCAGCCCGGTGAATCGGTACTCGTTCTCGCTCACCCAGAGCGTGCTCTCAGGACCGGCCTCCGTCAGATGCTCGCGCGCGGCGCTCCACATGCCGCTCGCGACGATCTCACGCTCGTAGTGGATGCCGCGATCTGACGGCACATCGTGCAGGTCAGTCGGTTCCCGGCGCGTGATGGTCTCCGTGCACTCCATGGTCCGCTTCCCCGACTGGAAGACGACCACCGACTCGGTGCCAACCTGCCCCTCAACGCCGCGCACCACATCGTGCGACACCAGACCTCGGAGCCACTTCGGCCGGTATGCTGGGTCTTCGAGTAGTTCGATGACCCTCTGTCGGGGCAACGCGATCTCGATCGGGATGGCGTACTTCACGGGGGTCCTCCATGTTTCTCATTCGTTCCCAGGTAGAACGCCGCCGTCCTCAGCGCTCGGGATTCCGCAGTGGTCGCGGGTGTGCCGGCTTCGTGGTCCACCCGACCCCACGAGTCAGCGGCCCGGCGGGTCAGTTCCTGCCACTCGGGCGTGCTCGCAAACTTCTCCATCTCATCGGGCGCGCATCGAGGGTCGCCCGTGAGATACAGCGAGAGGGCTCGCAACGACTCCTCCCACCCGACGCCCGTTGCCGCTGGACCGTAGGTCTCCCAGTGGTCATCGGGCGGGCAATGGTGGATCAGACGGAGGACACTCCGCGCCCCCGGAGCGGGGCTGAAGTCCACGTCGACGCGGCTGACATTCCCCTCGTACTCCCAGGTGATCGCCACGTGTCGGTTCGGCTCGCATCGCAGAATGTCGCCCTCCGTGCCGCTCTTTGTCAGCGCGTACCTGCCGCCGAGCGCGAGGTCACCGCGCACCGGCTCGAACCATCGCGAGAGCCGCTCTGCGCTCGTGCACGCGTTCCACAGATCGGCGACTTCGGTGTCGAAGCTCCGCTCCAAGACGACCTGATGCGCGTCGCCACTGGTCGCGATCTTGCGGATCACTTGGTTGATCTCGTCGGCGATGCTCATGTGGTCTCGCTTCTTGCTGACGACTTGCCCCGTTGCACTTCGGCGTCGAGGGCGGACAGCGCGCTGCTCCACAGCCCTCGGAACTGATCGAGCCACACGTCGATGTCGCGCAGGGCTCCGGGGTCGAGTGAGTAGAGGCGTCGTGTGCCGTCGGGGCGAGAGTGCACCAGGCCCGCCTCACGCAGCCGTCGCAGATGACGAGAGGTCGCCGGTTGGACGAGTCCGAACTCCGCCGCCATGACCTCGACAAGCTCACCAGCGGGCACCTCGCTGGCGGCAAGACACTCCACGATCCGGCGGCGAGCCGGATCGGCCAACAGGGCGAGAGCATCCATGCAAACAATATAACAGCTACCGTTATATAGATCGGGCAGCGCCTCAGGATTGAGGGCCGCATCGATCGCCTCTAGCCTGGTCTCGATCGACTCAGGCCCGTGAGCGACTGCGGAGCACGCGATGAGATGGCTCGACCAGAGGAACCGTCGGACGACGGAGCGGATGGCACACGCGCGCACTCCCGAGACCCGCGCACGCATCTGGCGCTGGTCACGGGTGGAGACGATCGGCCTTGTGGTGGAACTGGTCGGCCTCGCGCTGCTCGTCGCCGCGCTGATCGCAACCATCGTCTTGGCCGGGTGGTTCGACGTCGGCGGCATCGATCTCACGGACGTCTACCGGTGGCTGTGGGGCGTCGCCGTCGGAGTGACTCTCGTCGGAGCAATCACCCTGGCGGTCGGCAGCCGCAAGCGCCTCACATCCTGCTATGCAGATGGGTACGTGAGGACAGGTCAAGACGCTCGATCCCGAGGATCTGAACGATGCTCTGTTCGATGGATGGCCCGACGACACGACGGCTGGAGCGCCCGAGCGTCCGCCCGATCTTCGGACGGGTCGCGACCTTGGTCAGGAGTGGCCCTGACTCGGTCCCGGCCACCTCCAGCCGGAGCCGGATCACGCCTGCCACGCGGTGCGTCGCCAAACACTCTGGGTGGAGCTGAGGGGACTCGAACCCCTGGCCTTCTCGATGCGAACGAGACGCGCTACCAGCTGCGCCACAGCCCCAGGTTGCACCGCGTGAGCGGCACGGTGAGGAAAAGATAGCACCCGCCGAGCGGGCCGCCGAATCCGTCAGGACCCGGCCGCGCGGCGCTGCTGGTCGGCCTCGACGGCGGCCTTGGCGGCGCGCTCGGCCTCCTCCGCCTCGCGGGCCAGCGCGGAGTCCTCCGCGGTGCGCCCGGAGGTCCAGACGCCGGTCGCGTCGAGGTCGATCGTGCGGACGGTACGACGGGCGGCGGGTTCCTTGTCGACGTACGTCGGGAGCGTCACCGGGACCGGATCCCACAGGTTCGGGTCGCGGACGACCGGGATGCCCTGGTGGTTGGTGTCATCATCGGACTGCTCGACATCGCCAGCAGGCTCGGCCTCTTTGGCCTCCTCGGCGCGAGCAGTCTCGGGGGCCTCCGGGGCGACCTCGGCCACCGGGGCCGCGGCACGGGCGGACGGCCGCGCCGAACCCGAGCGGCGCTCGGTCTTGACCATGACCCGGCACATGACGAGCCAGGCGGCGATCAGGGTGGCGGGGATGGCGACGTACCACCAGCTGTGCAGCGAGAACGCCGCCGTGGCGACGATGGTCAGCAGCGAGGTCAGAAGCACGGCCAGCACGACCTGGCGGCGCCGGGTGGCCTTGCGGGCGGCGGCGCGGCGCGCGGCAGTGGTGGGCACAGCCGGACGAGATGCGACCGGACGGGGAGTCTCGGCAGGAGAAGTGCCGGGACTCTCGGCCGCCGCGCTCGGGGCCTTCCGACCGGGGGTGGGCTCCCGGACCAGTCGGGCCTCTCGCTCGGCGGCCGGCTCGCGCCGCGCCAGCACCCGCATCCGCTCGGAGAAGCGCTCGACGGTCTTCGAGCGACCCGAGTCATCGGAGTGTGCGAGGGCCTTGGGGACGAGGTAGACCACCCAGGCGACCACGACCGCGGCGAAGAGAAGGCTGCTGACGTTGTCCACACGGCAACGTTAGGTTCACCGAAGCATCGGCCCGCGGACGTCGGTTGGTGTGTCGCCAAACATCTTGTGTGGCAGGTGTGGTCCGACGGGGTTGCGTCGTACGCCGATTCCGAGCCGGATGCCCTGAAGTGTGTGCCTCCGCACGCGCCAGGTGAGTGCGCAGGCACACAGTTCAGGGGCGCCCCGGGATTGTGTGCCTCTACACGCGCCAGGTGAGTGCACAGGCACACAGTTCAGGGGCGCCTCGGGATTGTGTGCCTCCGCATGCACCAGGTGAGTGCGCAGGCACACACTTCAAGTCCGACGGACGGGCACCAGGTCAGCGAGCGCGGCGGTTGCCGGCGTAGGACTGCCGGGCGGTGACGAGCCGGGCCTCGCAGTCGGCCAGCTGGCGCCGCAGCTCGGCAAGCGTCGCCCCGGCTTCGACCTCGGACTGATCGAGTACGTCGTTCAGCCGGCCCAGTGCGGCGGACAACTCGCCGTCAGCAGCCAGCTTGGCGTCCACGTCGCTCCCCTTGGCCGCGACCTCCGCGGCGGTGACCGCGCGGGCGACCGCGGACTGCGCCTTCCCGGAGCCGGCCGGTGCCAGGCCGGCGAGCCTGGCGGTCAGCCCGGCCCGTCGGGTCAGCTGGGCGTCGATCTCGGCGACCACCAGCTCGGCCGCGCTGGCGCCGTCCTGGGCATCCTCGCGGACGCCACGCGACAGCAGCGCCACCAGTACGGCGGCGACGACGCCCACGCCGAGGGCGACGATGACCAGCACCATCACGGTCGAACCCATCGACGCACACTCCATCCTGGCGATTGCGGACCGTTCGGGATCATTCTCGCCGGTCGCTTCGGGCGGCCCGGAGGCGGGTCAACGGTGCTTGCGGAGCACGTTGGTCTCGTCGGCGCGGTAGCTGCGCAGCCCCGGGTCGTCCGAGCCGAACGCCAGGTGCGCGTAGCCGCCGATCAGATGGCTCGGCTTGAGCAGGATCGGTGCCGTGCGGGACGGCGGGCTCTGCGCCGGACGGACCGGCCAGGTGTCGGACCGCGCCTGCGAACGTTGCAGATAGACGGTCCCCTCCCGCAGCCGGGGGCTGACCAGGGCGCGGGCCAGGATTCGCCCGCGGGGGCTGCCGACCTCGACCCAGTCCTCGTCCGCGATCCCGAGCCGCGCCGCGTCCGGCTCGGCGATCCATGCCGCCGGCCCCGTCCCCGGCGTCAGCGGCCACACCGGCGACAGCGCGGCCCGGTCGCCGAGACCGCCGGCGGCGGTGGTCTCGAAATCGGCCTGGATCGACCATTCGTCGCGCGCGGTCAGGTAGCGCACCGCAACCGGGAGCTCGCGCGCGCCGGGGTCCGTCCCGGCGGCGCCGAGGTCGAGCGGCGGCTTGTAGGTCGGCAGCTGTTCGCCGAGCTCGAGCAGCCAGTCGTGATCGAGGTAGAAGTGCTGACGCCCGGTGAGAGTGGGCCACGGCTCGAGCCGGCCCGCGTCGAGCGTGGTCGGACCGAGAGTCACCGCATCGGGAGCGGGCTGTCGAGCGAACGACCCCAAGGCACCGAACCGGTCGGAGACCGCCGCGTAGTCGCGCTCCACGACGGTGAGGCGGGGCAGGGTCCGGCCCGACACCGGCGCGCACTCACCCTCACGCCAGTCCCGGACCACGCCGCGCGGGGTCACCATGGCGTCGGCGGTGTCCCGGCGCAGAGGCGTGGCGACCAGGTCGCGTCGTACCCCGAGATGGCGCGCCGCGAGCCTCGAGAACGCCGCGGCCAGGACCGCGAAGGCGCCCCACTCGGTCTTCGCCTCGCCGGGCGACGTCCGGTCGAACGACGCGAAGGACGCAACCGACCCGAGCGACCCGGACGACCCGGCCCGCCGCGCGTTGCCATCGTGCCGCTCGCACCGGGTCGCGGTCGGCAGCACGAGGTCGGCGAGCGCCGGCGAGCCGGCGGCGCGGGGGCCGAGGGTGCAGAGCAGGTCTGCTTCGGGTGCGAAGGCATCGATGCCCTCGATCTCGGTGAGGTCCGCGCCCCACGCGGTCAGCACTCGGGGGCGGTTCGACTCCGCGGCAGGGTCGTCGCACGCGAATCGCAGCCGCCCGGCGAGGAGCTCGTCGACGGCGTACGCCGCAGGCTCCACCCCGGCGACCGCCGCGTCGTCGGCGAGGTCGAGCGGGTTCCGGTCGAAGGTCGGGTACGACGGCAGCCAGCCGAGCCGCGTCGCCAGCGCGAGCAGGTCGGCAGCGGGCCCGGCCTCGTGGGCGGCGTGCCCGCGCAGCTGCTGGGTGGACTGCGCCATCGTGCGCGGCTCGCGCCCCCAGTCCAGGCCGAAGGCCAGCTGCGCCCATGCCGGGTCCGGCCGGCCGCGACCGTCGCCCGGCCGGACCCGCCCGCCACCCTCGACGCCCTGGCACCCGGTGAGCATCGTCAGCGCCACCAGCGCGCGGTCGACGGTGTCGCCGTGGAACCAGTCCCACTCGCCGGTGACGATCAGCGAGCGGCCGCGGGTCCGCGCCGCGTTCCGGGCGAACTCGCGCGCGATCCGCGCGGCGGCGTGGGCGGGGACGCCGGTGATCGACTCCTGCCAGGCGGGCGTGTAGGGGGTGTCCGGGTCGCCGTACCGGTTGGGCCCCTCCGCCACGGCGTACTGGGCGAGCAGCAGGTCGTAGACGGTGGTCACCAGGCGGGTCCCGAGCCGGCGCGCCGGCACCTGCCGGGTGAGCGTGGCGCCCGGCTCGTCGAAGCGCGGCAGCACGACGTCCACGGTGAAGTCGGCGCACCGGACCAGGGAGAGGAGCGGGTCGATGCAGGTGTCCGCGAGGCTCCAACGGCCCTCCTCGCCGGCGCCGAACCGGTGGCCGAGCGCGCCGTCGGGCACCGCGGGTGTCGCCGTGCGCGCGTCGATCACCATCGGCTTGAAGGCGGCGTTGACGAGCATGTCGTGGGTCGGCAGGTCGGCCGCGGTGACGAACTTGCCGGGCAGCCACCGCCCGCCGCCGGGCGCCGCGTCGAGCGTGATCAGGTAGGGGAGGTCGGTGAACCGCTTCGCGTAGGAGGTGAAGTGGCCGACCGGGGAGTTGACGAAGAACTCCTTGAGTACGACGTGGCCCATGGCCATCGCGAGCGCCGCGTCCGTGCCGGGCGCGGGAGCCAGCCACTCGTCGGCCTGCCCGCCGGCGAGTGGCTCGGGCGAGACGGCGACCACCTTGCGGCTCCCGCCTCGGCCGCGCGCGATCGGGGCGTCGTACCCCCACATCAGCACGTAGCCGGCGTCGACCCCAGCCCCCGCGGGGGTCGACGCCGGGTCGGAGATCTCGCCGGGGGCCGGGTGATCGGCGGTCAGCACCGCCCCGCCGATCAGCGAGATGAAGCGCGACCCCGCGGCATGCGACGGCGTCGCACCCGCGGAGCTGCCCGAGACGCCGGCGATCCGATCAGGACCCCATCGGCCGATCACGTGGACGTGGGCGGCAGCGAAGATCTCCGCCGCCTCCTCCCAGGTCACGTGCTCCAAGCCGCCCCTCCCGCGCGCCGCCTTGTAGCGGTCTACGCGATCCGGATCGCCGGCGACATCGGCCCAGGCCAGCACAGGATCGCCGAGGCGCCCCATCGCCTCGCGGTAGAGCTCCAACAGCACCGCGCCGACCTGCGGCTGGCACAACCGGGTCGGCGAGTAGGCGTAGCCCGTCGTCCCTGCGCTACGCCGTGGTGGCGGCGGCGCGGGCTCGGTGCGGGCGGCCTTGCGATAGAGCGTGCGGGTCCCGATCTCGGCAGACCACATCGAGTGTGCGGTCGTGCCGGCCATCGGTACCTCCCTGTGTGGTCCGAGCGATGAGGAGGCAAATTAGTACGATGAGAGCCGTGAAAAATAAATGCTCGCCCCACCGGGAGCCGACGCCCGCGCGGGCGGAGGTCCTCGCGGTGCTGAGCGAGCAGCCGGATCCGGTGTCGATCCGCTCGATCGCCGGCTACCTCGGGCGGCACCCGAACACCCTGCGCGAGCACATCGACTGGCTCCTCGATCACGGGCTGGTACGACGCCACCGGGTCCCCGGACCGGGTCGCGGCCGCCCGGCGTGGCACTACGAGGCGGTCGGGCCCGTGCCCGCGAGCGAGGACTACGCCGAGCTGGTGGCGGCGCTGGCGTGGTCCCTGGCGGAGAGCTCGGACGACCCGCTCGGCGAGGCCATGCGCACGGGGCGCACCTGGGGATCCGAGCTGTGTCGCGAGCACGGCGCGACGCCGGCGCCCACCGAGGCCGAGGGGCGGCGGCACACCGTCGAGCTGATCGAGGAGCTCGGCTACCGCCCGATCGCCGACGAGCGGGCCGACCAGGTCCAGCTGACCCGCTGCCCGCTGCTGCAGGCCGCCCACGAGCACCCCGACATCGTCTGCAGCGTGCATCTCGGCATCGTGGAGTCGATCCTGGCGTCGTACGGCGCGGACCCCGATCGCATCTCGCTCGAGCCGTTCGCGGGGCCGGGCGTGTGCGTGTTGCGTCTCCTCGCCCCCGAGCCCGAGGCCGCTCCCCCGCACGGTAGTCCCCAACGTTTCGCAGGGGCTACCGGCGCGTAACCCCTGCAGAACGTTGGGGAGTACCCCGCCGTCGGGCGTACCCGCCGTCATGCGTACCCGCCGTCGGGCGGGACCATCTCGGCGCGGACGCCGAGGAGCCGGATCGGCCTGGGGTCGTCCAGCGCCCGCAACAGCTCGAGGGTGGTGTCGGCGAGTTGTTGCGCGTCGTACGTCGGGGTTGGGAGCTTGCGGATCCGCACCATCGTGTCGAACGGCCGGAACCTGACCTTGAGCTGGACGCGCCGACACGGCCGCCCCTCACGGCGCAGGTCCTCGGCGACCTGCGCCGCGAGGTCGCCGAGGGCCGCGGCGATGTCGGCGGGATCGATCAGGTCGGTCTGGTACGTCGTCTCGTGACCGTGGCCGCGCGCCACCCAGGGCGTGCCGTCGACCGTCGTGCGCCCGCCACCCCGACCGAGCCGGCCCAGGTGGGGGCCGATGGTGGGGCCGAACGCGGCGGCGAGGGCCTCGACCGACGCGGCGGCGAGGTCGACGACGGTCTCGATGTCGAGCTCACGCAGGCGCCGGGCGGTCTTGGTGCCGATCCCCCACAGCGCGGTGGTCGGCCGGGTGCCCATGACGGTGAGCCAGTTCTCGCGCGTGAGCCGGAAGGAACCGCGGGGCTTGCCGAAGTCGGTCGCGATTTTGGCCCGCACGAGCGTGTCCCCGATGCCGACCGAGCAGTGCAGGCCGGTCGCTGCGAGCACCGCCGCCTGCAGCGCTCGGGCCGTCGCCTCCGGGTCGGAGGACGCGATCCCGACGAACGCCTCGTCCCAGCCGAGGACCTCCACGACCGCCCCGGGGAACTCCCGCAGCGTGCGCATCACCTCCTCCGAGGCGGCCGTGCAGACCGGGTGATCGACGGGCAGCAGCACCGCGTCGGGACAGCGGCGCACCGCCGTCCGAAGCGGCATGCCGGACCGGACGCCGTACTCGCGAGCCTCGTAGGAGGCCGTCGACACCACCGCCCGCTCGGTCGGGTCGCCGCGGCCGCCGACGATCACCGGCAACCCCACCAGCTCCGGACGCCGCAGTCGCTCGACCGCCACCAGGAACTGGTCCATGTCGACGTGCAGGACCCACGGGCGCATTCCTCGATCATGCCGCTGTCCCGGTAGACGGTATGGAGTGACCCCGTGGTCGGGTGGGGGTTCTGGCTTGAGGGGGTGTGGGCCGGGGCCTCGCTGCACAAGACTCGTGGGTTACCGAGCAGGAGGTGTTCGGTCTTTCCGA
>JBDHZS010000001.1:0-73608 GCA_039812025.1 Nocardioides sp. | reverse complement strand
CCGATATGAGCGCTGACCTGCTCCGGCTGATGTCCTCCATCGGGCTCGTCATCGCGCTCGCCGTCATCGCCCTGGGACTGATGACGGCCACCTTGAACAGGCTGCGGGACTTCGCCGTCCTTAAGGCCCTCGGCGCCCGCACACCTCGGCTCGCCGCGGCCGTGGCCATGCAGGTCCTGCTCACCGTCGTACTCGCCTCCACCGTCGCCACCACAGCCGCGCTGACACTGGCGTGGTTGCTACCACTCGCCGCTCCAGCAGTCCAGATCTCCATCACCACCACCGCCGTCGCACAGACCGCCACCACAGCGCTCCTGGTCGGCCTCATCGCCGCCCTGTGGCCGCTGCGCCGCATTGCCGCGCTCGACGCGGCAACCGCCTTCCGGGAGACACGATGAATACCAACGCCCACACCACCTCCGGTACCGCCCCGGTCCCCGACCCAGTGCTCCGGTCACCGGGCGACAACACGCACCACGGTGAATCGGCCAGGCCCGGGGTGCTGACCGTTCGAGGGCTCACGAAGACGTACGGGGCAGGCGACACAACCGTGGATGCCGTGCGAGCAGTCGACCTCGACCTCGCCGCCGGCGAAGTGCTCCTCGTGATGGGACCGTCCGGATCGGGCAAGACCACCTTGCTGCTGATGCTCGGCGCACTGCTGCGTCCGAGCGCAGGCTTCATCACCGTCACCAGCCGTGACGGCGTCGACGTGGACATCGCCGCGGCGCGTGAGAAGGAGCTCCCTGTGCTGCGGTCGCGCACCTTCGGGTTCATCTTCCAGGACTACGCCCTGCTCGACGCCCTCACCGCCACCGAGAACATCGCCGTTGCCGCCAATCTCGCCGGCACCACCGGCGCCCCTGCACTCCAGAGAGCCAGTGAACTGCTCGAGCGCGTTGGCCTTGCCCAGCGCGCAGCGGCGCGGCCCTCCCAGATGTCCGGCGGTGAACAACAGCGCGTCGCAGTCGCACGCGCGCTCGCCAACGATCCACCCGTTCTGCTCGCGGACGAACCCACCGCCAACCTCGACGCCTCCCGGGGTCGAGACCTCGCCCGGCTGCTGCGTCAGCTCGCCGACGAGGACGCCCGCTCGATCGTCATCGTGAGCCACGACGATCGACTCCGAGAGATCGCCGACCGCGTGCTCTGGTTGGAGGACGGGCAATTCCGCCACGTCGCCGCGCTTGCCGTCGATCCCGTCTGCCGCATGCAGGTCGAGCCTAACGGACCCCACGCGAGCTGGCGCGGCGAGCAGTGGTGGTTCTGCTCTGACGCCTGCCGACGGGAATTTGTCACCCAGCCCGACCGATTCACCCCACGGCCGGCCTCCAACTAGGCAGTGCTGCCACAGGGTCGGCAGTCGTCGTACTCCAGGCACGTCAGCGATCCCACGCGCGACACCAGCCAGTCTGTGGTCAGTCCCGGACCCGGCCCCAGCTCCAGGACAGCCGCCCGCTCGAGGGAGATGCCGTCCAACGCCCACGGCAGCAGCGCTCTCACATGAGCGCGCCAAGGCCGGGATCGGCAAGAGGCGATGGATGAGGTCCACCGTCGAGTCCTTCCTTCATGCATGCGGGTGGCGTCCCACCTCGATCTGACTATCCGGATCGGCCACTGTCCAGCCACGTGATCGGCCTTCATCGGTTCTTCACCGAAACCACCGGCGATCCGTCCGGGTCAAGCGGCGAACGTGATGGCGCGGTCCCCACCGGGCCGACTTCGTCTATACGAAAGGCTCGCCCATGAGCTCAACATCCGACACCGGTCCCGATGCGGCTTCTGCGCAGCTCCCGAAGGATCGGCACGAGTGGAGCCGGCGCATGCGCGTCGTTGCTCTCTCTGCCGGTGCGTTGGCCGTGCTCGCCGTGGCGGGTGGCCTGGCGGTCCTCAACGGCAATGACGATCGCGCCGACGAGGACCCGACGGCGGCCACTCTCGCCGGCCACCGCGGCATGGTGGAGGGCACCGTCTGGATCGCCAACGAGGGCGGCGGATCGCTCACGGCGATCGACGCCGCCACCAACCGGATCGTGACCACCGTCGCCGGCGTCGAAGGGCCACACAACGTCCAAGTGTCTCCCGACGGCGCTTCGGTGTGGACGGTGAGTGGCCACGACGGATACGCCGCCATGCTGTCCGCCGAAAGCCTGGACCTGCACGGCGTGGTTCCGACCGGCTCGGCGCCAGCCCATGTCGTGGTCTCCCCGGACGGGGCCACCGCGTACACCACCAACGGCGCAGACGACACGGTCTCCGTCATTGACGCGTCCACGATGAAGGCCACCGAGACCATCAAGGTGGGCCAGGGCCCGCACGGCCTCCGACCCAGCCCGGACGGCCGCTGGCTTGTCGTGGCGAACGTCGCCGACACCACGCTCAGCGTCATCGACACTCGGACCAACCAGCTCGTCACAGACATCGAAGTCGGGAAGGCCCCCGCGCAAGTCGCCTTCTCCCCCGACGGCCGGTTCGTCTACGCCTCCCTGAACGGCGAGGACGCCGTTGCGAAGGTCGACATGACGACGCGCAAGCTGGTCGGCACGGTCGCAGTCGGAGACGGCCCCATTCAGACGTACGTTAGCGGCGACAACCGCTACCTCCTCGTCGCCAACCAGGGCACGGAAGACTCGCCCGGGACCACGGTCTCGGTGATCGACACCAAGACGTTCACCGTGACCGCAACCGTCGAGACCGGGCAGGGCTCCCACGGCGTCGTCGTCGACCCCTCGAGCCAGCACGCCTACGTCACCAACATCTACGGGGACGACGTCGCCGTCCTGGACCTTCAGGAGCTCAAGGTCGTGGCCCGGATCCCTGTCGGTGACAAGCCCAACGGCGTGAGCTTCTCCCCGCTCCCGAACGACGCCGAAGACGGCAGCGTCACGCTCGACCTTCCCGCGGATCCCGAAGCGCCCGCCGACGAGATCGAAATCGATCACGGAGACGGTCACGAGGACGGTCACTGATCTTCTGGAAGGCGACGGCGCCTCAGTGCGGCTGACTCAGAGCCAGGCATCGGGGTGGACATCGCCCGCCATCACCGCACCGTTCGCCACTCTGGGCGAGCATTCCCCCGAGTTTTTGGGTCATCAATCCGCGACATAAGCAAAAACGGTTCAAAATGCGAGCGCCCTCTGACCTGCGTTTCCGCAGGTCAGGGGCCACTTTGTTGTAGCGGGGGCAGGATTTGAACCTGCGACCTCTGGATATGGTGGACCACCTACCCGCTGTTGCTCGTCAGTGCCTGTTCCTGTGCATCCTTTCTTGCAGCACTGGCGAACCAGCACTCTGACATTGCTCACTCTACCGCGTCGTTACCCACATCAGCGCGCAAGTATCTGGCCCGTTTCTGCCCACGGATCGAATCCACGCCTGACGCAGGCGAACTGTCGGGCACACCTGCTGGGCATGACACTCTCAGTACAGAACCCCGACGAGCTGGTCGCGGTCATCCCGCACCTGCTCGGCTTCAAGCCCGAAGAGTCAATCGTCTTCCTGCCGATGGGCTCCGACCTCCCGGTCGCCCGCGTCGACCTGCCGACCACTCCCCGTGACCGCGAGCTGGTGTGGCGCTCCATCCGCGACGCCTACGGCCGCTACTCCCAACCAGGGTCCAGCCTCGCCATCGTCTGCCTGACCGCAGACCGCGAGATGGCCACTGACGTCGGCCACGAGTTCGCAGCCCGGTTCGAGTCCATCGGCATCGACACCCGCGTCATGCTGTGGGCCGACGAGACCCGATGGGCCGACCTCGACACCGGCGACATGGGCCTCCAGACTGACGCCGCCCGAGAGCGGATCGCCGCGGCGACCGTCCTGACCGGTCGGCCCCAACCGGCTGCGACTCGCGACTCGCTCGCGACCTCACTCGTCGGCGACCGAGAGCCTGTCACTCGTCTCCTGCCCGAGACTCGGGATGCGGCACACGAGGACACCGCGAATCCGGAGGGACGCTGGGCACTGAGCAGGATGCAGCGGTTCCACCGCGACGGCGTACGTCTCTCCGACGCCGACGCAGCCCGCCTGCTCGTCGCCGTCGAATCCACCCCGACCCGAGACCGACTCTGGCTCGACATGAACCGAGGCAACGCCGCCTCCCACGTCGCGCTCTGGACCGACATGACGCAGCGAGCACCCGACGAAGTGCGCGCCGCTCCGGCGTCGCTGCTCGGCTTCGCGAGTTGGCTCAGCGGCCACGGCGCCCTGGCGTGGTGCGCACTCGACCAAGTGCCCAACGACAAGCCCTATGCCCTCGCCAACCTCGTCGCCGCCGCTATCCAGAGCGGGATGCACCCCCGCGAGTGGGAGGCAGCCAACCGTCCCACACGGCACGGCCTGGACAACACCGGCGACTTCATCGCCCGACGATCTGCTGCGCAGGCCGGACCGGCACGGCCGGCACCGGGATTCTGAGGCAGCCACCGTGGACGTCACCTACCGTCGATGCCGGCCGGCCAGCCGTCTCGAACGGACGCTGACCCGGCTCGTCAATACCCATGCAAGAGCAGAGCCCGCGAGCAACTACCGGGCCGACCTCATGCGGGAAGTCGGATTCGACCTCACGGCTCTGTATGCCGCAGGTTCAGTTGAAGGTCCCCATCGCCGCTATCAAGGTTGAGACTTATCGAGCACAGACATCAACGCCTCATGAGCGGTCTTCAGCACCTCGATCGCGCCTGAGCTCGGAATCGCAAGGCCTTCCTCGACGATCCGGCTTGCGATCACGCGCTTGCCCGGCAGGTTGTAGTTCTTCGCGGCCGCCCAGTCCTTGATGACCTTCGGCCACGTCGAGGAACCTTCCACCGGAAGGTCAGGCACATCAGCGGCTGACGCCGTCCCCGCACCAGCAGCCTCGTTCACAAACTTGGCAATCACCGCCTTGTAGGAGTCAGGATCAATCAGATGCTCCAAGGTGAGCGCATCCAGAGTGACGATGCGGCCCGCGGGAACTCCCGCCTCAACCAGGTTTTCACGTAGTTCCTTGCCCCCGGCGTCTCCATCTACGAGGAACGCGACCCTGGCACCCACGAGGTCGAGTTCGGGGTACATGGTCACAGGAACCTCGGACAGGCCAGGCGCGACTTGATAGTCGAGGTCGTCCACACCGACTGCCTTCTTGATCAGGGACGGAAGCAGCAGCATCTCGGTCGCGCCCTCGGCGAGCACGACCTTGCGGGCTGCCGAGAAGGCCGCGGCGCCTGCGCCCATCGCAAGCATCAAGGGCGAGTACCCCACCCCCTTCGTCCAGAAGCTTCCCTCGACGAGGCTGCGTTGCCCGTTCTCGGGATCAGGCACGACTGCGCGGATGTTGGTCCCGAGGTCCGGCGGTAGGCAGGCTGGCGAATGAGTTGTGTAGATGATCTTCGCCGCACGGGTCTGGGACATGAACTCATTGACCAAGTCGGCTTGGGCGTCGATGTGCAAGTGTGTCTCGGCTTCATCGATCAGCAGGATCGGCGGGACCGTCTGCCCCTTGACAGTCAGGAATGCCACCAACGCCACGAACATCTGCACGCCAGCGCTGCGCTCGTGGAACTGAGTGACGTTGCGTCCATCCTGCTTGATGCGAATCTCAAGACTCGCTCCGTTGATCTTCAGGTGGGCTGAGATGTTGGACTGATTCCAGACCTCGGAGAACTTCGTCTGCAAAGTCTGGTTCGCGTGCTCGATCAGCGTCTCGCGAGCACCCTCGTCTCCGTTGTTGATCGTCTTCCACAGCTCGTCGAGCGGCAGCTCCGCCATTGTGGCGATGTTTCGCAAGGCCGCGGGTGGATTGGGTACGTTCTCGGCAGCTAGCTCATAGCTCGACGCTAGGAGACGGTCTTCATCCGAGAACATCAGGATGTCGGGAGATCGGTCATAGAGCACCTGCGCTACCTCGTCAGAGGGCTCCGGCTTCTCAAACCAGGCTTGAACCTGTGCAAGCGCGTCGCGGATCGGTCCGTCGAGGCCGTGTTCGGCAAACTCTGCGATCCAAGCGTCGGGTGCAAGCTCGACGGCGGTGGCTTCAGGGTCTGAGGAGCCTGAAGCTGCCATAACGTCGACCGCGACCCTGAGTCGACCACTGAATGATGAACGTCGCTCGTCAGGTTCCTCGCCCTCGGTGTCCTCGTCCGGCTGGGGCGGGTCGAGTGCTGCCACCTCTGAGTCGGTGGTTGCATCAGCGACAGCAGAGAGTGCCGATGCCAGCGTGACACGATTCTTCTGGGGCGTCGGAACCACCTCACGGCCGACGTCGCCCTCGCCCGCGGTGCGAGAGAGCCACAGTTCGGTGGGCGTCTCGTCCAGGTCGAATCCCGCAACGGCCGACTGGTCCTCCTCGGCGAGAAGATATTGGACGCGCACGACAACGTGCCCGTCTGCAACGTCACCTTGAAGGCCGCGCGAGCGCTGGGCAACCGTCAACGACTCGCCGTTGTCGATGTATGCCAAGGCGCGCAGCAGCGTTGTCTTGCCGGCCTCGTTTGGCCCGACGATCGCCACGACCTTGTGGTCGAGGTTGATCTGGGCGTCGGCGAGGCGTCCAAACCCGCTGAACACTGCCTTGGTCAACCTCATGACGCCATTCTCTCGTACGGCGCCGACAGAACTGTCTACCCGTCGGGCAGTGTCGGCACTCCTCCGGGTCCCGACTAGGTCACGCCGGCTTGAAGTGAGACGCGAGCGCCTCACAAGCGCCCGACACCTCGACGGCGCCTTCGCGCTCGATCAAGAGCTTGGCGAGCCTCTTGGGCCAGAGCACCTGCACACCACGGGTTGCGAAGGCTCCACCGATCAGCGGCCAGTCGGCCTCAACGAAGCAGAGCGAGCCGATGACAGGAATGTCGCCGACAACCTCGCGCACCAGGTCGACTTGCTTGAGTACGCCGTCGACCAGCTTGGTGCAGTCGCGCCGACCGACCAGGACCTTCTCGACCTTCGGCCGAAGGATGCCGCCTTCGATCTTCAGTTCGGGGCGGCCCTTGTATCTCTTCGCGTCGATCACCCAGATGCCGGCGGTCGTGACTGCAATGTGGCCGATGTTGGCCTTGGAGCCCGGGATGCGTCGGTCATGCAGCACCGCGATTGACTCCGACACCAACGAGTCGAGGCGAGCACCGAGACGCTCCTCGCCGACCGCACCGGTCGCCCATGCCTTGGTGCTCTGCTTCTCGTCGGAGAGCGCAACGGCGATGCCGCCGAGCTTGCCCCACTTCTGACGCAGTCGTTCCTCGTCCTTGGCCTTGCGCCGCTCGTACTCACGTCGCGCCGACGACCCAGCCACGCCCGTGTCAGGTTCTGGTGACGGCTCGACGGCCGTGGGCTCGGTCTCGATCTTGGGCACCACCCCGGCGAACTCCACGGCCGACGGGCAGTCGACGCATCGCACTGTCTTTGTCGAACGCTCATAGACCGCGTCAGCATGCGCAGGTAGGTCAGTTCCGCAGAGACGGCACACGCCGGCATAGCGGAGCTTCATACGCTTGTCGGCAGGCTTCCCATCGAGCGACTCAGTCATCGTTTCGCCACCGCGTCCCAGTCAAGGTTGCCGAAGAAGTCGTCAATGCCTTGGTGATTCGTGAATCCTGCCGCCTTCAGATTGGAGAAGAACGGCGACTGGTTTTGGTCGCGAAGGCGTCCGGCGAGAGTCGGTACCTGCCGCGAGCAGGTGACGACGACCCCGTGCCTGGCCCGCGAGATCATCACCGAGAGAACGCGGGCTTCCTCCAGCCTGGTCTCGGCGGTGGTCGCACGGAAGTCGGGAATGACCCCGTCCTCTGCACCGACCACCACGACCCAGTCGAACTGCTGGCCCTTGCCGACGTGCCCACTCAGCAGGTGCAGCCCAGGGGCGCTGAGGAGAGTCGTTTCATCGCCGACCCGGATGCGACCTCGGATCTGCTTCGCGCTGAGGCCCTCGTTCACCCGGTCCAGGCACCAACCGAGAGCGTCGACAACGTTCCTGCGCGTGTCGGGTTCAAGGATGGACTCGATGTCGGCAAGGTCGCGCAGGTGCTGCACCGGATCGCTTGCGGCCCGAAGGTCGGCAATCTTGAGTCGCCCGAGCATCGCCTTGATGATCCGCGCGGTGTCGGTGTCGAGGACTCCGTCATCCCACCGATGGACAGGCAACCCACTCGACGCGGCTGCCGCGTCAACGAAGCGACGTCGATTCGCCGTCCGGGAGATCACCCCGATTCGTTGGTTCGGCGCCTTCTCCAGGATCGTCGTGGCGAACATGACCGCAAACTTCGCTTCATCGTCCACGGAGCCGAACTTGACTCCTGCCGCCAAACCTCCGCTTGGCCAAGAATCGGGCAGGGCCGCCGTCAGCTCCTTGCCTCCCGTCAGCCCGGTCAATGCGTTCACCATCGACAGCACCGCAGGCGAAGATCGGTGGGACTCGGCGAACTCGATGACGTCGGTGCACTCCGCTCGCACCTGCCGATCAACCTCAGCCGGGACGGCTCCGGCGAACCCGTATATGCCTTGCGCAAGGTCGCCGGCGTACGTCGTCTTGCCGTACCCGATTCGGTTGACGATCCGCAGCTGTTGGGGTGTGAGGTCCTGGAACTCGTCGACGACGACTGCACTGAAGTGGTTCCGGTACAGGTCAGCAACGGTGTCGTCCGCGAGGATCAGCTCGGCCAGGCGAGGAAGATCGTCGTAGGTCAGCCGCCCTTCGGTCACTCGGTGTCGCTCGATGGCCAGCGCATCCGAGTTGTGGGCTCGGATCAGCGCCTGTTCCACTCCCGCATCATTCAAAGATTCCTGCTTGGTCCGCCGTAGGACATCCTCGACCGCGCGACGTCGGTCCCAGTCGAACCCTCGACGTTGGCACTCCTCGCCGACCCAGTCCGATTCGGGAAGTGTGAGGTTCGGATCGATGCCGATGACTTGGGCGTGCGCTCGAACGAGCCGCGCGGCCAACCCGTGGAAGTTGGCGACCGTGACTCTGTCCCTCATGGTGCTTCCGGGCACATAGTCCTTCAACCGGTCGCGGACGTTGTCCCGGGCGTGGTTCGAGAATGTCGTGACGAGCACTCGCCGCGGATGCGCGACCTGACCACGTTCAAGCAGTCCCGAGACGCGGAAGGCGAGTGCCTCCGTCTTGCCGCACCCAGCCGGAGCGATGACGAGAAGGCCCAGCCCCTCATGGTCACGAATGCGCTGCTGGGCGTCGGTGGGCGTGACCATCTACGGACTCGTGATCTCTGTCAGCAGACGTTCCACGCTTGCGACCTGACGTGCGGTCACATCCGTGAGCAGTGGGGCAACAACCATCGCCGCACGGACTTTGTATCCGTTCTTCTTCCGCCGACAGAAGTCGGCGACATCCTCCGCTGTACGGGTGCCTCCGGGTCCCGACGTCGCGCAGTTGGCGCGTTCGTTGTTGGAGAAGAGCGTCGAAGCTGCAATCGCAGCCCACACCACGTCGGCTCCAAGCGCATCAACGTACTCGCCTTCCAGATCGGGGTCCGAGACCTTCACCCCGTGCTGATCAAGGTCGGCTTCCCGCACCCCCAGCTTGCCGGCCGTCGCAGCGGTCGCGTCCTTGTCAATCAGCATTGACATGGGGACGTCGAAGCCCGAAGCTCCGAAGAGTTTGACGATCGCTCCCATGTCGCCGGCGCCGTCTGTCTCGACCAAAGAGATTCCCAGCCGATCGAGATTGCGACCAGTAACGTCGCTCGCTCGCTCCACGAGGATGCGGTCAGAGGTTCCCTCCACGGCGATGACTCGCCTCGCGGTGAGCGGTTCAAGTTTGTCGCGCACCCACCAGTGGACAACCATCCGTTCTTCGTTCGACAAGAAGTTGGCAGCGGGCTGTACAACCTTGCCTCCAACTCGGACCGACGCGATGCACTCAGGCGGGAAGGCCCCGACAACATCGGCGGAGTGGGTCGCCAGAATCTTCTGGTTGCTGCTCGCCTGAAGTAGCCGAGCGAGGCTTCGCTGGCTCGTCGGATGTAGGTGGACCTCAGGCTCGTCGATTGCGACGATGTTGGCCGCCGCGCTGACAAGGTCGTAGAGCGCAATGGCGTACAGCGCACGCGTCCCATCGGACTGCTCTGAGAGGGGGCGCTGGGCTCCGTCCTTGGTCACCTGTAGTCGGACGCCGCTCAAGGCGTCAGCGTCAGCAGCCGATCCTGGGACGAAGGTCAGGCTGTCCTGCTCGATCTCATCCGGCAACGCCTTGGTGAGTTGGCTCGCCAGGTCGGCCCGCAGAGCGGTCAGGACGGTCGAGTCGGCCAGTGTCTGCTCAAGTTGTGTCGCTAGCGCATCAAAGTCGGCCTGCTCCGCGCCGAGGTCGATAGCTTGGAGGATCTCATCGACCACATTCTTACGGTCGTCTCGAAGGTCTCGCGACATGCTGGTGGCCCCGAGGAGTGCCCAGCGAAGCGCGGCGGTCTGGTCCCGAGAGATCTGGCGCCCGGTCCCGCCGTCAGGTGCAGTGCGCTCGACGCGCAGGGTGTCGGTGAGGTCGAGAGTGGCTTCGAGGCGGATCGTGAGCTTCTTGGCGCCTGTAGCCGCATCGACGGTGATCTCGTCGGGAAACAGTGCCTCGTCGTCCGGAGCGAAGTCTGCGAGGTCGCCCTCGATGACGAACGGGTCGTCCTTCTTGCGGAAGTCGGCAGGCTCGATCCGTTGGTACAAGGCGGCGATACTCGCCCCGAGCAAGAGGTCAAGGCACCGGAGAACAGAGGACTTCCCCACGTCGTTTGGGCCAACTAGCACCAAATGATCGCGAACCTCCAGATCGAGGTCGGCGAGACGACTGTGGTTTGTGATTCTGATTCCGGTGAGACGCATGACGTACCTCTGCTGGGCGGGCGCGCGCCTCAGCTCTCCTCGAAGCCCGACTGGTCGAACTTGAGGGTGCGGGCGTTCTCGGAGACTGTGCGGACCTTGCTGTCATCGAAGCCGAGCGGGTTGCTCGCCTCGATCTCGATGCGCACCACCAACTCCGTGCCGTCGACGGAGCGGAGGTTGGCGATGACCTCGTCGGTGATGTTCTTGAAGTCGAGGACGAACTTCTCAGGGTTCAGCGTCTTACTGCCGAAGAACCTGGTCTTGGGCTTGGTGAAGACGATGTCGACCTTCGGGGCATTCGGGTCGAGCGGTGCGGCTCCACCGTTCTCCTCGATCAGCGCCTTGAGCTGTTCCTCGGGCGTTGCCTTCGGTTCCGACTCGGCTTCACGCTGCTTGACCGCCACGTCGGGTCGCACCAACAGGAGGGTGTCCGTGGCAACTGGCGCTGCGCCCTTGTCCTCCGGAGTCCACAGACCGATGTAGCGGCCCGCCGCTTCGTCATAGCCGGTGGCCAAACCGAAGGCGTCGGTGTGCCAGATCATCGGCATATCGACGATTCCCTCGTCGAGAACCTTCCGGTCGCGCAGGCGGGGCATATACGGGTACTGGCTGTACAGACCCCAAAGCGCGCCGAGCGAGACGTGGCCGTCCTTCCAGATCTGCGGCACCTTGCCGATCGCCAACCGGATGGTTGCAGCCGCCTGCCGGGTCGAGAGGTCGCCGTCGTTGCCAAGGCGCCGCGAGACCCGCTCGGCGAGCGACTCCGACTGACCCTCGACCTTGGTCTCGCGGATCAGGAACGGCGAGCCCGGGTCCGGCTGAGTGGGTACCAGCGCCCAGGTGAACGTCTGCAACAAGCGAGCGGTCACTGTCTGGTCGGCCTGATCGCGTCGCTGCGCAGCCTGATTCCTCTGGTTCTGGGTCAGGTCGAGATCGGCCTCGTTGTCCAGGACGTGCTTCCAGCCCAGGTAGTCCCGCGTCGCAGAGTTCAGCTCCTCTAGCCGGGCTTCATCGGCGGCGAGGTAGACGACCATGTTCCGGTTGCTGCGGTTGGCGCTGCCGCGGTGCTCAGTGGCGTTCTGAGCGAACGCCTTCGCCTCCGAGTCAGTCTTGCCCTTGTGAGCGACCTTCGGGTGAAGGATCACCAGCCGAGCCTCGTCAGTGTCCGGGATGTCAGAGTTGGACTCCGGGCACACATGGACGCCGGCGAAGTCACCTCGCGTCCGCCCCTGCCCCTGGAGTCGCTTCACGATTTCGGCCCACACGTCCTCTTTGTGGAGGCGCTCGGCCTGGTCCTTCGCGGTTCGGGTGATGTTGGGCTGGAGGTCGTACCAGTACTTGCCGGACCCGGAGTAGAAGTACGTCGCCCGGTCGCCCAGCTGGGTCAGCGCGGCGTGGAAGTTGCCCGGGACATCGCCCGGCACTGCGGTGCCCAGGAATACTCGTTGGGTTCCGATGCCCTTGTGGGTCGAGCCCGGCGCGATGGTCGGGGCCGCACCGAAGAACACGGTGCGTGCGAGTCGCTTGGTGAGCGCCCGCTGCCCGAAGAGCGGCTTCTCCTTGTCGATCCGTCCCGGCTCCGAGTTCGGGCCATCGACATCGGCGTCGATGATCGTCTTCCACGAGTCCTGTAGGTACTGGGTCAGCTCGGCGTTCACGTTCGCCGTGGCGAGCGGGATCGAGCCGGGCATGATCAGCGGCGAAGCGTCTTCGCCCGTCCAGAGCGCGTGGATCACCGTGCTCATCAGACGCAGCACACCGCGGGTGCGCTGGAACCGCTCCAGCGACGACCACTCCTCGTAGAGAGTGTCGAACATCTCCGGGTGGATCGGGTACGTGCGCTTGATGCGGTCCTCGTACGCCGAGTCTCGCGCTTCGCGCGGGAAGTCATCGGTGTACTTGCGATACATCTCGACATAGGACTTGGCCGTGGCACCGATGGACGCAAGCGCCGCAGCGTCCGCCTGCTTGAACAGGCGCTGCTTGACGATGTGATACGCCTCGTCCGAAGACGCCGGCCGCCACTGGTCGGCCACACGACGCACGACGTTCTGAAGCCTCTTCAGCGCTTCGAGGCCGTTCGCGCCACCGACTTCCTCGGCGTTGCCCGCAACAACCGACGAGTCGTCACCACTCTCCGAGGCCGGGATCGAGATGGCGAGGAGAACGCCGGAGGTCCCCTTCGCGACCTCGGTCAGCGACTGCGCGAAGGTGAACTGGTCGTCGAACGTGCCGCCCGCCAGGTCGTCGCGGCCGACGAGCGAGCGGGCGTACGCCACCCACTCGTCGATCAGAATGACGGCCGGCGCGTACTTCGCGAGGAGCGTGTGCAGCGAGTCTCCCGGCGGAGTGCTGGCCTGGTCCGACTGCGCCACGAGCGCGTACGCCTCGGCACCGCCAAGCTGCCACGCCAACTCACCCCAGATGGTGTTGACCTTCGTGCCGTCGGCCTTCGTCGAGCCGGTGGTGCTGAGGTGGTTGCCGACGATGGCTACCCGGTTGACCTTGTCACCCTTGTAGTTGTTCGCGAGCAGAAGCTCCTGTGTCTCCTGCGGGTATTCGCCGACCGGAAGACCGGCGGCGACATGCCAGAGGGACAACATCGAGTGGGTCTTGCCGCCACCAAAGTTGGTCTGGAGGTTTATCACAGGCGAGGCGTTGTCGTCACCGGAGAACCGACGAACGGCGCGGCCGATGAGGTCGCTGAGACCTTCGGTCAGGTACGTCCGCTTGAAGAACTCGACCGGGTCGGCGTAGTCGGAGTCAGCCTCGCCTCCCGTCGCCACCTTGTAGAGGTCGGCGGCGAACTCCGAGGCGTGGAAGTTGCCGGTAGCGACATCGTCGTGGGGCTGGAGCACCTCGCGCCAGGGCTTGAGGCCGCCGGTCGCCTCGGGGTTGTCGACCGCAGCCTTGAGGACCTTCTTGTCATCGCGGTCAGCCGTGACGCGGCGGAGGTTGAGGCGCACGTCCTTGATGAGGTCTCCCTCGCCTGGCTTCGAGAGCAGGCGCATCAGACGTTCGGCCGTGTCCAGGACGCGGTAGGCGTCGTCGTCGGTGAAGGAGCCGTTGTGCGCCCACGTGTTGCGGGCGTTCTTGAGTTCGGTGGCAAACGCCTCGCCGACACGGCCGAGCGTGTCGGAGAACGGGTACCAGCGCGGCTTCACGTTGGTGGTGATCGCCGACTCGGTGAGGATGCGGAGCTGCACCTGCGGGTCGAGCGGGTCGTAGACCTTGCCCGCGTGGCCATCCTTCGCCGCGACGAGCTGAACCCAGTTGGCCCCTGCCGACGCGTCGACGGCACCGATCACCGACGAGATGTAGTCGTCCAGCGCCGGGGCGATGATCTCAAACATCTTGCCAACGCGGTCGCGGTTGCTCAGTGCCATGTCAGTCGTCCTCGTCGAAGTCGAACGCGCCTTGCGTTGCGGCTGGCTTCTTGGCCGAGCGTGCGACCTCAAGAATCTCGGGCCAACTCGTCACCATGCTGTTGAACGACAAGGCGTCCTTCGTCCAGCCATTGCCCTCAGCCACACGGAAGAGCAGGTGGGCCAGCTCCTTCACCAGGTCAGCGTCAACTGCGCCGTCCTGCCGACTCAGCGCCGCCTGAAGGAAGTCGCCAGCCGGCGCGATGCCATCACGCTCCAGGACCTTTATCAGGTGATGGAGCGCCTCCCAGTTGCTCGTGTGAGAGTCGGCGACCGGGTTGTAGTCCCAGCTCAGATCAGCAGGCTTGATGAGCTGCACCTTGCCAGCTCGGCTCGTGAGGATGCCGTCGCGGTCCATGACATCGACGGTCGTGTTGCGTGCGTTGGCGAGGTTGTTCGCGTCGCCGAAAGCACCGACGGTGTAACCGTGCTGCCGATACCAGGCGATGGCAAACCGAGATGGCGCATCGAAGTCACCCTCCTGCTCGTTGAGAACCTGATCGAGAACCTCGTTGATGCGCGCGAGTGCGGACCGCACGCTCATCCGTCTGCCATCCGGCTCAAGCACCGCGCTGAAACGACTAAAGACCGCCATGCCCGGTCCGATCGCGGCCTGCGGTAGGTCAACTGGCGCGATCTGACCGAGTTGAAGATTACGGAGGGCACCTGGAAGCTCAGATTCAAGAGCTGCGATGAATCCACGCCGATCGGTCGTCGCAACGCCATCATCACGGGGACGAAGCGACAGAACGATTGATGACGCGAGGGCGTTGGCGTTATGCGCGATCATTCTCGAAGATGTCTCTGTCCGCAGCGGCCAAGTTGAAGTGATCTCCCAGCCAGACTGAATCATGCCTTCGAGGAGGGTCTCCCATCCCGTGGAGGCATCACCCATGTCGTCCGACTCGCTCTGCTTGAATGCGTAGTACACGGTGATGGGGTAGTCACGATCAGCCGCCAGGCGGGCGTTCGCGAACACCTCTCGAAATCCGTTCTCGAAGAACTCCTTCGCACCCACCTTTCCATCGTGGCGATGCGGGTTCGCGACCAGTTCCTCGGCTTTAGGCACCAGCATTGTGCTGAGTAGACCCGGATAGACGTCCCTCAGAGAACGACGCAACCAGACGTAGAAGAAGTCAGAAAGATCGGAGTACCCGATGTTGTCGTAGTACGGGGGGTCGGTGCTGACTACAAGATTGGCGAATGAGCGCTCCGACGCGCTGGCTTGCTGGATCACGCCCGCATCCGTACGACCAGCGCTGAAGGCTGAGCCGCGGAATGCCCGCTGAGCGCCATCAAGCAATACCTTCCACGACCCCGAGGACTCTCCGAGCGGGTTACCCTCAGCGAAGTCCCAGACCATTGGGATCTGCTGTCGGGCGAACAGCTGTCGAGGGCACTCCGCGTTCGGCTCCCAGCGACAGAGGTCATTGCCAAGATCGGCTTGCCTGCTGACGGTCATGGCGAGATAGGTAGCAACGGCATCGGCGTACTCTCGACTCCCGCCGTCGTCGGCGATCTTGCCGCGGGCCTCCATGACCAGGTCGCTGAATGTTGTCAGCGCCGTCAACTGCCTAGGCGTGAATAGGTCCGACCACTCGTTGAAACCGTAGATACGAATGGTCTGATGGCTGTTCGGACTAAGCCCGTGAGGCGGCAAGGAACCCTGCGGCGCTGAATCCGGCGGGGCAATGTTCGCGGCCTGCCGATGCTCCTCACTCGGAGCAAGGTACTCCCGTCGCCGGTTCCCCTCCGCTGCGACCGCCATCAACACGGCACCGAGTCGCCCGCCTTGCCCTTCGGCACGCACATAGGTGAGCGGCACTGCTCCTTCGCACGCGACGCAAGTAGCGGCGGTCCGTGCAACAGTTCCATCGCTGTCAGCACTCGGTGCTCCGGCCACGCCGCGCCCGATCTGAAAGTCAACCCGTCGTCCACCCCGTGCTTCTTGATCGACCACAACACTCGGCTTGAGGTAGGTCTCTTTGCCCTTCTTCTTGCCGAGCCACCAAGAGCGCACCAGCGGCATCTCAATCCCACAAGCAGGATTCGGGCAGGTCACCGTGCGTGCCCAGATCCACGCAATGACCGGCTTACCGTCTGCCTTCGGGTACAGGTGACCGATCCGCTTCTCGGCTTCTGCACGCATCCAATCGCCATATGCCTGGACGTCAGCAGCCAAGCCCTCTGTCCCGCTCCAACCTCGGATCTGCGACTCAGCAAGGCCGGGGAAGACCGGAGACCGGTTCTTGAACTTCGCGGGCAGCTCGACCAATGCCTTGTTGATCAGAACCGCAACTGGGTTGAGATCGGATGCGTGCGCTTCGAGACCGAGACGCTGAGCTTCCAGTGGGATTGTGCCTCCGCCGGCAAATGGGTCAAGAATCGCTGGCGGGACACCCCCCGGAGCGGACTTCACGATCTCGGTGTGAGCCTCTGCGAGGAGCCGCTCGTCCCGGACATTTTCCCAAACGACGAGGCGCTCGATGATGTCGTGCAAGCGCTCGCGCTCCGCGCGCTGAGCATCCTCAGTCGGGAAGCGGTCAGGATGCGCGCTCGGATCATCGACAAGCTGGGCGAACAGCACGGCGCGGGCTGCTGCCAGCGGTCGCCGCGCCCACCAGAGGTGCAGGGTCGCTGGGTGGCCGTGCCGGATGGTCTTCTCCCGAGCCGACTCCCGGTTAACGGCCTCCAGCGGCAACGCCACCTCGATCAACTTGCGCTTCTGAACCACATCGACCCCTCTGCCCATCCCCGGGCATGACCAAGCGGCGCCGGAGCGCCGCAACTTCAGGTCTAAATCTATCGGCGACGTCCGACAGAACCGTGGGCAACGTGCGGGTTCGTCCGATTTGCCCGTGCGACGATTGCTCCATGACAGCGGTCGAGGAGGCGTTCCGGTGGGCGCGCATCCACGCCGTTCGCCACATGGATGCCTGTGAACAGGCACTCCTGCGATGGGGCGAGACCTCGATCACCGAGGTGGTCACCTCACGCGCCGCGAAGGCCGTCACGGTCGTGCCCTTCTCACAGCGTGCAGAGGCTCTCAGCGGCGCGGACTGGATCTGGTGGTGGGTGGACGCCCGCGGCGCATACGGGATGCTCGTGCAGGCCAAGCGCGTCACCGTGAACGGAAGCAAGTGGAAGTTCGACTTCAGCTACCCGAAGGGAACCGGAACGCAGCGCAGCACCCTGATGGCCGTCTCGGCCGCACTTGGCCTGCTGCCCGTCTACGCCCTCTACCTCGGCACCGGCGTCTACCGCAGTTGGGAGCCTTGCCCGGATAGGCACCGAAGCGGTCGCTGCCTTCAATGCGTCAAGCGGTCGGTCTCCCTGATGCCGGCGCTGCTCGCCGACGAGTTCGTGACGGACAACTCCACAGACACCTACGACCAGTCGGTCGCGCTGGAAGATCTATGGACACCGTCCCCGAAACTCGCGCCGCTGATCCCGGAACTACGGAAGCGACTTACGCCGGACCTCCTCGACTTCCTGGCGACCCGACAAGACGGCACTCGCGCAGTGACTCGGTCGATGATCGACAGGGTGCTGCGCGTGCGAATCAGCACCTTCCAGCACGCGGCACCGATTGTCGTACCCGCGACTTCGGACGGTCGACGCGACCGACTTGGTTCGGTCTTCGCCGAGTTACCCGAAGACATGGGCCACTTCGACCTGAACTACTTCCAGCATGTCCTCGACCCCCTCCGACAAGCCCCGCCCGACTACGTCCTGGAAGCGATGACCCGAGACTTGGATGAGGACCACCTAGCCTCGAACATGCCCGACAACGTCGCCGGCGTCGTCGTGGTCCGGCTCCACGAGGACGACTGACGTCCCTACGCCGCTCTACGCAAAGGACGACCAGTCGAGATCGACGACCAAGGTCGCGATTGGCGTTCCAAGTGATCGGGCGACGTGCCGCAGGTCGGAGAGGAAGGGAGTTGGCTGGCCACGATCATCGCGAGTTGGTCGAGTCGATACCCAAAGGACCGACGAGAAGTAGCCCTCCCGGCTTTCGTCATCAAAGATCTCGACCAACTCGTATCGAGTCAGAACCGAGAGCAGATCACCGAGTTCGTTGGCCCGAAGATTCAGGACCTGCTCAAGCTCCGGCAGCGTCACCTCGAAGACACTCTCGCCGGACTCCGTACCCCTGTCCACGATCGCACTCCAGACCGTGCGGATGTCGGGCGTCAGTCTTGTTGCGATGTTAAGAAAGGACACAAGCTCGCGCCGAAAGGACTGAAGGTGCTCCGCATCCCCCGCTACGTCGAGGTCATTCGCGCGTGCGTAAGCATCGAGTGTCTCGGGGACCTTGACAGCGGTGGCTTTCGTCGCGTCTTCGACTGAGCCCCGAAGTCCTGTCACAACGCCGCCGAAGCGCGCCTCGTGGGCGCGCTTGATCTCTCGCATCCTCTCGACCGTGTAGATGGTTGCGTCGTCGGAAGCAATGTGGTGCTCGTAGCAGAGGATCACCAGATTCTCGGGCTGCCGAAGGTCCTCGGCATCGGCGTCAGGGTCGAACCGCGCTGCCTTGGGCTTCACGCCTTTGATGTGAGCAACCTGGGACACAACCTGACCGCTGTCGTTCACGAGCGAGTGCGAGCAACCAGGAAAGGCGCAACGGTTTCCCGATAGCGCGAACAGCACCTTGATCGTTGCCTCCGTCGGAGGCAGGCGGGGGTGATCGTCGTCTTTGGCCATTAGAAGGGCACCTTCCCCTTCGCCCAACTCTTGGCCCAGTCGCCCTTGTGACCAGTTGCCTCGAAGTCGCCCATGTCGACGTTCGCGAAGGGGTCGTCGATGTAACGGACCTCGTCCTTCGAAGGACCATCCGGGTCGACCTTGACGAGCGCAAGCCGGTACTTCGGGGCCGCGTTCTTGCCTGTGATGACCTCGTTGTGGGTGACCCAGAAGTCGGCAGCACCTGCGAGACGCGCCTTGACCTCGATGCGGAAGGTGTCGCCGTTCGCCGGGTCCGTTGAGAGGATGTCGTAGCCTGGGTTGTTGAAGGCTTGCTCTTCGGGCACGCGGCCGATGGCTCGCTCGTGGGCGAGCACGAGTTCGACGCCGCGTCGCTCGACGGTCTTTGTCTCCTTGGCGCGGATCGGGGCCTCGGCCGGAAGATCGGCGTCGAGGAGCGCGACAGGCAGCACGAGCGCCGCAGCGACCACGAGTGGAGGCTTGGTCGACATCTGCGCCTGCTGGTCGATGAGTTCGAGACGGCGGTCGAGCCGGACTTGGAGGTCGTTCGCCTTCCGAGTGAGGCTCTCCGAGGACTCCTTTGGCTTGTCGCCGACCAACTCCTTCTCTGAGGCAGCCATCGCGTCGAAGATGAGTCGTTCGCTCTCGTGCTTGAGGCGGGCCTGCACGAGGGCGCGCTGCTTCTCCAGTTCGGCCGAGCGGCGCGGCTGCACCTCGGCGAGGTAGCCGGGAAGCTGGTGTTCGATGATCCAGCTCACTGCCTTGGTCTCGGCATCACGGAGCCACGGCAGCGCCTTGGCCTGCTGGGTCGCGGGAGTGTCCGGGGCCGCGACGCAGTCAAGATAGGGCGCAGGGCCAGCGTCGGTAACGGTGCCGTCCTCGTCGGCGTAGGCGTATCCGAAGCGTCGCGCGACTGACGACCCGGTCGAGTCGACCACCTCTTCGACCACACCGACGAGGAGTCTGGGCGCGTCGATCGTGCCCGAGACCAGCACTGTGCCTCGGTTGAGGACTCCGGCCAGAGTGGTCACAGCTTGCTCCATCACGGAGTCGTGGAGCGGGTGGCCCGGCGCGAGCAGGTCGGCGCGGGCGAGACCGTCGGGGTGCACTGCGTCGAGGTCAAACGTGACTCGGTCGTAGCGAGTGGCAATCGGGCCGTACTTGCCGTTGCGGAGGACGGCGGGGACGTTGCTGATCTCGTAGCGTCCCTTCTCCCGCTTGGCCATCTTGCCGCCGAATCGGGTGAAGGCCTCCTTGAAGGCAAGCTCGATGTAGTGCGGCTGGAGGCGGCGGGAGCGGGCCTCGTCCATCGCCGCCCGAAGCCGTGCCAGGTCGGTGTCGGTGATGTGCTCGCTGGCTAGGGCGCGTTCGTTGAGCAGTTCTTCCAGCCCGTCGGACACACTTTGGTCGATGACCTGGTGCATGCGGGCCTTGGTCTCAGGCAGTTCGCCGTAACGGATCGCTTCGATCAGTAGTTCGCGCAGCGGGGTCTCGGAGAAGGCTGCGCCGAGGACGTCGAAGACCTTGCCGCCGTACGCCTTGCGCTGCTCCTCAATTTTGTTGAGCAGGGCGGTGAAGACCTCACCCTCGCGGGTGTTGGCGGCGACAATGTTCCAGAGTCGGCAGACCTCTTCCTGGCCGATGCGATGGATGCGGCCGAAGCGCTGTTCGATGCGGTTCGGGTTCCACGGGAGGTCGTAGTTGACCATCAGGTGCGCGGCTTGCAGGTTGAGACCCTCACCGGCGGCGTCGGTGGCCAGCATGATCTGGGTGTCCGGGTTCTTGGTGAACTCCTCGGTGATCGCCCGCCTGTCGTTGCGGCGCACGCCACCGTGGATCGCCACGACAGCCTCCGGACGCCCCACCAGTGCCTTGATGCGGTCACTCAGGTAGTTCAGGGTGTCGCGGTGCTCGGTGAAGATGATGAGCTTGCGGGGTTTGCCGTTGGAGTCGAGTGGGATGACGTTGTCCTGGAGGATCAGGCTGAGTTCTGACCACTTCTTGTCATCGCCACGGTCACGGACATCTCGTGCCACCTTCGCGAGGTCGTTGAGTTCGAGGATCTCGGCTTCGAGCTCGGCGATCGTCTCGGCGGCGGTGGCGGCGTCGACGACGTTCTCCTCGAAGTCCTCCAGGTCTTCGGCCGACATCTCGTCGTCATCGATGGATTCCACGGCGTACTTGTAGCGGTCCCCGCGCAGGACGTCGCGGCCCTCGCGGTACGTGCCGTTCTCGATGCCCTTCTTGGTGAGTTCGAGGCGCTCGGCGCGACGTACGAGGCTGCGGTAGATCGCCTCGGGGCTGGACGCGAGTCGGCGCTGTAGGACTGTGAGAGCGAAGCCGACGGTGTTGCGGCGCTTGCCGTCGAGTTTGGCGGCTCGGTTCATGCCGTTGCGGACGTAGTCGGTGACCTGTTCGTAGAGGTCGTTCTCCAACTCGGTCAGCTCGTATGGGATCGACTCGGCGACCCGTTCGGGGAAGAGTTTGCGGCCCTCGAAGGTGAGCAGGTCCTCCTTGACCATGCGCCGCATGATGTCGCTGGTGTCGACCGACGAGGCGTTCTTGCCGGCGAATCGGTCCTTGTCGAGCAGGCTCAGGAAGAGCTGGAAGTCCTCCTCCTTGCCCGAGTGCGGGGTGGCGGTCATCAGGAGGAAGTGGCGTGCGACCTCGCCCAGCATCTCGCCGAGTTGGAAGCGCTTGGTCTTCTCCAGCTTGTTGCCGAAGTAGTGGGCACCCATGCGGTGCGCCTCATCGACGATCGCTAGGTCCCAATGGGAGTCCTTGAGCTGCCGCTGGAGATCCTCGTTGCGGGCGAGCTGATCCATCCGGGTGATGAGCAGATGGTGGTTCTCGAAGATGTTGTGGTGGACGCTGGCGTCGATCATCTGCGTCGTGAGGATCTCGAAGGAGAGCCCGAACTTGAAGAAGAGCTCGTCCTGCCACTGCTCGACCAGGCCACCAGGAGCGACGATCAGGCAGCGTTGGACGTCTTCACGAAGGATCAGTTCCTTGATGAAGAGGCCCGCCATGATCGTCTTGCCTGCGCCGGGGTCGTCGGCAAGGAGGAACCGGAGCGGCGTGCGCGGGAGCAACTCGCCGTAGACCGCGCGGATCTGGTGCGGGAGCGGCTGCACATCACTGGTTGCAACCGCGAGCATGGGGTCGTAGAGGCCGGCCAGCTTGATGCGCTGGGCCTCGGCGACGGTCTTGAAGTCAGTTGCCGAAGCATCGAACGGACGGCTCCCCGAGGTGGACACGGCGAGCGTCTCCTCGTCGCGACGAAATACGACGCGCTGCCCCAGATCGCCGCCCGAGGTCTTGTAGGTGATCTCGACCGCGTCGGCGCCGTGAGGCTGGGCAAAGATGACCTGCACGACCTCGTGGGGCACGACCCCGGTCAGTCGCAACCCCGAGGCCAACTCCTCCAGCTTCATGGCTCTCCTCTCTTGGCCGAGTCGAACGACGTTACCGGAACCCGCCGACAAGTGTCGGAGGTTCCCCCTAGGCTTGACACGCACAGCCAAGGGGAGACCGATGAAGCGCGCCGAACGGCAACAACTTGGCGCGGTCATCGACGACGTCCGCGCCTGGGTCAATACTGCCCAAGAGGTCCGACAGTTCGCAGAACACCTCCCACTTTCGACCGGCGTCGATCCCGTGGCGGAGCTGTCGCTGCTCGACTCGTTGAGTCAGGTCGCTGCCTCCGGCGACCTGGATACCGCTGCTCATCTCGCCAAGACGCTGTGGTTCGACGGCCGGAAGAAGCTCCAACCGGCACACGAGGCATCGGCGCGCCTCGCGACGTTCCACGGCCAGGTCAAGGCTGCCGACTCGGACACAGCCCTGGCTGCACTCCACACCCGGCTGGTCGGCCAGTCAGCCACGGAGCGCGACGAACTCTCCAAGGTGCTCGGCAGCCTCGGTGCCTTGCGGAAGGATTCGGCCGATCTCCTTCTCGACGCGGTCCACATGCCCGTCACTCGGTCCGGGGTATTGACGTCCACAGAGGACACCGCGATGCGGTCGCTGATCCAGGTCGTTGACGCACATGCGCCCTTGGGACAACACCTGCTCGACCCGGCGGTGTGCAGCGCCGGCTCGTGCGAGACCTCGCATACCTCGGCGCGGCTCCTGCGGGACGTCGAGCGCGAGGCAACGGCAGCGAGTCTGAACGCAACGATCTCGGCAGCTCGGAAACGGGCCGACGCCCAACTCGTCGCTGAGCGAGGACGTGTCCGGACGCTTCGGGAGCAGTCCGAGCGGTGGCCCGGCCGGGTGCAGGAAATCCGTGAGGTTCGCACCAAGGCCCTCCGAAATGTCGAAGCAACCGTCAAGAAGGCGCTCGCCGCGGTAATCGAGGTCAAGGCCGACGGCACAGTCTGTCTGGCTCCGTTGGCATCCAACGACGCGGACCTGATCCCCAACCTGGAACTCCTCGCCACCTTCGTCCTCACCCCGGCCGACGAGGCTGCGCTGGCCGAGGCGACGGCCTTGGCGAAGAACGTCAAGGAACGGATCACACCGCTGTTCAACAGCGACTGGCATTGCGCGCGCGACGGGCGGTGCATCGCCGGGCACGACGCGACCGCCGACCTGTTGGCCACTGCAACGGAGGCTGAAGCCACCATTCAGAAGCTCGCGCCTCCAGCAGTCACGGGGCGTGCCGAGTTGGGGCGCCTCCTCGACCCGTCGCTGGCGTTTCAGTCCTACCTCCCAAGCGGGACGTCGAATGTCGAACTCATCGACGTAGCGCTGACGAAACGGGCAAACGCCGGAGCTGGGTCGATCATCAACGCTGCGAAGGCGGCAAGAGACGCCGCCTCTCGCGCCCGCAAGGCCGCCGAGGACGTCCAGGCAAACGACGTCGCTAACGCACTCAAGGCGATGGACCTCGATGCGCTGCGCAAGGCGTCGACCAACACGGAGCGCTTCCGCACCGCTCCGTTGGAGGCGTACGACCTACACAACGTCTGGGACGTGCTCAAGTTCCAAGAGAAGTATCTCCTCGCGTCGCTCTCGGGCCTGGGCGAGACCTCGGCGAAAGCCATCACTCAGGCATCGCTCCGACTCCTTGAAGCTGTCCGCGATGAGACTCCGGTCCGGATCGACGTGAAGCGCCGGTCCAAGAAGACCGAGGCACTCCTCGATGCACTTCGTCAGTGGGATGCCGCCCGAAGGTTCGACCCGAGCAAGGAAGAAGTCGCCCTGGCGAAGGGGCTCGAAGCTCTCTTCAAAGCCAACCGGTCCGCCGAAGCAGTCATCACCTTCAACCGCAGTCCGAGCCCTGCTGGCGGCCACGTCGTCGAGACCCTTGCCGACGCGCTGAAACGCAGCACGCCCGCCAGCACGGATGGCGATGTCTGGACCGACTTCTTGTCCCGCCCCTCCGACTACTTCGGGATGCTGGCCGAACTCGGGTTCGTCACCGAGGACGAGAAGAAGATGCACGGTGACCTCCCCGAAGAGATCATCGAAGCCGTGCGCGCGAAGGAGCTGAAGCGCGACTACCTGACTGCGTCGCTCCGCACCTATCAGAGTTTCGGCGCCAGGTTTGCCCTCGTACAGGAAAAGGTCGTCATCGGCGACGAGATGGGCCTTGGCAAGACTGTGGAGGCCCTCGCCATCTTCACCCACCTGCGGGCAACCGGGCACTCCCACTTTCTCGTGGTCTGCCCCGCCGCGGTTGTCAGCAACTGGATTCGCGAGACCGCGAAGCACACGAAGCTCAGCGCCTCTCGACTCCACGGCCCACTCTGGGATCGCAACTACGCGGCGAAGTCGTGGATTCGCAACGGCGGCGTTGCCGTGACGACGTACGACCTGCTGCCGTGGGCGCAAGAGCACATCAACAACGTTGAAGTCGCCTCAGCAGTCTTCGACGAGGCGCACTACATCAAGAATCCCAACGCCAAGCGATCGCTCGCTGCGGCCGAAGTCATGGATGCGCTCAAGTACGTCGTCCTCATGACTGGCACCCCGCTTGAGAACAGCGTTCAGGAGTTTCGCAACCTGATTGGCTACATCCGCTCCGACCTGTCGGAGTCGGCACCGGAGTTCTTGGCGTCAAAGTTCCGCAAGCATGTCGCGCCCGCCTACCTCCGTCGCAATCAAGAGGACGTGCTCACGGAGCTTCCCGAACTGGTCGAGATCGACGAGTGGATGGGCATGTCGGACGCCGACGAGCAGTCATACCGCGGCGCGGTGCAGGAGGGGCACTTCATGTTGATGCGCCGCGCGGCGATGTTGTCGTCTCGGTCGCTCAAGGTGGAGCGTCTCCTGGAGATCGTCGAGGAAGCGGAGTCGAACGGCCGCAAGGTCATCGTGTTTTCCTACTTCCGCGAAGTCCTGAGCGAGGTCGCGCGGCTCCTGCCTGGCGAAGTCTTTGGCCCTCTGACGGGTTCTCTCCCGGCCAAGGACCGTCAGACGCTTGTGGACAAGTTCTCCGCTGCTGGGCACGGTGCAGTCCTGGTTGCTCAGATCACGGCTGGAGGGGTTGGTCTCAACATTCAGTCGGCTTCGGTCGTTGTCATCTGCGAGCCACAGTTGAAACCCACGATGGAGGCGCAGGCCATCGCGCGGGCGCACCGGATGGGCCAGACGAGCACCGTCCAGGTGCATCGTTTGCTGAGCGAGAACAGCGTGGACGAGCGAATCAGGGAGATCCTTGCCGACAAGAAGCAACTCTTCGACGAGTTCGCGCGCGACAGCGTGATCGCGGCGCAGGCGCCCGATGCTGTTGACGTCACCGACGCTGAGCTGGCTCGTCTCGTGGTTGCTGCCGAGCGCGAGCGACTCTTCGGTCAGGCCGACGCAAGCGACTGAGCGATCCGGCGCTTCTGGTGGCGGGTTGCAGCGCCCTTGACCATGAGCAGGGGTGAGAGCAGGGCCATCCAGGCGAACTTTGCCGCGTTCCAGAAGAACAAGAACACCAGCACGTTGAGGAAGCCGAGGCCGGGTCTGGCGGCGAACTGGATGGCGAGCGCCGTCAGGCCGAGGTAGGCGGGCGTAGCGAGGAGGGCGACCGGGATCGCCCACTTGAGGCCGCGTGGTGAGCGCAACCAGTCGACTGCACGGTTGGTGGGCATGTAGAAGCGGAGGTAGCCGCGGATCGCGGCGCTGAGGTGCCAGAGTGCGGTGAGCATGAGGGTCTCCTTCGGTCGTGGCTCCCCTCCTGCCTACGCCCGCGGTCCGACAGGACGGGCGCACAGTCGCCCTCCTGGGGATAACCCAGCGCGAACTGCCGCTGTGTACGGCTACGCGAGCGCGCGTCCCTGCTGCTCGACCGTGTGGCTGCGCCCGTCCTGTCTGGAGGCGGCCTCCTCGGAGATCGCCCGGGCGCGTCGGATCGCCTGCTCTGCGCGGGCAGCGTCGAGCTTCTGCGCGACGTTCCTCGGCTCCCCGAGAACCCTGCGCCCGTCCACCTTGTATCGGTCGCGGTAGGCAGCGACCGTCCGCACCTCGTGGAGCCACTGGCGCCGCGCAGCCTCGGTCGTTGGAGGGGCGCCCAGCCGCTTCAGCCACGGTGCCCCGTCCTCTACTGCCTTCTCGGCGAGCGCCATCGCCCGTCCTTCCATGAGGTCCGTTAGTTCGCCGAGCGCCTTGGACATCGGCTCGCTCATCGGGCCGTCGGCGACGGGGATCAGCCCGACGACCAGCTTCGGGGACGGTCGATGCCTGCCGTGCTTCGGCTGAGCGGCCTTCTGGAGTCGGCTGATAAGGACGGCTCCGATGTCCTCGGCGTCATCCAGCGAACGCCGCTTCACGAGGGCCGGCAGAAGTCGGCCGACGTCGTGGTGGTTGGCCTCGGCTCGGCGCAGTTCGGCGGTGAGCGGGCCGAACGACTCAGACGCAAGCACCTCCTCGACCTGGGCCTCGCTCAAGCCGCTGTTCCTGATCGTCTGCATCCACCGGTCACGCTGGGCGACCGCGCCGATGGTCTCGTACTCCGCGCCGAGCTGAGCGATCGACGTCCAGCGCTCCTGTTCGGCAGCGATCATCTGGTGCGCGGACAGTTCTCCGCCGATGTGCCGAAGCACGCCGTAGAGAACGGTGTGGGCGTTGACCTCGTCGGGCTCGGGAGGGGCGTGGCCTTCGTCAGGCTTGTCGAGGGCAACGTAGGCGATGTTGGAGTCGTGGCCGCGGGTCATGGAGACGTAGAAGTTCTCCCGGGTCGTCGAGCCGGTTACGACAACGTGCGAAGTGTCGACGGTCATGCCCTGGGCACGGTGGGCTGTGACGGCATAGCCGAGGTCGACGTGCTCGGCGACGTACGCCGCAGGCAGAGTGACGGTGCCGCCGAAGTCGACCCCGAGTCGCTGGACCTGCATCGAGCCGTCCTTGTGGACGCGAGTGACGGTCCAGCGGTCGCCGTTGCGCACCCAGCCGCCGCGCGGCGTGTGGAGACGGCGGTCGTTATGCCGGGTGATGATGAGATCGCCCTCCGATGCCTGGGTGCCGTCGGCAAGGTTGACCTCGATGTCTCCGACCGGGTTCGCGACGATGCGATCCGCACGAGCGCGCTGGTTGAGTCGGGTCACCATGTCCGTCGCCTCAGCGACGAGGATCGAGGTGCGCCCCTCCTGTACGTCCGCCGCCCACGCGAGGTAGGCGGCATCCATCATCTCGTCGGTCGTGCCCTCCTGGACGCGCGCGTTGGCGACGTAGGTGCTGATCACCTCTGCGCGCCCGAACCGAAGGTCGAGGGAGGCTGTCTTCTCCCACTCGTGTGTGAAGCGGTGGACCTCGGTCAGCTCGGGGGTGTCAGGACGGGCGGAGGCCATCAGGCTGAACGCCCCTCCTGCGTCGACCGACTGGAGCTGCGCCCAGTCACCGACCAGCAGCACCTTCGCGCCCGCCTCAGCGGCGAGCGCCGTGAGCCGGTCCAACGTCAGAGTGCCGGCGAGGGTCGCCTCGTCGATGATGACGAGCTGGCCCTTGCGGAACCGCGCACGGCCTCGGTCGTGCTCGTGCAGCCACTTGGCAGTGTTCTCACAACCGATGCCCAGGTCGTCGGCGAGCACTTGCGCGGCGACGGCGCTCGGGGCGAGTCCGACGACACTGCCCTTGCCGTGGTCCTTGATCCAAGCGGTCTTGAGCGCGTGCATCGCCGTCGTCTTGCCTGCACCGGCCGGGCCAACGAGGAGGTCGACCTGTCGCCCGGACACGGCGATGCTCGCCAGGGTCTCGGACTGCTCGGCAGACAACAGGTGTTCCTTCTGGGTCACCCGCTCGATCACGTCGAGGCTGACCTCTGGAGCCGTCATGGCTTCTGACCGCTGGAGCAGGCGGTCCTCGGCTGCGAGCAGCGTCTCCGAGGTGAACACGACCGAGTGCCGCGGCCGGAAGCGACTGGTGCCGTCGGCCCGCCGGAACGTCTCCGGCACCGTGACCAGCTCCGGCGGCGTGATGGTGAACGACTCCTGCTTGGCAGCCTCGACGATCATCCCAACGACGACCTCCCGGTCCTCGGCACTAGCGAAGCGCCAGCCCATCGTCTGCCGGGATGCCTCGGCCCAGAGGTTCCAGTGTCGCCAGGTCGACCGCTTCTCCTCGACCACACCGACCACGGAGACGGAGACCTCGCCGATCACGTCGAGAGGTACATCGTCGGCGCGGAGAGTAGGACGGGCGATGGGACGGGCGGTGACTTTCTTCGCCCATTCGACCGCGCCCGTCCCCAGAATCTTCTCCGCCCGTCCTCGCCACGCGGTCGTCAGGTCGAAGAGGGAGCGGATTTCCTTCTCGGGGCGGGTCGCGAGGGTTGCTGTCGCGCGCAACTGGATGATCTTGGCGGAGGACGGGCGATGTCCGGTCTTCTCGACGTACTCCGCGATGAGCCGCTCCTTCTCCCGCTCGATGTGGCTGGTGCGCCCCGAGAACTCCCGGATGAGTGCCTCTGGGACGGGCACGAGCTCCCATGCGCGGTTCCGGTCAGCGCCCCGAGCGCGCTGCTCCCACTCGATCCCGAACAGCCGAGTCATCCGGTCGGCGAGCACGGCGTTGTAGTACTCGGAGACAGGAACGTTCGCCTCGAACAGCGGTCGCCCGTCCAGGCTGCGCCATCGCCCGTCCTCAGTGGTCTTGACCTTGTTGGAGATGACGACGTGGGTGTGGAGCTGTGGGTCACCAAGGCGAGAGTCCCAGTGGTCGTATGCCGTCGCTGCAACCCCGATGACGTCGGCCTGCATTACGGCGCCGTCCCCGGCGGCTACGCCCCTCCTCGTGGCGACGACCTCTCGCTCCATGAAGTCGAGCACCTCGGCGACGGCCTGGTGGTGTGCCTCGACGATGAGCGCCTGCGTGCCCGCATCAGCCACACCCCAGAGCGCCGAGACCGACTTGGGGACGCTGAACGTGAAGTCATAGCCAGCGATGCCGCTGGACGCCTTCCTCGACTCTTCGGCTTTGATCTGCGCGAGCGCACCCTTGCGCTGCTCGTCGGTGAGACCAGCCGGAAGTTCGGCCGCGCGGTCGGCCATGCGCTGCTGGAGCGGAGCAAACGTGGGGAACGCCCGTCCCAGCTTCTCGCCGGTCACAGGGTCCAGCCCTGCGCCGATGAGAGCCTGAAGCTGGCGCGGCGTCACGGTGTCGCCGCGCTTGATCTCCCCGTTGCCGAAGGCGTGCAGGGCCGACCCCATCCAGCGACCGGGCGGAGTGCCTTCCTCTGTGTAGTACCTCGTGACCGGGTTGGGGTCGGTCATGTTGGCGTCGCCCCGCACCACGCTCTTGAGCAGGTAGTCGTAGCCCCGACCCGCGCGGATCGCCTTCATCGACACGGTCATCGCCGCACACCTCCTCGGCGTGAAGGTGTGCCGAGATGTTCACAGACTCGATTGGGGCGAATCCATCCACAGTTGACATCCCTACCGAGCCCACCTCGTTCTGCATGACGTGTATGCCGAGAAGGAGGGCAGGGGCGCGTGGGACGGGCGCAGGAGGCGTACGCCGCGGAGCACCTGGGGAGCAGAGGCGACGGTCTCGGCCGCGAGGCGGAAGGAGAAGGACGTGAAGGGTAGCCAGGTTCAAAGCCCGATTTGTGACGTAGACTACGAACACGGCGACCTCGCCGGTCCGTCGGCAAGGCGTCGTCCGCACTCAACACCAACCCTGGTGTCGAGCAGAGGATCTCGGTCATGACGCGCGTACGAGGAGTCCAGAGTGTCGCGACGGCAGCACTGATTGTCGCCGCTCTGACGTCGTGTGCCGAAGGCAATGAACCAGCGGCGAGTCCGAGCCCCAGCCCGAGCTCGCCGGCCCCAACCACATCCCAACCGACGCCGCCGTCTGACAGTGAAGTTGCCTCAGAGGCGGCGTCTGCTGTTCTGCGGAAGTTCTATGACGTCCGCAACCAGCTTCGCCAAGACCCGACCCAGCCGCTGACCCTCCTCGACGACGTCGCGATCAGCACCGAGCTCGCCGCCCAGCAAAACCTGTTCAAGCGCGAGCGCGAGCAGGGCCTGCGGCAGACCGGCGAGACGAAGGTCGTCGAGCTGGACGTGAAGTCAGTCAACCTCGACAACTCCGACCCCAAGGACGGCAAGGTTCCGACCGTCCAGATCGACCTGTGCTTCGACGTCAGCGATGTGGACGTCATCGACAAGGACGGCAAGTCGGTCGTCACCCCCGACCGACCGGACACCGGCTGGATTCAGTTCCTGGTGTCGAACTACCAGTGGGACACCGATCCCGATGGCTCGTGGCGTGTCGCCTCCAGCCAGGACATCGAGCGCACGCCATGCGAAGCCTTATAGCCCGTGTCGTCGCACTCTCACTCGCAGCGGCGGGTCTACTGATCCTCGCCCCGGCGCCGTCCTACGCCGACACGGTCTGCCAGGTCACCGACCCCGAGACGGGCGTCTGCCTGATCTACGTCGAGGTGCCCGGCAACCTGGGCGATCCCGGCGACCAGGGTGACGATGGACCGAAGGACACTGGCTCTGGTTCGGCCTGCTATTGGAGCGGGACATCGCCACCCCCAGGGCCAGTGCCCTGCACCTCAGACGCGGGCTACTGGGTGAACTCGGTTGCCTGCTACATCACTCTGGCCGACCCACAGCCGCCACCGGGGTCGCCGTTCTGGGAGGGCACCTACCAAGACGGCGGCGCGGTGTATGTGTGCACGCAGCCACAGACGAACACCGTGACCCTCATCTGGTTCGCCAACCCGCCCCCACCGTCTGGTGGCGGTCCGACTCCCCGCCAGGTCGCGGAACTCGCAATCGAGCAGATGGACCTGCGCGCCATCGACATCGGCATCACACCCGAGCCTGGTGAGGACAGCATCGGCATCGTCGGCATGCCCGTGTGGATGTGGGCTGCCAACCCCGACGAGCACACCGTCGGGCCGATCACCGAGTCCGCGAGCGCCGGCGGGATCACCGTCACCGCCACAGCGACGCTCCACAAGATCACTTGGGACATGGGCGATGGCACCGAGGTGACCTGCACGGGCGCAGGCACCGCGTACAAACCGTCGTACGGCAGAGCGAAGTCGCCGGACTGCGGGCACACGTATGAGAAGTCGAGCTCGAAGAAGCCGGACGGGAAGTACACGGTGACCGCCACCTCGGACTGGGTCATCACATGGGAAGGGGCGGGCCAGACCGGAACCATCCGGCTGAACGGCCTCACACGATCGACCGCGATCTCGGTCGGGGAAGCGCAGGTGCTCGTGCAGTAACGGGCAGCGGAGAGGCAGTGAGCATGAGTACAGCCACCCGGATCGACGGGACTCTCAACCAGGAGGGTCCGGCCGCGACTGCCCTCGCGCCGCCACCGAAGTTGCGGCGACGTCCCGCGCTCATCGCTGCCGCGATCGGTGCCGTCTGCATCGGCGCCCTGCTCGCCGGATGGGCATGGACGGCGACGACGAATACCCAAGAGGTCCTCGTCGCACGGCACTCCATCGAGCGCGGCGCGGTGATCGAAGCCGACGCTCTCGCCCGCGTACGGCTCAGCGCCGACCCTGCCCTCAAGCCGGTCGCGGCCTCACAGTTGGAGGAGGTCGTCGGGCAGCGAGCAGCGATGGACATCGCCGAGGGCGGGATTCTCACGCCGGGCTCGTTCACCGCCGAGGTCGTTCCAGGCGAGGGACAGTCGGTGGTCGGGGTCGCGCTGACCCCAGCCCAGGCACCCGGCCTGGATCTTCAGTACGGCGACCGCGTGCTCGTCGTGGTGACTCCCGCGCAGGGCGAGGAACTCCCGGCCGGGACGCCGCTGACCAACGATGCCACCGTCGTCGGGGTCCACGTCTCCGAGGAGACCGGGCAGTCCGTAGTCGACCTGCTCGTCCCGAAGGCTGACGCCCCGGTGCTGGCCACGCGGATCGCCACCGGCAACATCGCCCTCGTCCTGGAGTCGCGGGAGCGCTGATGGCCGTCATCGCTCTCACTTCTGCCTCCGGCTCGCCCGGCGTCACCACGACGGCTCTCGGGCTGGCGCTGCTCTGGCCGCGCCCGGTCCTGCTCGTCGAGGCCGATCCCACCGGCGGCTCCGGGTTGTTGGCGGGCTACTTCCGCGGCACGCGGGAGTACGACGCCGGGCTCATCGAGTTGGCGCTGACGGCGAGCAACCTCAGCGATGCACTCGCCGACGTCGCCCGTCCCATCGAGGGCACCACCGTGTCGTTCGTCGCCGGCACCAGATCGCACACCCAGGCCAGCGCGCTGCGGGACCTCTGGACTCCACTGGCCGACGTGTTGAGCGACCTTGAGTCCACCGGTCAGGACGTGATCGTCGATGCCGGTCGACTGGGACTTCACGGGTCGCCGGAGCCCCTGCTCGACGCCGCCGACCTGGCGCTGCTCGTCAGTCGTACGACGCTGCCGAACCTGTCGGCACTGCGGTCGTGGGCCGAAGCATTTCAGCGCCCCGCACTCGACTGGCACCAGTCTGCGGTCCTGCTGATCGGCGAAGGCCAGCCCTACAGCGCCCGCGACGTCTCCGGGGCGGTCAACCTCCCCGTGCTCGGCTCTCTGCCGAACGACCCCGAGTCCGCAGCGGTCTTCTCCCGAGGAGCGCAACCTCCCAAGAAGTTCGACACGGGACCTCTGGCCCGAGGACTCCACGCGGCCATCGCCTCGATCCACTCGACGATCACCCGCCGTCGCAACGAGCTGCTCGAAGGAGCCCGGTCATGACGACGGAGCGCGCCCCTGAGACCAACGAGGATTACGAGACCCCGCCAGCCGGGCTGCCGCTATTCACCCAGCCAGTGCCGCCCGTCGCCGAGCATCGCGACATCGCCCGCCCGCTGACGTCGGTGGGACACCTGTCGGCTGTGAGCACCACTGCATCCATCGGCAGGAACCTGGACTGGTCGCTGGTCTCTGCCCTGCGTGCGCAAGCCTCCGAGCAGCTCAGCCAGTCGGTCGCCGCCGACCGAGGACGGCTCGACAAGCTCGCGCAGGAGGAGTTGGGGCGGACGATCGTCCTCGACCTCATCGAGGCCACCGTCGCCGACCGCGTCAACGCGGGGATGCCCACCCTTCCTGTCGCTGAGCAGGATGCTCTCGCTCGGGCGGTCTTCGACTCGCTGTTCCGGCTCGGCCGGCTTCAACCGCTGGTGGACGACGACCGGGTGGAGAACATCATCATCACCGGCCACGACAGCGTTGTCCTGGAACTCATCGACGGCTCCCAGGTCGACGGACCCCCGGTCGCCGACTCCGACGAGGAGCTGATCGACTTCCTGGTCTTCCTCGCCTCGCGCTCCGAGGTGAACGCTCGCGGGTTCTCCGAAGCCCAACCGCGCCTGCATCTCCGGCTCGACGGGGGCTCGCGTCTCGCCGCTGCCGCATGGGTCACCCCGCGGCCGTCTGTGGTGATCCGGCGGCACCGGCTGATGACGGTCACGCTCGACGACTTGGTGGCCAGAGAGATGCTCACGCCGGTCGCCGCGTCGTTCCTGCGGGCGGCGGTGCGTGCTCGCAAGTCCATCGTGGTATCCGGCGCACAGGGCGCGGGCAAGACGACCTTGGTCCGGGCGCTCTGCGCCGAGATCGACCCCTTGGAGGCGATTGGCACCTTCGAGACCGAGTATGAGCTGCACCTGCACGAGTTGGGTCGGCACAAGATCGTGCACCCGTGGGAGGCACGTCCGGGCTCCGGGGAGCGTGGTGCGGACGGGCGCATGGCCGGCGAGTTCACGCTCGACGACGCCCTGGTCGACTCCTTCCGCTTCAACCTCGCTCGCCAGATCGTCGGCGAGGTCCGAGGCAAAGAGGTCTGGGCGATGATCAAAGCGATGGAGTCCGGCACAGGTTCCATCTCCACCACCCACGCCTCAGACGCGGTGGCGGCGATCCGCAAGCTGGTCACCTGCGCGATGGAAGCCGGGCCTCACGTCACCCACGCGCTGGCCACGAGCAAGCTCGCGTCGACCATCGACGTGATCGTCCACCTCGACATGCGCACCACCAACGACGGCGGGCGTTCGGCTCGGCGACGCCGGGTGGCCGAGATCATCGCCCTCGACCCCGGCGAGCGCGAGACCGGCTATGCGACCACCCACGTCTTCGCGCCCGACCTCAATGGCACGGCGGTTCCGGCGATCCTGCCCGACTCCTACCGGGCGCTCGCGGCGTACGGCTTCGACCTCAGCTCCTACCTGGCCCAGCAGGAGGTGCGGTCGTGATCGTCCTCGTCCCTGCCCTCGCCGGCGCGCTGATCGTCGGTGGCCTGATCGCTCTCGTCGTGGGCCTGCGCCCGTCCCCGGTGGTCGAGCGTCCCTCCCGGCCGCGCAAGGTCCGCACGCTTACCAAGCAGACCCGGATGCTCCTGCTCGGCGGAGTCGCCGCCGGCGTCGTGGCATTCCTGGTGACCGGATGGGTGCTCGCCCTCATCGTCGTCCCCATTGCCTTCGTCGGCCTGCCCGTCCTGCTCTCCTCCTCCTCGGCCGCCCAGCGGATCGCCCGCCTCGAAGCGATGGAGGAATGGACCCGCTCCCTCTCCGGCGTGCTCACGGTCGGCGTCGGCCTGGAGCAGGCATTGGTCGCGACGCTGCGCTCGACTCCTGCCGCGATTGCCCCCGAGGTGACCCGACTGGTGGCCCGGCTGCGCGCCCGCTGGCCCACCGAGGACGCCCTGCGCGCGTTCGCCGACGAGCTCGACGATGCAACCGGCGACCTCGTGGCCGCCAACCTGATCCTCGGCGCCCGCAGAAGGGGCGCAGGGCTCGCGAGCGTGCTCGAAGGTCTCGCGGAGTCGGTTGCGGCCGACGTACGCGCTCGTCGTCAGGTCGAGGCAGACCGCGCCAAGCCTCGTGCCACCGCACGCTGGGTCACCCTGATCAGCGTCGGCGTGCTGGTGATCCTCGCGGTGTCGGGGACTTACGTGCGGCCGTACCAGAGCCCGCTCGGGCAGGTCGTCCTGGTGGTGTTGCTGTCGCTCTACATCGCGACGCTCGTCTGGATGAAACGCATGGCGCTCGGACGGGCGATGCCCAGGTTCTTGTCGCCCGTCCCCGTCACCAGGGAGGGCGCAGCATGACCACCGGACTGCAAGTTGCTCTGCTGGGAGGGGCGTTCCTCGGTCTCGGCGTCGTGCTGCTCATCGCCCGCCTGATGCCGGCCGAGCCGGACCTCGCCGAAGCTCTGTCACGACTGACGCCCGCCAAGGGACGGGCGAACGCCGGCGGCCCGGTCACGACCGCCAAGGGCAAGGAGCGGATCGGCGTGTGGGCGATCAAGGCACTCCCGCCGGCCGTCTGGATCAGGACGCCGACGAGGGAGCTGGCGTTGCTGCGCATCCCGTTGGCCCGGTTCTACGGCGACAAGATCGTTATGGCGCTCATGGGGTTGGTGATCCCGCCGCTGCTGGCGTTCTTCTTCGAGCAGATCGGCCTGGGCTTTCCGGTCGCGGTCCCGGCCATCGCGTCGGTCGGTCTGGCTGTGGTGATGTTCTTCCTGCCCAACTACAACGCGGTCGACGATGCCCGGAAGGCCCGGCTCGAGTTCGCGCGTGCGCTCGGCGCTTACATCGACCTCGTCGCATTGGAGCGGCACAACGGCTCCGGCGTACGGCAAGCGATGGAAGCCGCGGCTGAGGTCGGCGACTCGTGGGTCTTCACCCGACTCTCCGAGGAGCTGACGAGGTCGCGCTGGTCGGGCCAGCCGCCGTGGGATGCCCTGCACGCCCTTGCCGACGAGCTGGGTCTGCCCGAGCTCGACGACTTCGCCGACATCATGCGGCTGTCCGGGGAGGAGGGCGCGTCGGTCTACGCCAACCTGCGTGCCCGCTCAGCAGCCATGCGCACCGCGATGCTCAACGACGAGATCGCCGAGGCCAATGCCGTCGGTGAGCGCATGACCATCCCCGGCTCCCTGCTCGGCGTCATCTTCATGGCGCTGCTCGTTGCCCCATCCCTGCTGCGGATGTTCAGCAACACCTGACACTTACGACCCCCACCTAACCACCGAGAAAGGGAACTCATCAACGAAAGGAAGAAGCCCCTATGAACCGATTGCTCGCCCTCCTGCTCACGCTCCATTTGAGAGTCGATGCGCGTCTGCGTGCCCGCGACGAACGAGGCTCCGTCACCACCGAGCACGTGCTCTGGGCGGTGGCCGTCATCGCCATCGTCGGCATCGTGGTCGCTGCGATCAAGGCTTACGTTGAAAGCCAAGCGGGCCAGATCAAATAGGCGGCAGGACGAACGCGGCTCGGTCTCCATCGAGCTGGTCATCCTGCTGCCCGCTCTCTTCGCGGTCATGTTCCTCGGGATGCAGGCCGCGCTGTTCTACCACGCCCGAACGGTGGCGATCGCCGCCGCGCAAGAGGGCGCCAAGGCCGCCGGAGGCGAGAACGGCAAGGAGGCCGACGGCGTCTCGGCCGCCTCCTCGTTCGTCGACGAAGCCGGTGGCGACGACGTGTTGCCGGATGCGACCGCGACGGCCAACCGCACCGCGACCACGGTCACCGTGACAGTTCGAGGGCACAGTCTGAGCGTCATCCCTGGGTGGAATCCCGTGATCGTCCACTCGGCCTCGCTTCCGGTGGAGAGAGTCACGGCTCCGTGATGTTCCGGCGACGCGTGAGGGACGAGCGCGGCTCGGCGGCGGTCGAGGCCGTTGTCGGCGTGCCCGCCTTCGTGCTGTTCGTCGGGCTCATCATCTTCGGTGGCCGCACCGCCACCACCCACTCGGCCGTCGAGTCCGCCGCCGCCGACGCCGCCCGCTCCGCCTCGATCGCACGTACGGCGGCCGCGGCCAAGTCCGACGCCAAGACCGCAGCAGAGTCGAGCCTCGCCAACCAGGACATCCGCTGCCTGAGCGTCACCGTGACCGTCGACGTCTCCGACTTCGCCAAGAGCGTCGGGCAGGCCGGCTCGGTCTCCGCCACCGTGGAATGCCTTCTCGACCTGGGCGACCTGTCCGTGCCCGGAGTCCCAGGGAGTCGCCTGATCAAGGCCACCAGCACCTCGCCGTTGGACACCTTCAGGGAGCGCGGATGAAGCGACGTACTCGCGACGAACGCGGCTCCATCAGCATCTGGCTGGCGGTGTCGAGCTTCGTGATGATGATCCTCGTCGGGCTGGCGGTCGACCTCGGTGGACAGATCCACGCCAAGCAGCGGGCCCACAACGTCGCCGCCGAAGCCGCCAGGACGGGCGGCGAACAGGTTCAGGCCGCTCCCGCGATCCAAGGGCAGTACGTCGCGGTCGACGCAGTCGCAGCCCGCAACGCCGCCGAGGACTATCTCTCCGCCTCCGGCGTCACCGGCACCGTGACCATCACCGGCGGCGACACCATCGCGGTGAACGTGACCGACACCTACAGCCCGAAGTTCCTGGGCTTCATCGGCATCGGCGACCTCACCGTCACCAGCCATGCCTCAGCACGACTGATCCGCAGCCTTGGAGGGAGCGAACAATGAACCAGCCCACTCTCGCCCAGCGACTCCAAGGTCTCGCGGCCACCCTGCTCATCCTGCTGCTCGTCGCCGGAGTGCCGTTCCTCCTCATCGCCATCGGTGCGGCCCCGTGGCAGGCACACCTGGACGAGCTGCGGACCCTGTTGACCAGCCCGGACGACGGCACACTCGCGATGGTCGTCATCGCGGCCGTCGCCTGGGTCGCGTGGGCGTTCGTCGCTGTCTCGGTGCTGCTCGAAGTGATCTCGCAGGTACGGGGGCTGCCGACACCGTCGCTGCCCGGTCTCGGGGCTCCCCAGCGTGCGGTCGGACAGCTCGTCGCCGTCGCGGCGCTCCTGTTCGTTGCAGCGCCGACCGTCGTCGCAGCATTCCCAGCTCCACCCGCCCACGCCGCTGCGGCTGCGCCCGTCCTCGAAGCTCCTCGGCTCGCGGTCGAAACGACTGCGCCCGTCCTGCCCGAAGCTGCGCCCCTCCTTGCTGCCGAGGCACCGACCAAGCAGCAGTCGACCATCGACTACACGGTCAAGCGCGGCGACAGTCTGTGGAAGATCGCGGAGCGCTTGCTCGGCGATGGCACCCGGTTCACCGAGATCGTCGAACTGAACAAGGACGTGCTCAACGGTCGGCCCGACTTCATCGTCTCGGGCACTGTGCTGAAGGTGCCGCACGAGGTCACCGAGGTCGACGGCCATCGCCAGGCCGAGGAGTACGTCGTGCAGCCCGGCGACACGTTGTCGGAGATCGCCGAGGACAAGCTCGGCGACCCGATGCGCTACCCGGAGCTCTTCGAGGCGTCGCGGGACACCGTGCAGCCCGACGGGGCCACGTTGACCGATCCCGATCTGATCCGGCCAGGCTGGGAGATCACCATCCCCGGGCAGGCCAAGCACAGGGCCGAGGTGCCCGAGAAACCTCCCGCCGAGGCGGTGCCGCCTGTCGAGGATGAACCTCCGGTCGAGACGCCCTCCGTCGAGCCGACGCCAGACCCCACGGCCGCCGCCGAACCAGAGGCGGAGCCTGAGGTTGCTGCCGTTGACGATGCCGACGATGTGGAGTCGTCAGCCCCCGGCTGGCTGCTTCCGGGTCTGACCGGGGCGGGCGCGATCCTCGCTGGGCTGGTCCTGCTCGCCGTACGCGCCCATCGCAACACCCAGCTCCGCTACCGTCGGCCCGGCCAGACCATCGCCGCTCCGCCCGAGGAACTGCGCGCGGTCGAAAAGACAGCGTTCGTGTCCGGTGCGCCGCTCATGGCGACCATTGAGGATCTCGACCGGGCGCTGTTGCACCTGGCCGGCGAATGCTCCGACGCAGGACGGGCGCTGCCCCACGTCGTCACCGCCACCCTCGCCAAAGACACGGTGGCCCTGCACCTTGCCGAGGATGCCGACCTGCCGGGGCCGTGGACGGGCGCAGGCTCCGAGTGGTCCCTCACGCTCGGTCAAACCATGCCCGAGCGCGGCGACGTGCTCCCGCCGTACCCGTTGCTCGTCACCGTCGGGCAGGACGACGACGGGCTTCACCTGGTGAACCTGGAGCATCTCGGTGTCGTGGCGCTCGCGGGCGACCCAGTGCGGGGCAAGGCGTTGGCCCGGCACATCGCGGCCGAGCTGGCGCTCAACCCGTGGTCGACCGTCGTGGAAGTGAACGTCATCGGACTCGGCGAGGAACTTGCCCCGCTCGACACCCTGCGTCTGCGCCACCACATCGACGGCGAGCAGGTCGTGCCCGGGTTCGTGCGTGACGTGACGACCTCGCTGGAGCACGGCTGGGGGGACCCCGACCCGTATCGGGCCGTCATCACCGCCGGCGACGGGACAGCCGACCTTGCGCCCCTCCTTGCCGCGCCCTCCTCAAGAGTCGGCGCGGCACTGGTCTCGCTGGCCGCACCCATCCCCGAGTCGACGGTCTTCGACGTCGACCACACCGGGCGGCTGACTGCGCCCGTCCTCGGACTCGACCTCCAAGCCGCCGGGCTGACCAGCGAGGAGGCGAAGGCGTGCGCCGCCATCGTCGACCTCACACGTGAGAGCGAGCCGGTCAAGGTTCCACCCTTCGAGCAGGTCGCCGACGGCTGGCGTGCCCTCGCCGACCAGGCAGGCGCACTACGCGAGGAACTGACCCACGTCCGCGAGGAAGGCCCGGCGGGCGACGGCTCTCTGCTACCCGAGGCGGCCGAGGAGTACGTCGAAGCAGCCGCGACAACCGTCGAGGACGTCGAGGCCCTGGCCCCGGTCGTCCCCGAGCAGGTCCGCCGCACCGTCGAGGAGGCCGACCCCACGCTCGATGAGGACGTGGCCGACTGGTTCAGCTCGGAGAGCCAGCGCCCCCGTCTGACCCTGTTGGGCGCCGTCAACGCCGAAGCCTTCGGCATCGTCAAGCCGATCATCCTGAAGCGACGCCCGTACATCGTCGAGATCCTCGCGTACCTGGCGTTGCACCCCAAAGGCGCGACCGCCAATGAGATCTCCGACAATTTCGGTATCGCCGCGTCACGGGCACGCACGGACGTCAGTGCGCTGCGCGACTGGCTCGGGACGAACCCTCGGACGAAGACTCCCTATCTGCCAGCCGCGAATGAGTCGCCGGCGTACCACGAATCCGGTGTGAAGACCTACCAAGTCCTCGACGTGCTGGTTGACCTCGACCTGTTCCGACGGCTGCGTACTCGCGGTGAGGCTCGCGGCGCGGAGGGCATCGAGGATCTGAAGACGGCCATGTCGCTCGTCCAGGGGATGCCGTTCAGCCTGTTGCGCGCGAAGGGCTGGAGTTGGTTGCTCGACACCGAACGCGTCCACGAGACGGTCGGCTGCGCCATCGTCGACACCGCACACATCCTCGTGGTCGATGCGCTCGCCAAGGGCGATGTCGACTACGCCCGTGAGGTCGCCGAGACCGCATGCGAGGCAGCGCCCTACGACGACATCTGCCGCCTCGACCTTGTGAAGGTCGCCGCCACCGAGGGCCACGGCGAGGACGCCGAGAAACTGCTCAACGACGACGTCTTTAACCGAACCGACGACCACCTCCCGCCCATCGACCCTCCCAGTAGAACCGCGAGGGTCGCGGAGAGCAACGGATGGACGGGAAGACCTCCTTCAACGAAGGGCTGACTACGACCAGCGTCGACGCCTATAAGTCGGTGTCAACGGGTTCAAGCGGGACCGACGCCGCGACGACCGTCTTGGCGCCAACGAGTCCTTCGAGCTTCGTCTTGAGGAAGGCGCGTCGCTGCTCGATGAAGTCCTTGTAGTCCCTGAAGTCGAGACTAGTGCCCGGCGGGATAAGCGGGTCGAGCGTGGTCTTGCCGAGCCGGGGCTCCAGCCAATCCTTGAGAGGCTTGTCCTGCTTGGAGGTGTTCTCACTCTCCGTCAGTAGCCAGAGGTTGCTGACGCCGTTCCAGTTCTCTCGGTCTTCGTAGAAGGCACGAAGTCCGGGACTGTCTCCGAGGAAGTCACGCTTGTCCAAGCGGTCCTTGCCAAAGTCAGCCGCCGGGTGCAGGTGGTCGGCATGGAGGATCTGCTGGATATCGACGTCGGGCTGGAGCAGCGCGAGGATCGAGTAGCAGTTGGGGTCATCCTTCTGCGTGACAAGCAGGCGTTCGACGAAGACGTCATCGAACGTGAGGTCGCGCGCGGTTCCTCTGTAGCCCGCCAGGATCTTGTCGAGCGGGAACCCGTCGGGGTCGTCGATGTTGTCGCGGATCACTCGTCGCAGGCTGGTGAGCAGGGAGTCTGCTGCACGACCGAATACGGTGCGAAGCAGCGACATCAGCAGCCACTGCCGCATCTTGGTGCGCTCGCTTCGGTGGGAAATCGGCTTGTTGATGGTGGTGAATAGGCCCCGCGCACCTGACGATGTGTTCCGTCCCTTGTGGAAGAGGTAGTAGGCGATGGGGAGCACAGCGTTCTTGGCACGGAGGGATGCGTCATTGAGTCCGAACGAGGCGATCATGCGGAACGACTCGACGAGCGCGTCTCGGATGTCGTCCCAGGCATCGCGGATCTTCGCCACGTTGGATGCATCGAAGTTGCGTGCTTGGAAGCGGACATCGGCGTCGGTGATCATTACTGCGGCCTTCATGACGAGGTCGCGGTCGATCGAGAAGCCGAACTCGGTACGAACGAGGTTCACAAGCTCGTCTACCCGGTCACGGGCGTCCTCCCAGTTGGCGGACATGATCGACATCAGCAGGTCAGAGAACCGAAGAGGCGTGCCGCCCTCGTTGGTGCGGATGAAGATGTCGAGGACCCGGCCGATGTCCTGGCTTTCCTCGACGAAGTAGTTCAGGACTTCCTCGCGACGGATCGCGTAGTAGAGACGGCTGAGTGTCTTGCGTGCGAACTGGTTCCTTCCGTGCCCCACCTCTTCGAGGTAGTCCATGACGTGATCGACGATCTCATCGTTGGTCTCGACAGTCGGGAACTGGAGGATCTGCCCCACCTCGAACCAAAGGTTCTCTGCGTCGGCCGGCTTCTTGGCGAGACCTTCGGCGGTGAGGAACTGGAAATCGTAGGTCAACTGGTCGTCGTTGCGCTCGGGGTCGAGCGGCGCGGCGAGGTTGAGGTAAAGCGTGCGGGGCGGCAGTACGGCCGGGTCATAGGCCCTCGGCCACCACACGCGGTGCTTCTTGACTGCGTAGGTCCCCTTGAGTCCGATGTACAGAGAGGTCAGACGCTGTTGGCCGTCGATGACGGCGTGGAACTCGCCCCAGCCCTTCGTGTCGAAGTCCGGATTGTTCTCGGCGAAGCGCTCGACGTACTTGGTCAGGAACTCGTAGAACCGGAAGCCTTCGCGGACCTCGGCCGAGTTGACCTTCCAGAGCATCAGACTGTTGACCGGGTAGTGCTGCATGACCGAGTCGAAGAGTCGGCACACCTGACCCATGTCCCACGTGAACTTCCGCTGGATCGACGGCAGGAGGTAGCGGCGCTCCGCGATGTTCTTGATCGCCGACTCGATCGTGATCGCCTTCTCGTAACCGCCCGCCATGAACTGCCTTTCACCCAACTGTCGTCAGCACGATCGTTTCATGCGGTGACGACAGACGAGGGGCGAACCACCTCGGAGAGCGCCTCACCGATGTCAGACGACAGCGCCCCTCCCTCTCGTTTCGGGCCGTGCAACGCACCTCCCGAAACTCTTTTCAGATCGCGGAGGGGCGCTCCCCAGTACGGCTTTGACCTGCGAAAACTCCGACTGAACCTCTGTGCCCGTCCTGTGACCCTCCTCGGAGGGGCGCTCTCAGGAGGGGCGAATTCTGGTGCGCAGGCTGAGGACAGTCGAGCGCATGAGCCGGTTGCATCAGCAGCGAGCCGCGACAGTCCGGTGGAGTCCGCGGCTCCTGAACGACATCGTCAACGCACCGGATCTCGCGACGGCGGCGGAGCATCTGGGAGCCAGCGGCATCCCGGTCTTCCCATGCGTCCCCGGCGGCAAGCGCCCGCTGACCGCCCACGGCTTCCAGGACGCCAGCGCCGAACTCGACGTTATCGACTTCTGGTGGCGCCGACACCCTGACGCCAACATCGGTGTACCGACCGGATCGGCCGGTGGCGTGGACGTGGTCGACGTAGACGTCCACAAGACCGGCTCCGGCTTCGCCGCCTTCGAGCACGCCCGAAGGTCTGGCTTCGTCGAGGGCTGGGCCTGGCTGGTCCGCACCCCGTCGGGCGGCCTGCACGCCTACTTCCTGCGCACATCCGAACGCGAGCAACGCTCATGGCAGGTACCGAGCAAGCACATCGACTTCCGGGGTGACGGCGGCTACATCATCGTCCCGCCATCCCAGGTCACTGGCAAGGACGGCGTCAGCCGCAGCTACCAGCAGATAGCGGTCGCCGAGCACCACAACCCGTGGCCGGTCGACGCGAACGGGCTGCGCGGCTTCCTCGACCCACCCCGGCCGATGCGGCCTCCGACCGACATCCCGGCCGTCGGCGCTCGACCGGACAAGCTCGCCGCTTGGGTGGCTTGCCGCCCGGAGGGTGGCCGCAATGGTGGCCTGTTCTGGGCGGCCTGCCGGATGGCCGAGGAGGGCCATGACCTCAGCACCACGACATCCCTGCTCGGCGAGGCGGCGTACGCGGCTGGCCTTCCCGAGCGGGAGGCGCTGGCGACCATCCGGTCGGCGTACCGGATCGCGACGCGACTGGGGCCGGCGAACCCGTCGCGCCCTACCAACGCGGTTGAGGCGGTGGGACTGTGAACACGCCAGACCCCTACGAGCGCCGCCTCGACCGCACCCTCCCTGAACCTGCTCCGCCCCCCGAAGCTGAGAAGGCCATCGATGCTCTCGCCGTGCATCGCGACCCCTCCGTGCCTAGGGCCGAGGCCAAGCAGGAGGCAGAACGTTCCCAGCCCAGCGTGGCTTGGGTGCGCCCCAGCGAGATGCCGACCCTGCTCGGCTCGAAGTTCGTTCGTCGCGGAATCGACCTCCAGGCCGAGCTGACCCGCCGCGCACGTCGTACCCCAGGCGCTGCCGTTTCCAAGGGGTCGCGCCGTGTCACTCGCACCTCGATCGCTCGACCTGAGACGGCAAGCCCGAGCATCACCGACCAGGAAGGACTTGGGCTATGAACCAACCCGCCTTCGTAACCGCCGAGGGGCTGCGGCTCCTCCTGCTCGACCTCGCCTACGCCGGACGGCGCGCGTGGCAGACCAGCCCGGAAGCCGCCGAGCTGATGACTTACACGATGGACAAGTACGCCGGGCTCGCCCACAAGTACGGCATGGAGCCGACCGACGCCGCTGCCGCCGCCTTTGACGTGATGCGAATGCGCTCCACCCGCGTCGCCGACGACCCGTGGGCCGTCGTGACCCACGCGGTCGAGCTGACGCTGATCTACGAGTCGCGTGCCGAGGGTCTGCTCTGCTCGACCGGACAAGCACGAAAGACAGCCGGCCTCGACTACCACGACGCCGAGCGCTTCGCCGATCGCGATTCCGAGATCGCCGACTACCACCCGGCGTTCCACTTCTTCGCGAAGATGCCCGACCCGTACGCGACGAAGCCGGACGAGCCCGAGGACGAGCCGACCAATGCCTTCTTCGCGCTCGCTGACGCGGTGAGGTTCTTCGAGGAGCTGCGCTGGCCGGAACGGGACGCCCGGCTCGGCCTGGAGTACATCGCCGCACGCCTCGACCGCTGCGGTGACCCGAGGACCGCGTACATCTCCCTGCGCCGCGACGGCAACGGCCCCGGGTGGCTCGACGTCGACCAACAGGGCTGGCTCACGATGCTGCGAGTGGTGCTGGGCGATCCGCGCGTCGACTACCAGGGCACCGACCGCGCCCGCGGAGTCCTGCTGAGGCTCTGCTCTGGCGAGAACCTGGACGACCTCTTCGCCGATGACGCCCTGGCGGATGCAGTCGAGTCGATCGCCCCCGTTCATCCGGTTGCCAAGCAGGTCGGTGAGAGTCATGTCTGATCGCGGGCACATCGAACTCGAACGCAGTATCGCCTCGATCGTCGTCGGCGAACGTCACCGCCGCGACCCCGGCGACCTGACCCCGCTCATGGACTCCTTGAAGCGCGTCGGCCTGCTCCAGCCCGTCACGATCACGCCCGACGGCTACCTGATCTGTGGCTACCGACGCCTCCAAGCCGCCAAGAGGCTCGGGTGGAACACCTTGCGGGTGTGGGTGAGGTCCGGGATCAGCGACGAGCTGACCCGGCTCCTGGCGGAACGCGACGAGAACGTCACCCACAAGCCACTGTCGACGATGGAGGCGACGGCGCTCTACAAGGAGATGAAGGCCCTGCTCCAAGAGGACGCGGAGCGTCGGATGAAGGCCAACCAGTTCGGGCACGAAAGCGACAAAACTGCAGGTCAGACCGGCCCCGCCGAATCGGCGGGGCCGGAGCTTGCCGGTCTCGGGGACGCCCGTCGACGCGCCGCGGAGATGGTGACCGGGAAGGCGTCGTACAACCGGCTGGAGCAGATCCTGGAAATGGAGCGGATCGCCGCCGACCGCGACCTCCCGAAAGACCTACGGAAGGTCGCCGAAGACGAGCTGGCACTCATCCGCAACGGCGGTCCCGTTGACCCTGGCTACCAGCGCGTGAGGGCAGCAAAGCGCCTCTACGAACTAATGAAGCCCGGCGATGCTCCCCTCGACGAGCACCTGGACGACGCCGTCAAAGATGAGCATGAGGACCGCCTCCGTCGCGCCCGGGAGAACCGTGCACGCCGCCAGGCAGAAGCAGCAAACCGGAAGCGCTCGACCCGCTCCTTCAACCTCAAGTGGGCCGAAATGGACGGCTGGTCGAAGAAGTACGACGTCGAGCAAATCGCCCGCGAGATCAAGCCCGACGACTGGGCGCTGTTCCTACGCGTGATCGACGAGACCAAAGCATTCGCCGAAGCAGTCTCCCTCGCGAAGGAGTCGGGCGGCACACCTGAGTCGTGACCACCCGACTCTCGAAGGCAAGCCGATGCTCTATCCGACCACTCCCGACGACCTCCGCCGACGCCGCCTCATCGTCGCCGGCATCGCAGCCGCACTGTTGCTGATCGCGTTCGTGACGTACGCCCTCCTGGTCCACCGGGCACACTCGCCGAGCACCAACGCACAGATCGACACCGCGCAGGACACGGCCGAGCTGACGCCGGTCGAGACGAAGCCTGCGGTCACCGAACTCCCGGCACTCCGCCCGACCTCGGATCCCGAGACCTTCGCCCGGCAGGTGGCGGAAGCAATGTTCGCCTGGGACACCGCCACACTCCTGACCCGCACCGATCACATCGAGCAACTCGTCGGCGTTGCCGATCCGACCGGCGAGTCGACCCCCGGCCTGGTCGCCGACCTCGACAACTACCTGCCCACGCAGGACGCCTGGGTCGAGCTGGCGAAATACGAGACCCGCCAGTGGCTCACTGTCGACTCGGTGAACACGCCGACCAAGTGGGCCGAAGCCCAAGTCCAGGCCGGTGGCGAGTTGCTACCGGGAACGACCGCCCTGACGATCCACGGCACTCGGCATCGCGCAGGGATCTGGGAAGGCGAACCGGTCGCCTCTCAACACGACGTCGTGTTCACGATCTTCCTCGTCTGCGGCCCCTCGTACCCCGAGTGCCACCTGCTCCGGCTGTCGATGCTCGACAAGCCCTTGGACTGAGCAATGGGCAAGGTCGCCGCCCTCGGAATGGTCACACTGCTGTTCGCGCCTGCCAGCCTCCTACTCGGGCTCGGGGCGTTGCTCAGCCCAGCCGCCCAAGCGCACAACGGATGCCTCATCGCGCCATCGACCTCGTCGGTCTCCACCGTCGAGGGGACCCTGCCGGAGACGGCGCGGGTGGTCTTCCCGCTCCCGGCCGGCACATGGGTCCGGACCAGCGGCTTCGGAATGCGCGTTCACCCGATCACCGGAGTACGCAAGCTGCACACCGGCGTCGACTTCGCCGCTCCCAGCGGAACGCACATCCTTGCCGCAGCCGACGGTCGCGTGGCCTTCGCTGCGCCGGCCACCGGATACGGCCATCTCATCCTGATCGAGCACACCGTCGACGGGAAGCGAGTCGCGACCGGATACGCGCACATGTACGCCGGCGGCATCCACGTCAAAGTCGGCGACACGGTGACTGCTGGGCAGTACATCGCTGACGTCGGCAGCGACGGCTACTCCACAGGCTCACACCTTCACTTCGAGGTCCGCCCCGGCGGTGCCGACGCTGCACCCGTCGACCCGGAGCCGTGGCTGGCCTCCAACGGCGCAGCCGACGTGGAGGGTGGCTCAGCCACGGGCGACGCAGGATGCAGCAACGGTGGCACAGCATCGCCGTACAACGGCAACAACTCCGGCGACCTGGTCGATGACCCGACCTCGGACGGCCAGATCACCAAGCGGACCGCGCACATCCTCGCCCAGGTCCAGAAGAACTTCCCCGACTCCCACTGGGCCTGCTGGTCGCCGCGACCCGGGACCAAGTCCGAGCACCCACTCGGACGGGCCTGCGACGGCACATTCGGGAACTCAATCGGCACCGCCGCGACCGGACACGCGCTCGACTACGGCTGGAAGGTCACCAACTGGCTCAAGGACAACGCCAAGACCCTCGGCGTCGAATACCTCATCTGGCAAGGCCGCATCTGGTCGGTTGCACGAGCCGCCGAAGGCTGGCGCCCCTACGACGGCGGAGGGATGCACAACCCGGCCGACGTAACCGGCGGACACTTCGATCACGTGCACTGGACAGCTCGGGCATAGCACCTGACGACCATGAAGACCTTGTCCCTCGTGCTCCCTCTCGTCGGCCCCGACTTCGGTGCCGTCGGGGGCGCCAGCCAACTGCGCGCCATAGTCGGCGCCCTGCTGACCTACGGCCTGATCGTTTCCATGCTCATGGTCATCATCTGCGCGGCGACGTGGGCGATCGGCTCCTCGAACGGGAGCTGGCAGACGGCCAGCAAAGGCAAGACCGGCCTCTTCGTCGCGCTCGGCGGCGCGGTCCTCACGGGCGGCGCGCTCGCGTGGGCCAACTGGCTGCTCGACATGGGCGCGACATTGTGAACGACGAGCAACTCGCCTTCGACATCGAGGGCATGCTCCACGACGCGGCGGTCGAGGCCGCGCCCGAGTGGACCGGCGCTCCGCTGCACTTCACCACGGCGTACTACCCGCCGGCCGAGCTCGATGCCGCCTTCGAGCACTGGCAGTTCCTCCACGCCCACGACAAGACCCACGTCAACAGCCGGATGTGGCACCGCTCGATCACCGTCCCCGAGAGCGACCAGGTCACCGGGCACGGATTCGTCCTCTACACGGCCGACCTGCGCTGCGAGCCTTGGAAACACGCCGAGAAGCACGGAGGCTGCACGTGCCTGGGCGATCTGATGTACCAGGCGATTTGCGAGCCGTGCGGGTGGAACGGAATCACAGACAGTGAGAACGACGCGGTCGAGATGTGGCACGACCACGCGCTACCCGGTTGGCGCAAGCTGCCGATCGTGCCGTCGCGACTGCGGGTGATGGACAAGGACGGCTTGTCAAAGGGTGCGGAGAATTGGATCGGCGAGCACTACCCGAAGTCCATGCAAGTGCCTGGCGCCCCGATCATCACCGAGCGTCGGCCCTACGGCACGCGGCACGTCCCCGGCCGCTCGCCGTGGGGCGGCTACGACCTCTCGCACACCGCCGTCGACCCGGACCGAGTTGTCGAGGGTGCGAAGTGCCTTCGTCACCCGCACGACCTCCGGCCGGAGCTCACCCGCAGCGCCGCGCATTCCGCCATCGGGCTCGGCGACTGAGCATCTCGGGTTGTGCCCGAGCGGCCCGCTCTACGCTCTGTAGTCCTTCTCGCTTGCCGCTCGGGCCGTCACGATGCTCGCGACTGTCAAGGCAGCGGCTCCTGCTCCGTACAGCGTCTTCGTTCCGGCCTCTTTGGCGGCCACCTTGAGCTGCTGAGGGTTCGCCAGGGCGGACCGCCAACGGGTCGAAGACACGAGCTCGCGATCGGTCTCGATGCCCAACGGGCCGTGGAACGCGATCACGGAGTCACCGATCTGGTTGCTCGACTGCACGATGGCCCGGACGCTGCGGGAGTGGAGCAGGACTTCGAGGTCGGCATCACTGGCCGCCTGGTCGAGCCTTCGAACCAACCCAACCGTCGTTTGGGTAATGCGCTCGCGCAGTCCGTCCCGCGACTCATTCAGTACAAGGCGGTGTCCATCGAGATCCTGGGGTGCCACCTCTCGGACATGGTCGAGTTCGAGAACGGCGGCCTCCTCGTGTAACTGGAAGCACCGCGCGAGCACCGACAGCCAGACGTCCACTTCGCTTGCGATCTCGGGCGCGAGCTTCGCAAGCGCCCGAACCTTCGCGGCCGAGCCGGCCTTTGACGCCAGCGCGTCGAGCGCTCGGATGGCGTTCGACTCGATCTCCGCGATGTCGGCGGTCAGATGCTGCACCTTCGACCACGACGGCGCAGATACGTGTCCTGTCTTCTCGCGGATGCTCATGGCTTCGCCGATTGCGAACGAGACTCCATCCAACTTCGCGAGAACAGCATCCCGCTGACCCCGTCGCAGGTCGTCGAGCTTCCCGTCAATGGCGGTGAGGAGTTCCGTGAGTTCACGGACCTCCTGCTTCCGCTCCATCTGGGCCATCGCCCCTGCGGCATTCGAGAGGAGGGATCCAAGGCCACCGAGGGTCTGCGGGTTGGTGACGTTGGAAGCGATCGGGCCGGTCTCTGTCGCAAGCCACTTGCTGATGTCGCCGCGCTTCCCGGCCATCAACCAACGCACACCCGGCGTCTTCGTGTCCATGAAGCCATGCTCATCGACGGCCTCCGCTGACTCTTTCGTCAACTTCACCCAACGACCCGAGCTTGCTGCCGCGTCGGCCACCGCGTCTGCCGCGTCTGCACCGAACATGAGCAGCGGACGAAGCCAACTCAGGTCCAGGCGCGCCGAATCCTCCCAAAGACCCGCTCGACGGAGGTACTGCTCAACGGCGCTGGGTTCACCGATGACCGCGAGGCTATCTCCGTCTCTGATCACGACGTGCTCGCCGCCTTCGGCAGCAACCAGCCCGCTGTCCTCCGATGCCCGTTCCTCGTCCACACCGACATTGTTCCGCACACCTCCGACATTCGCGGAGGACCTGTGAGAACACCTGAGCGAGTGAACCCATCCACTCACCCAGGAGGACACCGTGATCCATCTCGGTCTACCCACCACGGTTGTGTCGCTGTTGCCGCAGGACATCAACATCGGCCCGAACTCCAACGGCCTGCCCGGCATCGGCCAGCTCAAGAACATCGTCGGAGCGTCGATGACCGTCGGGCTCATTCTCGCCGTACTCGCCCTCATCATCTCCGCGATCGTGTGGGCGCTCGGCGCGAACTCGTCCAACCCCCACCTGGCGGGCCGCGGCAAGTTCGGCGTCCTCGTCGGCCTCGGCGCCGCGATCATCACCGGCGCGTCCGTCGCGCTCGTCAACTTCTTCTGGAACGTCGGCCAGCAGGTCTGACCGGGGCCGAGCCGAGAGGAGTACGACGATGGTCGACGTCTGCGACGTACCTGTCATCTCTGGAGTCTGCGACGTCGCGGGCGACGCGGCCGGAGCTCTGGTGTCTGCGCCGTTCGACTGGCTGGCTCAGGGAATGGGGCACGCGGCGGGCTGGATGTTCGAAGCGGTGTGGAAGGTCTTCGACTCGACCACGATGGTCGACGTCACCAGCAGCCAGTACACGAAGGTCTACAACATCCTCTTCGGCGTCGCCGTCTTCATCATGCTCGGCTTCTTCATGCTCCAATTGATCGGCGGCATGATCCGCCGAGAACCCGCCGCACTGTCGCGAGCAGCACTCGGGCTGGCGAAGTCGATCCTCGGCTCCTTCGTCGCGCTCGCCCTGCTGGCGACGGCATTGGAAGTCACTGACCAACTCTGCATCGGCATCGTCAAGGCGGCAGGGACCAACATGGAGCAGATGGGCGACCGCATCGCACTACTGACCACGGGCCTGGTCGGGATGAACCTCGCCGCTCCCGGTGCGGGCGCGATCCTGACGATCTTCATCGCCGGCCTCGCCATCGGCGCTGCGGGCATCGTGTGGATCAGCCTGCTGGTCCGCAAAGCGCTGCTGCTGATCGCGATCGTGTTCGCTCCGATCGCGCTGGCCGGGTCGAGCTGGGACCACACTCGCGGCTGGGTCAGCAAGTGGGCGTCGTTCGTGATCGCGCTGATCGTCTCAAAGGTCGTCCTGGTGGTGATCTTCCTCCTCGCCACCGCGCAGATCTCCGCTCCCATCGACGGCGACATCCAGTCCGTCTCCGAGCCGATCGCGGGTGTCGTGCTGATGCTCATGGCCGGGTTCGCGCCGTACATGACCTACAAGGCGATCAACTTCATGGGCTTCGACATGTACCACGCGATGTCAGCCGAGCAGGAGGGCAAGTCGGCGCTCAACCGGCCCATGCCGATCCCGATGAACCGCGCGCCGAGTTCCCAGCCGAGCAAGGTGCTCGACGGCGGGTCGAGCGGCGCCGATGGGAGCGGATCGGGTGGCTCTGGCGGTTCACCGGCACCGGCCGCGCCCGCCAAGGGCACCGGTCCGCCGACCGGCACCGCCGGCGCATCCTCCGGTGGCGGAGGCGCTGCCGCCGGTGGCGCGGCAGCGGGAGGCGTCGCGGCCGGCGTTGTCGTGGCCAAGGAAGCCGCCACCGCTGGCGTCCGCACTGGAAGAGCCGTGGGTGGCGCCGCATCCCAGCAGACAGACGCGGCACAGAAGACACCTGTAGCACCGGACGGCGCACCGCTGCCGCCTCACGTCGCGGACTCGATCCCGGCCCAGGCCAACAGCAAGAAGGTCTGAACAATGAGCAACCAAGCGGCTACCCGCGACTACGAGCTCGCGCCGGTGAAGTTCTCCCGCCTCACCCGACGTGGCATTCTCCTCGGCCTATCCGGATCCCAACTCGTCGTCGTCGGATTCGGAGCGATCGTCCTGGTGTTCGCGCTCTACTTCGGCGGCGGGCCGTCGCTGCTGTACGTCGCCCCGGTCCTCCTCCTCTGCTCAGCATTGGCGTTCGTAGGCGTCGGTGGTCGCAAGATCGTCGAGTGGCTCCCCGTCGTGACCAAGTGGCTGTGGCGCTCGACCGGCGGACAACTGCTGTTCCGCCGCCACATCGTCAGACCGCGCCCTGCGGGCACACTGTCGTTGCCAGGTGACGCGGCCCGACTGCGCCAGTGGCTTGATCCCGAGTCCGGTGCAGTGATGGTCCACGACCCGCACGCCGCAACACTCACCGCCATCATCGGCGTCACCCACCCCGCGTTCATCCTGCTCGACCCACTCGAACAGCAACGCCGAGTCACGAGCTGGGGCCGCGTCCTCGCCACCGCCTGCCGCTCGGGACGCATCGCCTCTTTGCAGGTCATGGAGCGGACCCTGCCCGACTCCGGCAAAGGCCTGGCCGAGTGGTGGTCCCAGCACGGTCGCCACGACGACTCGTGGACATCGTCGACGTACGGCGAACTCATCAACCGAGCCGGACCGGCCGGTGAGCGTCACGCCAGCACCGTCTCAATCTCCCTCGACATGAAGGCAGCAGGCCGCGCGATCCGAGCTGCTGGTGGAGGCAATCGTGGAGCTGCGGCAGTGCTGAGGCAGGAGATGTCGACCATGACCGCTGCCCTGAGGGCCGCCGACCTCGCCCCCTCGGGGTGGCTGGAGCCGGGCGACCTCGCGGTCATCCTGCGCTCAGCGTACGACCCCGTCGTGGCAGGTGCCCTGGAGCGCCACGGCGACCTCGGCCGCGACCTCGCCACCGCCGGTCCGGTCGCCGTCACCGAGAACTGGTCGAGCGTGCGCTCCGACTCCGCACACCACTGCGTGCTCTGGATCAGCGAATGGCCGCGGTCCCTCGTCTACCCGGGCTTCCTCGCCCCGGTCCTACTGTCGTCGGGCGTACGCCGAACCTTCACCCTGCTCTACACCCCGATGCGCACCGACCAGGCCGCGCGCGACATCCGCAAGAAGAAGACCGAGTACATCTCCGACGCCGCCCAACGCCAACGCATCGGCCAGATCGAGGACGCCCAACAGTCCGCCGAGTACAACGACGTCCTCCAGCAGGAAGCCGACCTGACCGCCGGCCACGGCATCCTCCGCACGACCGGCCTCATCGCCGTCAGCGCCGGTGACCCCGACGAGCTCGAACGCGCGATCGCCGACCTCGAACAGGCAGCGATCCAAGCCTCATGCGAGACCAGACGACTCTGGGGCCAGCAAGCCCAGGCATTCAGCGCTGCGGCACTCCCGCTATGCCGAGGGGTATGACGGGTCAATGAGTGTCTTCCGCGCCCGACTGGCTGCCAGTTCAACCCAGTCAGCAAAGTCGTGGTCGACGCTCTTGAGCGCGTCCACGAACTCGTCAACCACATCGAGAAGGAAAGCGGCCTTGACCTGAAGAATGGCTGGCGCGACGTTCTGCTCCAACGCCGTGGGTTTCGGCCATCCGATGTGGGACACATGCTCCGAGGCAAAACCATAGTCGGCCCGCAGCCGCTTCAACTCCTGCGATGTCGACGGCTTCCATCCAGGCAAGAGGCTCTGGGCACTCGCACAGTTCTTGGGAACTCCGATGACAAGGAACTCGACGAGCATTCGGTAGTTCGTGAACCAGTCCTCCAGACATGCGATACGGACCGGCTCAGGGAGGTCGGCCGCGTCGGTGAACGGAATGAGGTCACTGACCATCTGAAGCGCATGGTTGAAACGCGCGACAACGCGAGACATCGGGTCGGTCACGAATCACAGCTCCCTTCTTTGGCGCCCCGCGCACACCTGCCCTCCAAAGTGTTCCACCCACAAGGAGGTTCCGATGCCCACGTTCGAGAACCCGGCGGCCGACGCCGACGAAGTCCAGACCGCGCTGCGCGCTCTGGCGCACGCGACACGTTCCATCGATGACCCGCGCGACATCTACTCGGTGCTCGGGTCACTCACCTCAGCGGTTGCGTCGCTGAGCCAGTCGCTGCACCAGATCGCAGCGTTCCACGACGGACGTCAGAAGCAGACGGAGTGGAAACCGATGGACTCACCGAAAGCTCGTTCGGCGGCGTACCGAGTGTCGTGGGATCTCCACCGAGCCGGCGAGATGGTGCGCCAGGTCGGCGAGGTCATCGCCAACGCCCACGAGGCGGAAGCGATCCTTGCCTACCACCGCGAGTTTCCTGAGCCACCCGTGTCACGCACCTCCGCAGACCACGGGCTGTCACTGTGAGCGGCAGGGACGAAGGGCGTCTGCACAGTACGGTCCTCGTCGCCCCTCGACGTGAGCGTCGCCGTGACCGACGGGCACGCAAAGCCGCTGCGAAGTCGTTGCTCGCCGAGGACCGTGACTCCCGCAAGGCCGCCGCGAAAGCGAAGGCAGAGGAGCTGGCGGCCGAGCGGCGCGCGACCGTCGTATTGCCAAAGGCCGGCGAACCCGGTCCCGCCGCACTGCGCACTCCTGGTCGCTTGCGATTGCCACGCCACCAAGACACCTCGGCCACCCTCGCGGGCGCCTATCCATTCCTTGCCGAGGGTGGTCTCGGGAGCGACGGCGTCTTCGTCGGCCAGGATCTCTACTCCGGGTCGTCATTCGTCTACGACCCGTGGGTGCTCTACGCCCGCGGTCTGATCACAGCTCCGAACCTCGTGCTCGCCGGGATCGTCGGCGCCGGCAAGTCGGCACTGGCGAAGAGCCTCTACACCCGCTCGATTCCGTTCGGTCGCCGTGTCTACGTCCCTGGCGACCCGAAGGGCGAGCACACCGCTGTTGCCGAGGCCGTCGGCGGGAAAGCCATCGCGCTCGGGCACGGCATGGCGAACCGGCTCAACCCACTCGATGAGGGACACCGACCCACCGGGCTCGACGACCTCCAATGGGCCGCGCAAGTGACTGCACGGCGGCGCGAACTGGTCGGCGCGCTCGCCGAGACAGTGCTCGACCGGCGACTCACTCCCTTGGAGCACACCGCGATCGACGTCGCACTCGCCGACACGGTTCGCTCATCCGATGTACCGGTGCTGCCGATGGTGGTCGACCGGCTGCTTGCGCCCGACCAAGCGACAGACTCCGACGGTCGACTGGCCGAGGACGGGCGGCTGGCTGGTCACGCGCTGCGGCGTCTCGTCGCCGGTGACCTGGCCGGGCTCTTCGATGGCCCGTCCACGGTGCGGTTCGACCCGGCGTTGCCGATGATCTCGCTCGACCTGTCACGGGTGACTGAGAACGCGACGCTCGTCTCGGTGCTGATGACGTGCGCGTCCGCGTGGATGGAGTCCGCCCTGCTCGACCCCAATGGCGGGCAGCGCTGGGTGGTCTACGACGAAGCGTGGCGGCTCATGTCCCACCCCGCCCTGCTCCGACGCATGGATGCGCACTGGCGGCTGGCGCGGCACTACGGCATTGCGAACATGCTGATCTTCCACAAGCTCTCCGACCTCGACAACGTCGGCGACCAGGGCTCTGCCATGCGCGCCCTGGCCTCGTCGTTGCTGGCGAACGCCGAGACCCGGGTGGTCTACCGGCAGGAGTCCGACCAACTCGGCTCCACGGCTGCCGCTCTGGGGCTGACCGGCACGGAGCAGTCGCTCCTGCCGACCCTGGGCACGGGTCAGGGGCTATGGCGGATCAAGCACAGGTCATTCGTCGTACAGCACCAGCTCCACCCGGCCGAGCTGGAACTCTTCGATACGTCTGCGCGAGCGTCTGCCAGGAACTAGCATCCCGGTGACCCCGTCGGCGACCCGAGACGCAGGCGGGGTCTCCTTATGCGTGCCGGGCGATCTGGTTGTTCCGAAGGCCGTTGGCGTCGTCGTAGTCCCACAACGCCCACTCGAACCCGGCGTCGTAGGCGCTGTCGCGGTCTCGTCGGGCTTCAAGGAGCAGGCGGGCAGCCGACGATGAGCCGGTGCTCAGACACGCGGTGCGACCGTCGCGGTAGCCGTCGTCGTACCGCCTGACGCCATCGCGCTGATCCATTCCCCAAGTCGAACACATGTTCGAGGATGGGTCAAGATTGAGACGTGTCCTCGAACCCGCCGAAGAACGACGCGTGGCCCCAGCCCAAGCGCTGGCGCCACTGCTGGGTGCGGTTCGGCCACGGCAACTACCCGCCGCCTGCCCCCGGTCTGATCCTGGACTGGCGCCGCGAGTCCGGCCGCTGGACCGCATGGGTCGTGTGGGTCGACAACACCGGTCTCAAGGAGCGGGTCTGCCAAGGCTGGCTTCCTGTCGCGGTCCTGCGGCCGGCCAGGAGCGACATCAACGTCTGGAACGACGGCCCCTGGCGGTAGCAGGACCTGCTCGCACACCTGTCCTTCGACAACGACTGTCAGGAGGAACGGGAATGCGAGTACAAGCCCGAGACCTCGCGGCCCGCGAGGCGAAGCTCGAAGCGCTCCAGAAGAAGCTCGCCGAGTCCGTCGGCGCGCTCGTCACTGGGGAGGACTGGAAGCGGGCCCTGGAGTTAGCCGCGAAGTTCCGCGGTCGCAGCTTTGGGAACACAATGCTGATCGCGGCTCAGCACTACGCCGCCTTCCAGCAAGGTCGCGTGCCCGAGCCGATGCCGACGTACGTCGCCGGATTCAAGCAGTGGCTCAGTCTGAACCGCTCGGTGATGAAGGGCCAGTCCGGGTACGCGATCCTCGCCCCCGTCACGGCCCGGTTCGCCTCCTCGAACCCATCCGACCCGGACTCGTGGCGACGCCTCTCTCGCGGCGAGAAGCCCGGCTTCGGCGAGGCCGTGCGATCCAAGCTCGTCGGCCTCAAGCCCGCGCACGTCTGGGACATCTCCCAGACCGACGGCGAACCCATCCCTGAGCCACCTGCCCCGACCCTCCTGCAAGGCCAGGCACCAGAAGGGCTGTGGGACGGTCTGGCGGATCAGATCACCGCGCACGGCTTCGAGCTACGGCTGGTCTCCAACGTGAAGTCGATCGGCGGGGCGAACGGGTTGACCGACTACATGACCCGTGAGGTGTCGGTGCGGATGGACATGGACGACGCCGCCCAGGTCAAGACACTTGCCCACGAACTCGGCCACGTGATGCTTCACGGCCCCGACAGCGCCGACGCAGCCATGCACCGTGGCATCGCTGAGGTCGAAGCCGAGAGCGTTGCGCTCATGGTCGGTGCGGCGCATGGGTTGGCGACCGATGAATACACGATCCCGTACGTGGCCTCGTGGGCATCGAGCGTGCCGGGCAAGACCCCGGTCGAGGTCGTGCAGTCCACCGCAGAGCGGGTACGCGGCGCGGCCGTGACTATCCTCGACAAGCTCGACACCCCGCAGGTGGGCGACGGCAACCCGCCCGGACTCGACCGAGAGGCCCTCGCCGCCGGGCGCGGTGCGGCGCCGGTGCAGACCGTCGCGCAGCGACAGGTGGAGCCGATCGGGCTATGAGCATGATCAACGCTGCCACGCCGTACCGCCGCGACGACCGCTCGATGGTCCGGGTGCCTGTGGTGATGCCTCTGGTCGAGATCGACGTGGACAAGAAGGGCTACCTGACCGTCACTCTGGACCGTGAGCCGTACTCCGCCGACGGGACGCTGACACGCGATGACCTCAAGCGGGTGCTCGACGACATCGCCGCCGATCTCGGCACCGCCGTGCGCGTCGAGGTCCGCGAGGCGAACAAGTCCACGTTCACCGACATCGTCACGCCTGAGCGTCCCAAGCTTGCTGTGGTCAAGCCGATGCGCGAAGCCAGCACCTCGATCGGCGAGGTCGCCGGCGAAGGGTTCCTGGCAGGCGAGGAAGTCGTCGTGGCTGTCGTGGTCGCACATCAGGTCGCCAGCACCGACGGCACCGCCCGACTGCGCCTCCCTCCGGCGCTGCTCGAAGCACACCCCGGCCTGGTGGTGTTCATGGGCAAGCGGTCCGGCACCGTCATGGTCTCTGGAGGTGCGGCATGAACCCGCGCGGACCGGGAGTCGACGACGACCTGGTCAACCTCGGCCTCGTCCTCATCGCCGCCGTCAGCTTGATCGCCGCGATCCTGCGATTCGCAGGGTCAGCAGCCGCGTTCGTCTCAGGTGCTGCGCAGCCGTCCGGTGGCTGGGAGGCGGGCTTCCGGGTGCTCAGTCGTCCGGGTGACCCGGCCTCGGCTCTCGGCGCTGACGGGCTCGCGGCATGGGTCTACTGGCTCGTGCTGATCCTCATGGTTGGGGGCGTCGCCGCCGCGGCGCTGGTGCTGTGGCGACGGATCGGGTCTATGAGACACAAGACCACCCACGACCCGCGACGACTTGCCGGTGTCGCCACCAGCCGCGACATACGAGCCGTCGCCTCACACAAGGCTCTGCTGTCGCGCGGCCAGACGCTGCGGCCATCGCTCGACAAGCCCGAGCCCTCCGACATCGGCTACCTCCTCGGCCGCTCCCGCGGGCAAGACGTGTGGGCATCGGTCGAAGACTCGATCCTGCTGCTCGGCCCACCCAGATCTGGGAAGGGCCTGCACGTGGTCATCAACGCGATCCTCGACGCACCCGGCGCGGTCATCACCACCGCGACCCGGCCCGACAACATCGCCGCCACCCTCACGGCCCGAAAGGGGCGCGGCCCGGTCGCGGTGTTCGATCCGCAACATCTCGCCGAGGGCCTGCCTGCCGGGTTGCGCTGGTCGCCCGTGCGCGGATGCGAGGACCCGCTGACCGCGATGATCCGCGCCACCGGCCTCGCCTCTGCCACTGGCCTGTCGACCGGCGGCGTCGAGTCCGGGGGCTTCTGGGAGGGCAAGACCCGCACCGCGCTTCAAGCCCTGCTCCATGCCGCTGCGCTCGACAACAGGTCGCCACGCGAGCTGTTCGGCTGGACCCTCTCACCGTCGTCCGCAGCCGACGCTGTGGCGATCCTGTCCAGCAGTCCGGAGGCAGCGCCCGGTTGGGCCGACTCGCTGGAGTCGATGATCCACTCCGGCCCCCGCACCCGCGACTCGATCTGGATGGGCGTCTCCCTCGCCCTCACCTGCCTCGCCGACCCGCGCGTGCTCGACGCCGTCTCACCCAAGCCCGGCGAGCACTTCGACCCCGTCGACTTCCTCACCAACAACGGCACCCTCTACCTGCTCGCCACCGGCGCCGGAGCAGGCGCCTCCTGGTCACTGGTCGCGGCGTTCATCGAGGACCTCGTCGAGACGGCACGGCACCTCGCCGCGGCCTCACCCGGGGCTCGTCTCGACCCGCCGTTGCTGCTTGCGCTCGACGAGATCGGCAACCTTTCCCCGCTCCCATCGCTGCCGGTCCTCATGGCCGAAGGCGGTGGCACGGGGATCACGACCATGCCGGTCCTTCAGTCGCTGTCGCAGGCGCGTGACAAGTGGGGCGACCACGCGGCCGGGGCACTCTGGGACGCCAGCATCGTCAAGGTCGTCCTCGGCGGCACCTCCTCAGCCAAGGACCTCCAAGACCTCTCCGCGCTGATCGGCGAGCGCGACGAGAAGACCGACACCGTCTCGGTCGGCGACTACGGCTCCCGATCGCTACAACGCTCGATCCGGCGCGTGCCGGTCATGCCACCCGAAGCCATCCGCACACTGCCCTTCGGCACAGCCCTCGTGCTCCTGCGAAGCGCACCGCCACTGGTCACGGACCTGCGCCCTTGGACCACTCGAAAGGAAGCCGACCAGCTCCGCGAACAGCGCACCGAGGTCGAAGCTGCACTCCGCAGGCGGTAGACATGGGGCATCTACTCGGGTCCGGCGGTCGGTGCGGCATCGAGCCGCTCAACGTCGGCGATCAGCTCCAACACAGTCTTGTACCGACGTGCAGTGTCGTGGGCGGCGCACTTCTGGACGATGCGACTCACCTCGTCACCTGCGGATGCGAGTGCCTCACGCCCGGTGAAGATGTAGGACAGAACCCACCCGATTGCGTACATCTCGTTGAGCACCGTGTAGCTCTTGAAGTCGTGAATGAGGGGGTCACGAATGGTCCCACGCATCTCGGTCTGAGTCCGCGTAAATGTCGAGGTTGCATCCTTGACCAAGCCAAAGTCCGACAGCTTCACCAGCACGGCCCCGCTCGCGTAGACCTTCACCAGAACGTTCTGGAGACTGATATCCCGGTGGAGCAGGCCCTCGCCGTGGATGTAGTTGATCCCGTAAAGCAATTGAAGTGCGATGCGCCTTCTAGATGAGAAGCTGAGCGTGCCGTTTCGTTTCCCGATGTAGTCGCGCAGCGTTTCGTCGCAGAACTCCATCCGATACTCGTGACGCTCTTCGTCGTACTTGTACACGTCCAAGACGTACGGGAAGCTAAGCCGGGCCATGACGTCGAACTCCTGCCTGAACCGATGCAGGTCTCTCTCAGCGATGCCTCGCTTGGCTCGCTTGACCGCAAACTTGATGCCATAGTCCGGGTCCACGTAGGAGTACACGGTCGCGTAGGAGCCTTCGCCCACCATCTTCAGTTCGACCGGTGCGTCCTGCTTCTTCAGCCTGAGCCTTGTTGAGGGACGCGTGAAGACCGGTTCGTACGAGACGACCTCGATCTGCTCAAAGTCATCGGGAACTGGGCTACCCCCGGACGGTGTGAGCCACGGCTCGCATCGCTCCAGTGCTTCTTGGTAGCGCTCATCAAGCTGGATCTCGACTCCTGCTCGGCGCAGGTCGTGGCGAATCTGATTGAGCTCGTCAATCAGCGCGAGGAGGTCCCGACTGTTGTCTGCCCAGTAGTGGTGCGTCGTCTTGGCGCGACCGTTGATGTCATCGAAGTGCTTGTTAAGCCGGCGATGCAGGACAGCGAACATGTGCGCAAACTCTGGGTCGTCGTAAAGACGATCGAAAGCCGGAGCAGCAGCATGCTCGTCAAACCGTTCCTTCAGATCGGCGACGATCAAGTCAGACGGGTTGGCGCGACCGTTCACCACCTGGACCCACCCTCACCTGCTCGCGTCTGACTCTCCAAGGCTACTGATCCAAGCCCCCGGAACCTCCCAAACACATCGACACGCTCGCACACCTGACTCCTGAGAGCGGTTGCCATCCGGGCGACTGCCCGACGTCAGGAGTCCGTAATGACGATTCCCACGCAGATGAGCCTTCAGGGGTTCATCGCTACCGCGCCGGAGCTGACCTTCACCGGCAAGGGTCACCCGAGGTTCTTCTGCCGGGTCGGTATCGAGCAGCACCGCAAGGAGGTCGACGGGTCGTTCACGAAGCTCGACCCGGTCTTCTGTGACCTGGTGCTGTTCGACCGCGCGGCCGAGCGGGCGTACCCGAGGTTCAAGCCGGGCGACGCCATCGTCGCTTCGGGCTACATCCACGAGTACGAGCAGGAGCGCCCCGGCGGCCACAGCGAGGTCCGTGAGCAGTTCGTCGCCCGCCGCATCGGGCACGACTGCGCCCGGACCCGCTACGTCGTGGATCGCACCCCGGCCAAGCAGCCCGACCCGCCGACCAACGACATGACGGTGGTCAATGAGCCCGCTCCGGCCGTCGGCCTCTGATCGGCGCACGTCATGAGCACCGGCACCGACAGCGGAGACCAGCCCACACTGCTGGAGGTCGAGGCCGGCGACCCGGATCAGGAGGAGTACGGCGGTCCCGGTGAGCTGTTCGGGATCGCCGACTACTCCGACTTCGAGGACCGCGAGTCGCTGCGACCAATCAACTGGAACCTGCTCACCGCCGACGAGGCGCTGATCGAGTGGACCGACCTCGATGCATGGGTCGACTGGCTGCGGCTGACCTACGGGCTGCCGCCGACGGTGGTGCCGCCGTACTGGCATCGCCACGACGAGCTGATCTGGGAACTCTCCGCGCTGCACACCCACTGGCTCAACGCCTACAACTCCGAAGGCACCCCCTCGGGGCCGCTCGGGTGGCACCGCGACTTCCACGAAGCCAAGAACCGGCTCCGCGAGTGGGTGTCGCTCTCAGGCACCCGCATCGATAGTGACCGGCCCACGCGCCAGACCACCTGGCCTGGTGAACCGTTGCGCGAAGCCGGGGCCGAGGTCGAGATCACCGACCGCTGGGCCGACTTCCGCCTCTTCATACAGGAGGACGTGGCGACGCGAAGGGCCATCGAGGAACAGGTCCGTGCCGCCTCATAGCCGTACACGGCAGCCGGTTCCGCCGGGCTGTCCACACCCACAGCTACTCATCGCTCGTCCCGGGCGGCCCCGGCGCGACGGTGAAGTTCCGCCGCCCCAATCGAAAGGCATCTGTCATGTTGCTTGCCCATGCGGTCACCCTCGCCGAGGCCCGCTCGTATGTCGCCGCCCTGGCCGACAACGCCCTCACCATCGACGCCTCGATCGAGTACGACCGCGTCCTGCTCCAGATCGACTTCATCCACGGCGACCTCATCCCCGCGATCAGCCCGGTCCCAGTCACCGACCACGACACGCTGTTCACCGTCGCGGAGTCGGCCATCGAGGACCTCCTCACGCATGGGATCGACGGCCTGACCGTCGAGCTGGTCCTCGACATGCTCTATGCCGCCCGCGATTTGGACGCGCCCTGATGTACGGCGAGAACACGCGGCTGCTGCGCGACTCGCTACGCGAGTTGCTGACCCAGCACCGCATCCAGCAACGCATCGGCGGCGCCGGGCTCCACACCGTGCCCGAGACGACCACGGTCGCCGAACGCCAAGAGATCGGGGAACAGATCGCCCGCTACCGCCGCGCGGTCCTCGTCTGGTGCCACCAGGCGATGCGGGCCGCGAACCCGCGCATCAACCTGACCGGCACGAGCGCCCGAACCCGCGGGCCGGCCGAAGAACTGCGCTATCGCCTCGACGCCGCCATCAGCGCCGACCCCGCCGGGATGCCGACGATGGACGAACTCGTCTCGGGCCAACGGTTCGAGATGGTCGACCTGTGGCGACAGGCCGCCCGCGCGTGTGCTCTCGGGGAGCACGACTTCGACGCCGGGGTCGGCTACGGGCGACTCTCCGAAGCCGAGTGCATGACGGTGATCCACGATGCCGCCGAGATCACCCGCGCGCTCGAAGGACTCGATCGGCGGTACGCGAACATCCCGGGCTGGAAGCAGTTGAAGGACCTAGGACGGCTCGGGCGCGCGGCCGAGGTCTGCGCGGCGTACTCCGGCTACGGCGACCCCGACTACTCCGTCGACCGACGTGGCTGGAGACCACCCACACGGCTGATCGAAGGCCCCGGACTCCTTGGCATCACCGGCGTCCTCCAGGCCCAGCACAACCTGCTGCTCCACCTGATCAAGTTCCCCGACGCCCAAAGCCTGCGCGTCGTCATGGACTCCCAACGCATCGTCTCCCTCGAAGCCGCACGACGACTCAGCGACGCCGCTCCCGATCTGGCTGGGCGTTGGCAACGCCGAGCCGACACCTACGGACGCCTCGTCCACCAGACCCGTGACGTCGGCGGGCTCTACGGCAAGGGCGGACTCGCTGCCGGCCAAGGCTCAGTCGCGGCAGCACGGATGCAGAAGCTCCCCGCCGAAGGGCTCAACGACACCGGGGAGGTACGGCGACTGATGCGGATCAGCGCCGGCATCGACGAGCGCGTCTGCACCGCCGTCGAACTCGGCATCAAGGAGCGTCTCTACTTCCAGCGCGTCATCGTCCCCGGCATGAACAACCACAACGGCGACCTCCTCCGCGTGAACCGCCCGAAGTGGCTGCCCGTCACTGGCCCCGTCCAGACCGGATTGCTCGACACTGTCCGCAATGACCTCCGCCCGACGCCGGTCGAGCACGAGCCACCCGAGGGCGCGGAACAGAATCGCCGCGACTTCGAGGCCGCGATCACCCACCGTCCCGGCGATACCGGCCCCACGCTTTCATCGTGAGTTCCGGTCAGGACTTTTTGAGTAGGGCTTCCATGAGGTCGGCTGTCCGCTCGGCCCTGGCACCTCGAAGCGCGGTAATCGTCGACTCGTCGGTCGCGCCGGGCAGCCGAGACACCGCCGTCCGATGGACCTTGAGCATCGTTTCGGGCGCTTCTTCGACTAGCTTGCTGAGCAAGGCATCCGCGGTCACCCACTCGATCCCCAGGGCTGCCATGACGTCGGGCGGGAAGCCCGTGAGGTCGTCACTACATACAAACGTTGCCTCGGCTGCGACCGCGGCGGCAATGACGTGCCGATCGTTATCGTCGACCAGCACGAAGTCTGCGACCGTGGCCTTCGCCTCCTCGGTCAACTCGACTTGGGAGTACGGGAACGTGCCGTTCATGGCCGCGACCAGTCGCTCACCGGATGCCTCCTCAAAGCCGTCCACCTTCTGGATCAGGCGCCTGACGGCCTCGTCCAGGATGGCCTGGCTCCATCTCACCCGGATGAGCTGATGGGTCATCGCGTAGAGCACGTAGTCCCGCAGGACACGAGAGAACACGATGTTGGCGTCGGCCAGGACGACGCTGAACAGGATGCGGGGTTCGGCCTCCTGTCCGCTCACTCCACCAGGCCCAACTCGTTCTGTAGCCGGGAGAACTCTTCCATCCCGGCCTCCATGTGGACCCGCTCGGCTTCGAGGAAGGCGTGGATGGAGGCGAGCTTGACCCGGTGGTGGGTGCCGACCTTGCGGAATGCGAGTTTGCCCTCGTCCATCAGCTTGCGGACCTGGGGACGAGACATCCCCAGCAGCTCGGCAGCCTCAGCAGGAGTCACTTCCGCGTTGCCACGGGTGAGCAGGACTTCCTGGCCGCGCGCCTTGGCGTCGACCAGCCGAGCGAGCCACTCTGCCGTCTCGCGGGAGACACTGACCTCGATCTCGTCGCCGCCCTTGTCAAGGGCACGGTGCAGCGCGTCGGCATCCCGGGTGAGCAACTCGGTCATGATCCACCTCCAGAGACTATCTGCTCTATCTGAATCAAGTGTAACAGCCGCAACGCTAGGCGACATCGCGATCACCGTCCCTCCTGGGGGCCAGCGCCTCCAAGATGGTGGCCGTGACCGGGTCGACCCGCTCGTCGGGCTGGATGTAATGCTCCTTGGTGATCTTGGTCGAGCTGTGCCCGAGCATCTCGGCCGCCAGATCCGGACCACTGGCCCTGTCCAGGAATGTCGCCACCGTCCGGCGGAAGGAGTGCGGGGTCACGCCCTCGATCTCGACGTCCTCCAGCACCGCCCGCAGGCGACGACGGATGTTGTTCGTTGTCAGCGGGGTGCGGTTGCGGCTGAAGAAGATCAGGTGCTCCGACTCTTCCTCCGCGATCAGCACGAGGCGCTGGCGGAGCACCTCAGCAACGAAGGGCGGCACAGAGACGGTCCGGGTCGACTTCTGCGCCTTGGGGTGGTGCTGACGATGAGTGGGCTTGCCCTTCGGGGAGACGATCGTCCCGCAGATCCGCACGGTCGCCGGGGACACAGTCACATCGACATCGCACTTGCGGATGGCGAGCACCTCACCGATGCGGGCAGACGTGCCGAGCAGCACCTCGATGATCTGCTCCAACTGACCGTCCGGCGGCGGACCGGCGAAGCCCGCCCCCCGACGCCAACTGCGAGCCGCCTGACGGATCACCTCGATCTCTTCGATGGTGAGCGCCTTGGCCTGCGACGGCGGCTTGTGCAGCTTCGCCGTGTCCCGCACCGGGTTCTCCCTCAGTGCGTCGTACCGAACCGCCAGCCCGAACGCGAGGCTGAGCACCGTCTTGGCCTGCTTCGCGGTGCTGTAGCTCTTGCCCGCTGCCAGAGCCTTGAGGAAGCGATCGACGCGACCGACCGTGATCTCCCTCAGCGCGTAATGCTCGAAAACCGGGAGCACGAGCTGGCGCATGTTGCGCTCGTACAGAGCGCGTGTGCTCTCGGCCAGCTTCCCGGTCAGGTCGAGGTCGTCGAGCCACAGGTCGACGAGCTGCTTGAACGAACTGTCCGGGGTGACCTCGTTGTAGTTCGTCCGGCTCGTGCGGTTGCCGAGTTGCTGCTTGAGATTGCGTTCGGCGGTCTTCTGCGTCGACCCGACGGCCGAGACCCGGCGGACCTGGCCGTCGTCGTCGCGGTAGCGCGCGCGGGCACGAACCTGGCCCGACGGTGTCTTCTCGAAGTGGATCTCACCGAAGGTGCCGATAGGCGTTCGCGGCCTACCCATGTCAGATCACCTCGCTTCGTCGGCCGCGCCGACTTGCTCGAAGCCACGCTGTTGGCTGAGCCAGTCGCGGACGTCGCTGACGAAGTACCGGACGTGGCGGCCGACCCGCACAGAGCAAGGGCCGGTGCCTTCCTGACGCCACTTGTAGAGCGTCTTGATGGGCACTCCGAGATACTCGGCGAGCTCCTCGATTCCGATCAGCGGTTCCAGGCCGCTCAGGGTTGCGTTGGTCTCCATGACCAGCAGGTGTGCCGAGCGGAACGTCGCATCGAGCAACGTCGAGCAACGACGGGCACAGATCGCGCGCGGGATCACCGCGCCGCACGGTCAAGCCGAGTACTTGGACACTTTCTGCCCACACGATCAAATCACCAAACCAAACAGGGCCGTGGATCCACTGGATCCACGGCCCTGACGAGTAGCGGGGGCAGGATTTGAACCTGCGACCTCTGGGTTATGAGTGATTCCACCTAGGTTCTTCGGAGGTCGCCATCGCGCTGGGATCCGAGTAAACTCGCAGGTCAGCGGCCGTTTTTGGATTCCACCAGGGTCCACCGACGTCCGCCACGATCCGGCAACGTTTGCCCACAAGTTGCCCACAGCGATCATCGCGGGTTGGAGGCTCTACATGGCATGGGTAGAAGAGCGGGCTGGGGTACGCGGTACTCGCTTCATCGGCCTCTACCGCGATCCCGATGGCGCCAAGCGTTCGGCCGGCACCTTCTCGTCCCGACGAGAAGCAGCGAGGGCGGCCAACCGCGAGGAACAGAAGGTGTTGGCCGGCTCCTGGCACGACACCACGCTCGGAGAGATCGCCTTCCGCGACTACATCGAGAACGAGTGGCTGCCGAACAAGCACCTCGAGATCACTACGCGCGCGGCCTACACGTCCTACCTGAACAAGCAGTTCTACCCGGCGTTCGGCAATCAGCCCCTGAACAAGATCTCGCCCTCCTTGGTGCAGGACTGGGTGAGCAAGGCGCACAGGGAAGGACTCTCACCGAGGTCGATCAAGAAGTACCACGTGCTCCTTTCGTCCATCTTCCGTCGCGCAGTCCGCGATCGGGTCCTCGTCCACAACCCCTGCGACCACACCGAACTGCCGAAGGTGATTACCAAGAAGTCGCGCACACTGACGCCCGACGAGTTCAACGGCCTCATCCGTGCCGTCCCCGACCGCTACCGGCTCATGGTCGAGACCTTCATCGAGACCGGCATGCGCTGGGGCGAACTGATCGCGCTCCGGCCGCGCCACATCAACTTCTTGCGGCGGTCGCTGACCGTTGAGGAGACGATCGTAGAGACCTCCAAGAAGCACTCCCCCACCGGCGAGCGGTTCATCGTCAAGCCCTACCCGAAGGACAACGAACCTCGAACGTTCGGTGTACGCCAAGACTGGCTCGACGCGATCGCCGAGCGCATCAAGAACGAGGGTCTCGAGCCAGACGACCTGCTGTTCGCGACGAGGCTCGGAACCCCAATATCCCGCAATAGCTTCCGCACCCACGTGTGGCTCCCCGCGGTCAAGGCCAGCGGCGTCGACTTCAACGTCCGAATCCACGACCTACGCCATGCCCACGCATCCTGGCTGCTCGCCGGGGGGTCGGATCTCAAGAGCGTCATGGATCGGATGGGCCACGCCCAGATTCAGACAACCCAGAAGTACCTGCACAGCCTTCCCGACGCTGACGACAAGAACCTGAACGCACTAGACCGGATCACGCGGCGCTCTCACACCGAGCGAGCCTGAAGCTTGCGACGCCTGTGAAGTCACGACCTCGTCGCACGACGTCGGGCCGCGCTGCGACGAGCCTCCCGCGGGAAGAGATTCCGGATCATGTGATCGCCGGAGGGTCTTCGACTCCCATAGGTGACTGTCAGGACGTCGTCACGGGAGGAAGCCATGGATGACAAGCTGCTCTACCGAATTCCAGAGGTCGCCGCCTACCTCAGCATCAGCCGCTCGAAGGTCTACGAGCTGCTGAAGTCAGGCCAGCTGCAGTCGGTTCGCATCGACCGCACACGCCTAGTCCGCAAGGCAGATCTGGAGGTGTACGTCGAGTCGCTGGCAGTGGCGTCGTAGCCTCCAGCCGGATGGCTGGCACTGCGCTGACTGCTGGCCACAGCCTGGCGCTTCGTACGCATCGGCGGCGCCATCCGACGAGCCGTCCCACTCCCCGGCCGGTCTCTGACTTCTACCGCCTTGAGAGTGCACTGCCGTGCGCCGCATCGTCGCAGGTCAGCGGCGGTTTGGGGACCCGGATTCTGCACAGATAGGCCAAAGATGGTTCTGAGCCGTGAAGACAGGCGGGGTCCAGGTCGAGCGCTCATCCAGCACAGATACTGCCCCAGGACAGCACGCGATAGCGGGCGGAGGCCACCGCCTTAAGCGACAACAGGGATGTCAAGGTCGAGGCGCACGCGGCGTCGAATTCCCCGTCTTTCGGGACGGCGAGGTGAAGGCACCGCCGGCGACAAGAGCCGGGTGACTAGCCCCGTTGTGTCACCGCCCTCCGCGCAGGTCCCCCGTGAGATCGACGACCCTGCAGCCACAGCCGGCGGTCTCGCCCGTCGCCGGGCGACGGAAGATAGGTTATCGCCAGTTAAAGGACGGGAGTTGTTTTCGCCGATCAGGACGGCTGTTGTTGGTTCCTGGGTGGGCTGGTACACATCCCGGACTGCTGTGGGGTCGTTCCGGCCCGGCGTTGCGGCTCCTTCTCGGCGAGCTCCAGCGACTACTGCGTCACGAACTCCGTAATGTAGAGATCCATAACCGGCTCTTCCTACCTGAGGTGGGGGTGGGTGAGTCCGCCGCCGATGAGGAGCATGCGTAGGCGGTAGTTGTCGCGGTTGCGGAAGCCGCGGGCGACGCGGCGGTGGAGCTCGATGAGTCCGTTCATCGCTTCGGTGCCGCCGTTGTTGGCGCGGCCGGTGTCGAAGTAGGCCAGGAACGCTTCGCGCCACTGTTTCAACGTCTTGCCGAGCCGCTTGATCTCCGGGATCGGACACGTCGGCAGCGAGCGGATGAGGTTCTCGGCGATGCGCCGTCCCTCGGCTGGGCTCTTCGCCTTGTAGGCCGACCGCAGCTTCTGCGCGCACAGCCACGCGACGAGGACTTCGTCGTGGCGTTCGTCGGCGGCGATCGCGCGGTCCAGCCGGGAGCGCTGCCGGTCGGTGAGCTTCTCCTGACCACAGCGCAGGATCGTGCGGATGCCGTACAGCGGGTCGCTCTTGCGGCCGCGGTGGCCGTGGATCTCCTGCTGCACCCGGCGGCGGACCTCATCGACGGCGTGGGTGCCGAGCTTGACGACGTGGAACGCGTCGAGCACGGCGGTCGCGTCTTCGAGCTGGTCATCGATGGCGTTCTTGTAGCCGTGGAACGGATCCAGCGTGGCGACCTCGACACCGTCGCGGAAGGCCTCGCCCCGTTCGGCGAGCCAGTCGCTGTACGCCTTCCCAGACCGGCCGGGGACCAGGTCGAGCAGCCGCGCCTTCGGCTTGCCTGTGTCGGGATCCGGGGTGAGGTCGACCATCCCGGTCAACTGCTTGGGACCGCGGCCGCCGTCGGCGATCGGGAACTCGCTGACGTGGTGCCACACGTGCTCATCGACCCCGAGGCGCTTGACGCCGGCGAACCGGGACTCGTTGTCAGCCATCTCCTGCAACAGCGGCTCGATCGAGGTCCACACCGTGTTCCACGTCGTCCCCAACTGCCGGGCGATGCCGCGGACCGAGGCGTGTTCGCGGCGGATCTGGTTGATCGCCCACCAACACGCCCGGGTCGTCAGCAACGCCCGCGGCGCCGCGACATCAGGGTCCTGCTCGGTGAACACCCTCCTCGGGCACGACAACTCCTCGCACCGCCAGGTCCGCTTGCGCCACACCAGCTTCACGGGCCGATCGAAGCAGGGCGCGTCGACCAGTGTGACATCGCTACGGCCGTGGCTGTACGCGATCACGCCGCAGCTAGTGCAGCCCATCGGCGTCCGCGACGACTCCACGCCGACAGTGAGCACCCCGACGTCGTGATCGAAGTCGACGTCGGTGACATGCAGGTCGCCGAGGCCGACCAGTAGGTCACATCGGGAGCAGTAGGTGGCGTCGTGATGGCAGCGCGCAGCGGTACGCGCCGTAGGCTCGGACAACGTCGAGGCCTTCCCGGTCGGGCAGTTTGGTCGCTCCCGATCTTGGAGGCCTCGACCCCTCACACCCGGTGATCACGCCGCCACCGGCGCGCCGCTCACCCCCCACCGGAACTCGGAAGAGCCCCATAACCTCACCGTCATATAGCTCCTTAACCTCAGCGGCGAGATCCTCCTTCAGCTTCTTCCGTTGCTTGAGGTCAGAAAGCTGCGCGACGGTTCGGCCTGAAAACATCTCGATCGTCGCGTCGAGGGCTCTGCTGCCGTCCGCTTCCTCGGCCTCAGCGTTGAGCTGCAGCGCGATTGCGATCCGCAGATAGCTTCCGGCCGCGAGGTTCAGTTGGATCGGCTCGAGGGTGACGACCTCGCCCGCGACTGGCTCAGGATCCCCTTCGGACTTCGGCTTGAGGACGAGAAAGTACGCTGCGGCAGCGACCGCGAGAAGGGCGACGATTCCGACGATCTTCTTCCCCTTCTTCGGCTCGCCGTCGGCCTTCGCCCTCCTCGGCTCGTCGTCGGCCTTCGCAGACTTGGTCATGGTGGCGCTTCCTGGTGGAGGATCCCAGCGAATCATCGCTGTTGATCAGACAGATCGGCCCGGACACACTGAACTTGAGGACTTCGAATGACACCACTCGTCGAATCCAGCGCATCCGGGCCGACGCCGTCTGACCGCGAACGGGGCCACCATTATCGATTCTGGAGCCAGATCGAGGTCAGCACGTGCCGCCGCGAGGCCGCGCGGTCGTGAATGCTCCGCTCATGTTGTAGCCCAAGCTCAACGAGCTCCGTTTCGCCGCCCGCCTGAAGAGTGACGTCGCACTCCGGGCAGGTCAGTTCCAAGACTCGCACCGCGACCTCCTACTAGGGATCATAGTAGGAGCGGCAGTACGCAGACAGGGCCAGCCCACTTCGCCCATCTACTATGAACGATAGTAGACTCTTGCCCGCGGCGCGTGGACTATCAGGCTTTCGCCGGCAAGGGGCGAAACTACGGGCGCCTGATGCCGGCGCAAGGGGGCGACCATGTCCGCGAAAACTAGGCACCGTCGGTGAAATCGCGACCGGGATCGGTTCCTGGTGCTGGCTTGACTGAGGAGAGCCCATGACCCTTGAGGCACTACAAGTCCTGGTGTCTGATGCACCGTCCGGCCTGCTGCCCGCGCGTAACCAGATGGCGCTGTCGCTGGGCTGGCACATCATCCTGGCCTGCTTCGGCGTGGCCTTCCCGTCGATGATCTTCGTCGTCCACTGGCGCGGGGTCTTCCGTGGTGACACGGTGGCGCTCGAGCTGGCCAAGCGGTGGTCGAAGGTGTCAGCGGTGCTATTCGCCATCGGCGCGGTCTCCGGGACCGTTCTCAGCTTCGAGATGGGCCTGCTCTGGCCAGGGCTGATGGGCAAGTACGGCGACGTACTGGGCCTGCCGTTCGCCTTCGAGGGGCTGTCGTTCTTCGTCGAGGCGATCTTCCTCGGCATCTACCTCTACGGCTGGGGCCGGATGCCTCCGCGGATCCACCTGCTGATGCTGGTCCCGATGGCCTGCGCGGGCGTGATCGGCACGTTCTGCGTAATCGCGGTCAACGCCTGGATGAACAACCCGACCGGCTTCCGGCTCACCGCGGCCGGCGAGATCGTCGACGTCGACCCGTGGAAGGCGATGTTCAACGACGGCGTGTGGCTGATGTTCGCCCACATGTGGGTCGGCGCCTTCGTGGTCGTCGGCTTCACCGTCGCTGGGGTGTACGCCGCTGGCATGCTGCGCGGCCGTCGCGACCGGCACCACCGACTCGGCTTCCTGGTGCCCTTCGTCTTCGCCACAGTCTTCGCGCTGGCCCAGCCGCTAGTCGGGCACGTGCTCGGGCTGCGGGTCGCCGAGAGCCAGCCGGCCAAGCTCGCCGCGTTCGAGCTGGCCGAGGAGACCGAGCAGCCGGCGCCGCTGCGTCTGGGCGGGATCATGATCGACGGCGAGGTCCGCTACAGCATCGATATCCCCAAGATCGGGTCGCTGATCGCCCGCAACAGCTTCGACAAGCCGGTGCCCGGCCTGGACCAGGTGCCCGAAGACGACCGGCCTCCGGTCAACATCACCCACTGGGCGTTCCAGTCCATGGTCGGCATCGGCTCGCTGCTTGCTGTGTCCGTGCTGCTGTTCTGGTTCGTGCGATGGCGCGGCCGCGACCTGCTGCAGAACCGCTGGTTCCTGCGATACGCGGTGGCCGCTGGCCCGCTAGCGATGATCGCCCTCGAGGCTGGCTGGATCGCCACCGAGGTCGGCCGCCAGCCGTGGGTGGTCTGGCAGGTGCTGCGCACCGAGGACGCCGTAACCGACAACCCGTGGATCTGGTGGAGCCTGGCTGGGACCGTCGTGGTGTACCTCGGGATGACGGTCGGCGCCTACGTCGTACTCCGGTCCATGGCGCGACGCTGGCGCGCCGGCGAGCTCGACCTACCCAGTCCCTACGGCCCCGAGTCCGCCGAGGGCGTGAAGGAGGCGCCCCGGTGACGCTGGAGATTGCGGTGGCCGCCGCGCTGTTCGCCGGCGTCGTCGTCTACTCGGTGTTCGGTGGCGCGGACTTCGGCTCCGGCTTCTTCGACGCCACCGCCGGCGGCGCCCGCCGCGGCGCGGAGGTGCGCACACTGATCGACCACAGCATCGGACCGGTGTGGGAGGCCAACCACGTCTGGCTGATCTACGTGCTGGTCACCTGGTGGACGGCGTTCCCCGGCACGTTCGCCGCGGCAATGTCGACGCTCTGGTTACCGTTGATGTTCGCTCTTCTCGGCATCGTGCTGCGCGGGGCGTCCTTCGCGTTCCGAAAGTACTCCGCGACCATCGGCCAAGCTCGGCTCTTCGGCATCGTGTTCGCCGGATCCTCACTGATCACGCCCTTCTTCCTGGGCTGCGTAGCCGGTGCAATCGCCTCCGGCCGAGTCCCTGCCGACGGTGGCGGCGACCTGGTCTCGTCGTGGGTGAACCCGACCTCGCTGTTCGGCGGCCTGATCGCGGGCGGCAGCTGTGCGTACCTGGCCGGTTCGTTCCTCGTCGCCGACGCCGCCCGATCCGGGCACCCCGGTCTAGCCGAGATGCTGCGCGTGCGCACGCTGGGTGTGGGCGCGCTCACCGGCGCGTTGGTGTTCGCCGCGCTGGT